>NZ_JAVREJ010000010.1:0-210630 GCF_031845345.1 Pseudonocardia charpentierae | reverse complement strand
CAAAAAACTCTCCACCACGGACGGGGCCGTAGATATTGAAGAGCCATATCAAAACTGGCACAACACCACCAGTTCCAAACAAACAAGCTCGACACACTGTTGAGTTCTCAAAAGACACCCGCACACCATCCCGCAGCAGCAAGCCACGATCCGGGGCCGTGTTTCCATCAAATCCCACCGTACACCCGGCTCAACCAGAGGTTCACCGAGGGGTACTACGTGGGCCGGTCAGCAGGCCTGGTGACCGATCCCCGAGGGGCTCGTTCTGTCCGGCGTCTCGCTGACTTGGACAAGGTTACGCGCTCGTGTCGGGGGCTGCAAACCGGCCCCCCTGATGCGTCGTTCACGCAGGTCGGAGGGGTCGACGCACCCTCCGACCTGCGTGGAGACGTCAGGATCCGGCGCGGCGGAAGATCTTGCTGCCCAGCCAGACGAGCGGGTCGTACTTGCGGTCGACCACCCGCTCCTTGAGCGGGATGAGCGCGTTGTCGGTGATCTTGATGTGTTCCGGGCAGACCTCGGTGCAGCACTTGGTGATGTTGCAGTAGCCGAGCCCGTGGTCCTCCTGGGCGGTCTCGCGCCGGTCCTCGACGTCCAGCGGGTGCATCTCCAGCTCGGCGACCCGCATGAGGTAGCGCGGCCCCGAGAACGCCTTCTTGTTCTCCTCGTGGTCGCGCACCACGTGACAGGTGTTCTGGCACAGGAAGCACTCGATGCACTTGCGGAACTCCTGGCTCCGCTCGACGTCCACCTGCTGCATCCGGTACTCCCCCGGCGCGAGCTCCGGCGGAGGCGCGAAGGACGGCACCTCGCGGGCCTTCGTGTAGTTGAAGCTCACGTCGGTGACCAGGTCGCGGATCACCGGGAACGTGCGCAGCGGGGTGACCGTGACCACCTCGTCGTCGGCGAACGTGCTCATCCGTGTCATGCACATCAGCCGCGGCCGGCCGTTGATCTCCGCGCTGCACGAGCCGCACTTGCCGGCCTTGCAGTTCCAGCGCACCGCCAGGTCCTGGGCCTCGGTCTGCTGCAGCCGGTGGATGATGTCGAGGACGACCTCGCCCTCGTTCACCTCCACCGGGTAGTCGACGAGGTCGCCACCCTTGTCATCACCGCGCCACACGCGGAAGTGGTGCCAGTGACTGTCGCTCATGCCGATCCCCCTGCTCGGTGTCCGCCGAGCTCCTCGCCGGTGTAGTACTTCTTCAGCTCGTCGAGCTCGAAGAGGTCGAACAGCTCCGGGCGCATCGGCACCTGCTCGCGGCGCACGAGCTCGACGTCGTCCTCGCCCAGGGCCGAGCACACGAGCAGCAGGTGGCGCCAGTCGGCGTCCATCACCGGGAAGTCGTCGCGGGTGTGACCGCCGCGGCTCTCCTGACGCTCCAAGGCCGCCTTCGCCACGCAAAGCGAGACGAGCAGCATGTTCCGCAGGTCCAGCGCGAGATGCCAGCCGGGGTTGAACTCGCGGTGCCCCTCGACCGTCACCGTCCGGGTGCGCGTGGCGATGTCGGCCAACTTCTTGAGCGCCATCTCCATCTCGTCGGCCTTGCGGATGATGCCGACGAGTTCGTGCATCGTCTTCTGCAGCTCCAGGTGCACGACGAACGGGTTCTCCCCGCCGTACGTGGCACTGGAGAACGGCAGCAGCGCCCGGTCGAGAGCAGCTGCCAGGTCGTCGTGGACGATCACCGGCCGTGCGGCCAGGGAGTCCGTGTACTGCGCCGCACCCAGCCCGCACCGCCGGCCGAAGACCAGGAGGTCGGAGAGCGAGTTGCCGCCCAGCCGGTTCGACCCGTGCATCCCGCCGGAGCACTCCCCCGCTGCGAACAGGCCCGGAACCGTCGACATCCCCGTGTCGGGGTCGACCTCGATCCCGCCCATCACGTAGTGGCAGGTGGGACCGACCTCCATCGGCTCGGCGGTGATGTCGACGTCCGCCAGCTCCTTGAACTGGTGGTACATCGACGGCAGCCGTTTGAGGATCTCCTCCTTCGACCGCCGGGAGGCGATGTCGAGGAAGACGCCGCCGTGCGGGCTCCCGCGGCCGGCCTTCACCTCGGAGTTGATCGCCCGGGCGACCTCGTCGCGCGGCAGCAGCTCGGGCGGACGGCGGTTGTTGTCCGGATCGGTGTACCAGCGGTCGCCCTCGTCCTCACTGGTCGCGTACTGCTCCCGGAACACGTCCGGGATGTACTCGAACATGAACCGCTTGCCCTCGGAGTTGCGCAGCACCCCGCCGTCGCCGCGCACCGACTCGGTGACGAGGATGCCCTTCACCGAGGGCGGCCAGACCATGCCCGTGGGGTGGAACTGCAGGAACTCCATGTTGATCAGGGTCGCGCCTGCGCGCAGGGCCAGGGCGTGTCCGTCGCCGGTGTACTCCCAGGAGTTGCTGGTGACCTGGTAGCTCTTGCCGACGCCGCCGGTGGCCAGCACGATCGCCGGCGCGTCGAAGCGCACGAACCGTCCGTCCGACCGGAAGTAGCCGAAGCAGCCCGAGATCTTCCCGTCCGTCACGAACAGGTCCGTGATCGTGCACTCGTGGAAGACCCGCAGGTACGACTCGTAGTCGCCGGTCTCCTTGAAGTCGTCCTGCTGCAACGAGACGATCTTCTGCTGCAGCGTGCGGATCAGCTCGAGCCCGGTGCGGTCCCCGACGTGCGCCAAGCGCGGGTAGGTGTGCCCCCCGAAGTTGCGCTGGCTGATCTTGCCGTCCTTCGTGCGGTCGAAGAGCGCCCCGTAGGTCTCCAGCTCCCAGACGCGGTCCGGCGCCTCCTTGGCGTGCAGCTCGGCCATCCGCCAGTTGTTGAGGAACTTCCCGCCGCGCATGGTGTCGCGGTAGTGGACCTGCCAGTTGTCGTTCGGGTTGGCGTTGCCCATCGCCGCGGCGCAACCGCCCTCGGCCATCACGGTGTGCGCCTTGCCGAACAGCGACTTCGAGATGATCGCCGTCCGCTTGCCCTGCAGGCGCGCCTCGATCGCGGCGCGCAGGCCCGCCCCGCCTGCTCCGATCACCACGACGTCGTAGTCGTGCCGCTCGATCGGCTCGCTGTCGTGCTCGGACATGCCGGTCACCCCACGATCCGCAGGTCGGAGAACCATCCGGCCGAGACGGCCATGATGTAGAAGTCGGTCAGGGCGAGCGTGCCCAGCGTCGTCCAGGCCAGCTGCATGTGCTTGGCGTTGAGCCGGGAGACGAACAGCCACGCCTTGTAGCGCGTCGGGTGCTTGGAGAAGTGGTTCAGCCGGCCGCCGATGATGCTCCGGCACGAATGGCAGGAGATCGTGTAGGCCCAGAGCAGCACGACGTTGGCGAACAGGATGATGTTGCCGAGCCCCAGGCCGAAGCTTCCGTCCGCCTTGAACAGTGCGTGGAAAGCGTCGTAGGTGTTGATCAGCGAGATGATCGCGGCGGCGTAGAAGAAGTAGCGGTGCAGGTTCTGGCCGAGCAACGGCCCGCGCGACTCGCCCTTGTAGCGGCGGTGCGGCTCGGCCACCGCGCACGCCGGCGGCGAGAGCCAGAACGACCGGTAGTAGGCCTTGCGGTAGTAGTAGCAGGTCAGGCGGAACAGCAGCAGGAACGGCAACGTCAACGCCGCGTACGGGAGGATCGGCCAGTCGGGCAGGAAGCGGCCGAAGTGTGCGGCCTGCTCGATGCAGCCGTTCGAGACGCACGGTGAGTAGAACGGCGTCAGGTAGTTGTACTGCGGCACGAAGTACCACTGCTGCATGAACGCGCGCACTGTCGCGTACAAAACCCAGGCACCGAGGCCGATGACGTTGAGCAGCGGCGGCAGCCACCAGCGGTCGGTGCGCAGCGTGCGCGCCGCGATCTCCGCCCTTCCGGCCGCCGAGTCAGTGGTGGATGACACGTCAGTGAGTCCCCATCTCGAGGGGCCCGGGACGGCGCTCCATGAGGAGAGAGCGGGATCACGTCTCCGGGCCGTGTGACCCGGGACTCTACGACGCGGCACCCGTCCGGTGCGGACGGGTGCCGGTCAACTTTGTCGGATGTCCGTGATATGGCTCACGGGCAGGTCAGAGGCCTCAGGCGATGTGTCGCCGCCGGCCGCCGGTGGTCGCGAGCAGGTAGTCGCGGTTGAGCGTGGCGATCACGTCGAGCGGGATCTCCTTCGGGCAGGCCACCGTGCACTGGCCGATGTTGGTGCAGCCGCCGAAACCCTCGGCGTCGTGCTGCTCGACCATGTTGACCACGCGTTCCCATCGCTCGGGCTGGCCCTGTGGCAGCTCGGCGAGGTGCGCGATCTTGGATCCGAGGAACAGCGACGCCGAGCCGTTCGGACACGCCGCCACGCAGGCACCACACTGGATGCACGCCGCCGCCGTGAACGCCCGGTCCGCGTTCGGCTTGGGCACCGGGGTCGATGCCGCCTCGGGCGCGGATCCGGTGGGGGCCGAGATGTAGCCGCCCGCGGCGATGATCCGGTCCAGCGCACTGCGGTCGACGACCAGGTCCTTGAGCACCGGGAACGCCACGGACCGCCACGGCTCGACGGTGACCGTCTCGCCGTCCTTGAAGTGCCGCAGGTGCAGCTGGCAGACGGTGGTGGCCTTCTGGGGGCCGTGCGCGTAGCCGTTGACGACCATGTCGCACGAGCCGCAGATGCCCTCACGGCAGTCCTGGTCGAACGCGACCGGCTCCTCGCCCTCGAGGATCAGCTTCTCGTTGAGGACGTCGATCAGCTCGAGGAACGACATGTCCTCGTCCGCGTTGTCCACCACGTAGTCGACGAGGCGGCCCTTCTCGTCCGGGCCGCTCTGGCGCCAGACCTTGAGCTTCAACTTCATTTGTAACTCTTCCCCTACTTATAACTACGCTGGCTGGGGGTGACGTACTCGAAGACGAGGTCCTCCTTGTGGAGGACCGGGGCCTGGCCCTGGCCGGTGTACTCCCAGGCGGCGACGTAGGAGAAGTTCTCGTCGTCGCGCTTGGCCTCGCCGTCGTCGGTCTGGCTCTCCGCCCGGAAGTGGCCGCCGCAGCTCTCGGTGCGGTGCAGCGCGTCGAGGCACATGAGCTCGCCGAGCTCGAGGAAGTCGGCGACGCGGCCGGCCTTCTCGAGCGACTGGTTCAGCGTCGCCGCCGAACCGGGCACCTTGACGTCGCTCCAGAACTCCCGGCGCAGCTCCGGGATCCGGTCGAGCGCCTTGCGCAGGCCCTCGTCGCTGCGCTCCATGCCGCAGTAGTCCCACATGAGGTGGCCCAACTCGCGGTGGAAGGAGTCGACCGTGCGGTGGCCGTCGATCGACAGCAGCCGGTCGAGGCGCGCCGCGACCTCCGCCTCGGCCTCGGCGACCTCGGGAGCGTCGTCGGGCACCGGGGTGAGCTTGGCGCCGGCGAGGTAGTCGCCGATGGTCGTCGGCAGCACGAAGTACCCGTCGGCCAGACCCTGCATGAGCGCCGAGGCGCCCAGCCGGTTCGCGCCGTGGTCGGAGAAGTTCGCCTCGCCCGTCACGAACAGGCCCGGGATGGTGCTCTGCAGGTTGTAGTCGACCCACAGTCCGCCCATCGTGTAGTGCACGGCCGGGAAGATGCGCATCGGGACCTCGTACGGGTTCTCCCCGGTGATGCGCTCGTACATGTCGAAGAGGTTGCCGTACTTCGCCGCCACGGCCGCCCGGCCGAGGCGCTCGATCGCGGCCGAGAAGTCGAGGTAGACGCCCAGGCCGGTCGGGCCGACGCCCCGCTTGGCGTCGCAGACCGCCTTCGCGGCGCGGCTCGCGATGTCGCGCGGGACCAGGTTGCCGAACGCCGGGTACTGGCGCTCGAGGAAGTAGTCGCGCTGGTCCTCCGGGATGTCGCGCGGGTTGCGGTCGTCGCCCATCTCCTTGGGCACCCACACGCGGCCGTCGTTGCGCAGCGACTCGCTCATCAGCGTCAGCTTCGACTGGTGCTCGCCGCTGACGGGGATGCAGGTGGGGTGGATCTGGGTGTAGCAGGGGTTGGCGAACAACGCGCCCTTGCGGTGCGCCCGCCAGGTGGCGGTGACGTTGCTGCCCTTGGCGTTGGTCGAGAGGTAGAAGACGTTGCCGTAGCCGCCGGAGGCGAGCACGACGGCGTCGGCCATGTGGCTGCGGGTCTCACCCGTCACGAGGTCGCGGGCGACGATGCCGCGGGCGCGGCCGTCGATGATGATCAGCTCGAGCATCTCGTGTCGGTTGTACATCGTGACGGTGCCGGCCTGAACCTGCCGCTCGAGCGCCTGGTAGGCGCCGAGCAGCAACTGCTGACCGGTCTGGCCACGGGCGTAGAACGTCCGCGACACCTGCGCACCACCGAACGACCGGGTGTCGAGCAGGCCGCCGTACTCGCGGGCGAACGGGACACCCTGGGCCACGCACTGGTCGATGATCTGGCGGCTGATCTCGGCGAGCCGGTGCACGTTCGACTCCCGAGCCCGGAAGTCGCCGCCCTTGATCGTGTCGTAGAACAGCCGGAAAACGCTGTCGCCGTCGTTGCGGTAGTTCTTCGCGGCGTTGATGCCACCCTGGGCCGCGATCGAGTGGGCACGGCGCGGGCTGTCCTGGAAGCAGAACGACTCGACCTGGTAGCCCAGCTCGCCCAGCGTCGCCGCCGCGGCGCCACCGGCGAGGCCGGTGCCCACCATGATGATCTTCATCTTGCGCTTGTTGGCCGGGTTCACCAGCTTCACGCCGAAGCGGTGACGCTCCCAGCGGGTGTCGATCGAACCGCCGGGGGCCGCGGAGTCGGAGACCGGCTCGCCCACCGTGTAGTCGACGTAGTTGTTCACAGGACACCCACCAATCCGAACTGGACGGCGAAGGGAACGGCGAGGAAGCCCGCCGTCAGGACCACCGCGAACACCAGCGCGATCGCCTTGTAGCGCATCTGGTACGGACCGCTGGACCGGCCGAGGGTCTGCAGCGCGCTCCAGATGCCGTGCCGCAGGTGGAAGCCCAGAGCGACCATCGCGACCGTGTAGGCCAGCGTCACGTACCAGCGCGAGAAGTCGGCCACCACGTTGTCGTAGACCTCGCCGGGCACACCGTTCGGGTTCAACGTGCCGGTGGTGAGGTCCAGGATGTGGTAGATCACGAACAGCAGGATGATCACGCCGCCCCAGCGCATGGTCCGCGAGGCGTAGCTCGTCGACACCGGGCGGCGGTGGGCGTACTTGACCGGGCGGGCCGAGCGGGCGCGGCGGGCGAGGATGGTCGCGGCGACGATGTGCGCGACCACCGACACCAGCAGCACGACCCGGATGATCCACAGCATGCCCTCGCCGGGCAGCGCCGGTTCACCGATCAGCCGCAGCCAGTGCGCGTAGGTGTTGAGCGCCTGCTCGCCGAAGAAGATCTTCAAATTCCCGAGCATGTGCGCCACCAGGTAGGCCAGCATGACTGCCCCGGTCAGGGCCATGACGACCTTCAGCTGCACCGAGGACAGCCTCGGCGGACGACGACGGACCGGAGCATGGCGGCTGTTGGCACGCTCCCCCATGGTGACCATGGATTAAGGGTGAACGGAGTGCCGGTCGGCGTCCAATGCATCGAATGGCCGGTTTCGATGCACGTACGCTATGCACGTGACGTTGCAGCAGCTTGCGTACTTCGTCGCCCTGGCAGACGTGCGCAGCTTCACTGGCGCGGCCGACTCGCTCCGAGTAGCTCAGCCTACCCTAAGTCGGCAGGTCAAGGCACTGGAAGACGAACTGGGTGCACCGCTGGTGCAGCGGACCCGGGGCGCGGTCACGCTCACTTCCGCCGGGGAGGCGGTACTGCCGCTCGCCCGGCGCATGCTCGCCGACATGGAGTCGGTCCGCGTGGCGGTCGCCGAGCTGGTCGGGCTGCAGCGGGGGCGCGTGCGGGTGGGTGCCACCCCGTCGCTGTGCATCGGAGTGCTGGCCGACGTGCTGCGCGTCTTCCACGAGCGGTTCCCGGCCATCCGCCTGGAGCTGGCCGAGAACGGGTCGCATCTGCTGGCCCGCTCGCTGCTGCGGAACGAGATCGACATCGCCGTGCTGACCGTGCCCGCCGGTGGCCTCGACGCGGGGCTGGAGCTCACGCCCCTGCTGCGCGAGCGGCTCTCGGTGGCCTCGCCTGCGTCCGGGAACGCGCCGACGAGCCGCGGTGCGATGACGGTCAAGGAACTGGCCCGCCGCCCGCTCGTCGTCCCGCGTCGGGGCTACGACCTGCGCGAGGTCACCCTGCAGGCCTACGCGGACGCGGGTGTGACACCGCGCTTCGCCGTGGAGGGTGGGGAGATGGACGCGGTGCTGCGTCTGGTGGAGGCCGGCACCGGCGTGGCCGTGGTGCCGGACCTGGTGTTCGCGGGCCGCCCCCGGCTGCGCCGCACCGCGCTGAACCCGCCGCTGTACCGGACCGTCGCGCTGGCCAGGCGGGCGGATCTCACGCAGAGCCAGGCCGTGCAGGCGTTCTGCGACACGTTGATGGAGTTCCTGGGCGAGCTCTCCGCCGCCGGCGGTTTCGTCGGCGACGTGCAGGTGCTCGGGCAGCCATCGGGCTGAGTCGTCGCGCCCGAGATCATTCGCTGGTGATCATCCGGCCGGGGTGCCGCACTGCCCGCAGAACCGGGCGCCCTGGGTGTCGGCACCACAGCTCCGGCAGGCCACCGACCGGGCCAGGGGCGTGCCGCAGTCGCCGCAGAACCGGCCGGATCCCACGGCACCGCAGTTCGGACAACCCACCCCGGCGGAGGCGGCGGACAGACGCTGGGCCGCGCACTGGTGACAGAGCCCCGTCGGCTCGTTCCAGCAGACCTGCCGGCACACCCACTCCGTACACCCGCGGCACTGGTGGAACTGTTCGGCGACGTCTTCGGCCGCCTCCCGCAACCGCTGGTCGTTCGTGACGCCACGGGTGCTGCTGCGGCCGTACTGCGCGAACATGCCGACCTGCTGGATCCGCGACCCGAGCTCGCCGCCGAGAAGGCTGCCGCCCAGCTCGGCGATCCGCCCGCCGAAGCTGGTGACCGCGGGCCGGAAGGCGGAACGGTGACCGTTGCCGCAGCGGCGGCAGTAGAACTCGAACTGGTAGCCGTCGTACGTGCTGACGTCGGTGTAGTTGCTCGTGAACGGCACCGTATCGGCCATTTCCGACCTTTCCCCACCCATTCGACTGCCACCGCGTACGCCATTCGCACACGTCGCTGCACTCGCCCGGACCGATCATCGCGTTACGCGCCGGGGACCAGTGAACGATGAGCCGAACGGGTGCCGAGAGGGCGGCGATGCCGCGGACCTCTATTCGCCGTGCATGTCGGCTTCCAGCTCGTCCGGCTCCGCGCCGTGCTCGGCGATCGCCTCCCGGACCACGCGGTATGCCGTGCCGGCGCCGTAGCCCTTGCGGGCGAGCATGCCGACCAGCCTCCGGGCGGCGGTGGCACGCTGCTCCGGCGTGTCGACGGCGAGGGAGCGCAGCTTGCGGTCGACCAGCTCGCGCGCGCGTCGGTCTTCCGACTCGGTGTCGACCTCGGCGAGCGCCTCCTTCGCTATGTCGTCGGCGACGCCCTTCCGGCGCAGCTCCACGGCGATCGCGCGCCGCCCCAACCCCCGGTACTCGTGCCGCGAGTGCACGTACTGCCCGGCGAACGCCGCGTCGTCGATCAGGCCGACCTCGCTGAAGCGGTCGAGCACCGACGCCGCCGCCTCGGCCGGAACGCCCTTGCGGGCGAGTGCCTGCGCGAGTTCCTGGCGCGTACGGGCCCGGTCGGTGAGCAGCCGCAGGCAGATCTCCCGGGCGATCGCGGCAGGATCCGCCGCCGGCTGTGGCAACTCGGGATCCGGAGCGTCCGGGCCGAGCCGGCCGACGCGTGCGCGCCCGCGACGACCGCGCGGCAGCGGGCCGTCGGGCGGGACGACATCCGGCGCGTCGTCGACGGCAGAGCGGTCGGCACGATCGGGTGGAGCTGGGTCGCCGGGCCGGTCGACAGGCACCTCGGCATCCCGATGCTTCCGACGACCGCGGGGCAACGGGCGATCCGGCGGGATACCGTCGTCGCCTGCCTCGCGGGGAACCCGCCGGCCCGCGACCGAGTCGAGGCTGATCACCCGGGCCAGCGGACGACCTTCCTCGGCCGCATCGAGGTCGTCGAAACCAGCGACACGGGACTCACTGCCGTTCGAGGCCCCGAGTTCCTCGAAGCGCACCACCCTGACCGGCCGGTCGACGCGAGCCGACCGGTCCGGGTGGGAGTCGTCCTTCACCGCGGCCTAGAAGTCGACCGGTGCCGGCAGCGGCTCGACCGCCGCGTCGAGCACTGCGCCGATCCCGAGCTTCTCCTTGATCCGCTTCTCGATCTCGGCGGCGACGTCCGGGTTCTCGCGGAGGAACTTGCGGGCGTTCTCCTTGCCCTGCCCCATCTGGTCGCCCTCGTAGGTGTACCAGGCACCGGACTTGCGGACGATCCCCTGCTCCACACCGACGTCGACCAGCGAGCCCTCCCGGCTGATGCCGACGCCGTAGAGGATGTCGAACTCGGCCTGCTTGAACGGCGGCGCGACCTTGTTCTTGACGACCTTCACGCGGGTGCGGTTACCGACCATGTCGGTGCCGTCCTTGAGCGTCTCGATGCGCCGGATGTCGAGCCGGACCGAGGCGTAGAACTTCAGCGCCTTACCGCCCGTGGTCGTCTCCGGAGAGCCGAACATGACGCCGATCTTCTCCCGCAACTGGTTGATGAAGATCATCGTGGTGCCGGAGTTGCTCAGCGCACCGGTGATCTTGCGCAGCGCCTGGCTCATCAGCCGGGCCTGCAGGCCGACGTGGCTGTCGCCCATCTCGCCCTCGATCTCCGCGCGGGGCACCAGCGCGGCCACCGAGTCGACGACGATGATGTCGAGCGCGCCGGAGCGGATCAGCATGTCGGCGATCTCGAGAGCCTGCTCACCGGTGTCCGGCTGGGAGACCAGCAGGTCGTCCGTGTTCACCCCGAGCGCCTTGGCGTAGTCCGGGTCGAGCGCGTGCTCGGCGTCGATGAACGCGGCGATGCCCCCGGCGGCCTGGGCGTTGGCCACCGCGTGCAGGGCGACCGTGGTCTTACCGCTGGACTCCGGGCCGTAGATCTCCACCACACGGCCGCGGGGCAGGCCGCCCACGCCGAGCGCCACGTCGAGGGCGATCGAGCCGGTGGGGATGATGCCGATCGGAGGGCGCGTGTCGTCGCCCAGCCGCATCACCGAGCCCTTGCCGTGGTTCTTCTCGATCTGGGCGAGGGCGAGCTGCAGCGCCTTCTCGCGATCCGGTGCGTTCATCTCTTGCAACCTCGCTGGTGTGCGCTCTGCGGGACGGGACTGCGGCGTGCGTGACTGGCGGGGACCCACGAACGAAACCGTAAGGGGTGGCACCGACAGTTCCGCGTTCGCGTCGTCAGCTGTGGACAGCCGCGAGGCGATGTGGACGGATTCTATCCGAACAGGCGTTCGATCTCGGTCGGGACACGCCCGTCGGTTATTCTGCGGCGCCCGGCGGTCGGACGAACACCCGTTCGAGCTATCGGCGGGCGACCGGCACCTCGTAGACCTCGCACACCACGCGCCAGACCTTCCGCGGAGGGATGCCGGCCTCCAGGGCCTGCTCGACCGTCCGGTCACCGAGTTCGGCGAACACGTGATCCCGGGTCAGGGCGGCGGCGCGGGCCGGCCCGAACTCGTCGTTCATGAGGTCGCGGAACTGGGTCAGGCGCACGACGTCCACGGTAACGGCGGCTGCAGGACCTGCGCGTGGGTACCGTGTCCGGTATGCACGTTCTCCTGACGGCCGGCGATCCGACGGGATTCTCGTCGCCGCTCGGGCAGGCCGTCGTGCTGCTGGCGCTGCTGACCTCGCTGGTCCTGCTGCTGCGCTGGTGGTGGCAGCAGCGCAGGCGCTAACCGACCAGGCGGGCCGCTGCCGCCCGCGCGATCGGGACGGCGTCGTGGCGCCCGCCTGCGGTGTGCAGGACCACCGCGCCTTCGTAGAGCAGATGCAGCTCGGCGCCGAGCGACTCGTCGCCGGCGAGTGCGACGAACACCTGCCGCATCCAGTCCTTCTCCGTGCGGATCACCGCCTCGGCCGGATGGCCGGTGCCGCCCACCTCGGCGTACGCGTTGACGAAGGCGCACCCCCGGCCCTGCTCCCGCAGCCAGGCGTCGAGGGCGTCGAAGACCGCGGATACGGCCGCGAGCCGGTCCGGGCCGGAGTCCTGCAGGTACGGGAGGAGAAAGTCCTGCCACCGCCGGGCCCGACGGCGCAGGTAGAGCGCGACCAGTTCGTCCTTCGACCCGAACCGGTCGTACAGCGTCTTCTTCGTGGTGCCGGCGACCTCTGCGACGAGGTCGACGCCGACGGCGCGGATCCCCCGCCGGTAGAACAGCTCGGACGCCGCGTCGAGGAGGCGCTCGCCGGCAGGGGTCAGCGTCGGGCTGTCGAACGGGACCTCGGGCAGGGTCGGCGCATTCAGTGAATTCAGTGCAGTCACGGGCCACCTCCTGGTGCACTGCGAGTATACCCACCGGTATGGTTACCTGCCGGACATGGACCGACGAGGAACGGATGCCGCGCTCGCCGTGGCGCTGGTGATGTTGTGGAGCTCGGGATTCGTCGGCGCCCGGCTCGGCACGGAGGCCGCGACCGCGACGACGTTGCTGGCCTGGCGCTTCCTCTGCGCGGCGGCGGTGCTCGGGGTGGTCGCGGCCGTACGCCGCCCTCGGATCCCGCGGGGTGATGTCCGGCGGCACGCCGTACTCGGTCTGCTGATCCAGGTCGCCTACCTCGAGGGCGTGGTGACCGGGATCGAGCTGGGTGTCCCGACGGGTACCGCAGCGCTGATCGCCGCGACACAGCCGCTGCTCGTCGCCGTGGCGGGGCCGGACCGGACGTCCGTGCGGCAGCGCTGCGGGCTCGCAGTGGGTCTCGCCGGGGTCGGCCTCGTCGTCGCGGGCGACCTCGGGCCCGGCACGGCGCCGGCATGGGCGTTCCTGCTTCCGGCCGCCGGGACGGTGGCGCTGGCCGCGGGCACCCTGCTCGAGCGGCGGTGGCGCACCGGGTCGGCGCCGATCGACGGGTTCGTCGTCCAGACCGGCGCCGCGGCGGCCGCGGTGCTCGCTCTCGCGGCGACGACGGGACAGCTGCGCCCACCTGCCGATCCGACGTTCTGGTGGGCGGTGGCGTGGACCGTCGTACTGTCGTCGTTCGGCGGATACGGGACGTACCTGTTGATGCTGCGGCGGACCGGGGCGATGCGGACGAGCACGCTGCTCTACCTCACGCCGCCGGTCACCGCGCTGTGGGTGTGGGCGATGTTCGGCCAGGCTCCGGCGCCGCTCGCCCTTCCCGGCGCGATCGCGGCGGCGGTCGGTGCCGCGCTCGTCCTCGCGCCCCCGCGCCTCAGCCGTTCTGCTTCACGAACTCGTCGGGATCCTTGTCCGAGTAGTCCAGGCCTGCCGCCCACGGGTGCTCGTCCTTGAACCTCGTGAAGAGGGCGCCGAGCTCCTGGCGGTCCTCCACCGACGCGGATCGCAGGAAGTCGGGCAGGTCGTCGCGCTCCTCCTCGGCCAGGTGCTCGTCGTTGGCCTCCCGGGCGTCCTGGATGCCGGCCCACCACTCGTCGCTGCCGGCCTCGGCCGCCGCCGCGCGGCGGATCCCCTGGCGGATCTCGTCGTGGTCGTGGATCGCGTCCTTGGTCTCGTCCTCGCTGCCGTCGACCTTCTGCAGCAGCGCCGGGTAGAAGTGCGCCTCCTCGGCGGACGCGTGCACCTCGAGGTGGGCCGCGAGCTCGCCCCACAGCACCGCGGCGGCCTGCGGCTCGTCGCGCAGGTCGGCGAGCTGCGCGAACGTCGCCCGGAACGTCTCGTGGTCGGAAAGGATCAACCGGACGATGTCCGGCTTCAGGTCGGTCATGGCGGCCTTCCGTTCGTGGTGGGAACTCCGGCGGATTCCCGCAACG
This sequence comes from Pseudonocardia charpentierae, assembly GCF_031845345.1. Lineage (NCBI taxonomy): Bacteria > Bacillati > Actinomycetota > Actinomycetes > Pseudonocardiales > Pseudonocardiaceae > Pseudonocardia > Pseudonocardia charpentierae. Next base: position 196,706 of record NZ_JAVREJ010000010.1, on the reverse strand, counting down.
GCGCCGGTCGACCCGTGCGGACGACAAACTGTCGGTGGTCGGACGCACAATCGGTGGCGTGAGTGCACTCGACGGCTTCTCCCCCGCCACCCGCGACTGGTTCCGCGGGGCCTTCGCGGCGCCCACCGCGGCCCAGGAGGGGGCATGGGAGGCCGCGCAGGCGGGCCGGCACGCGCTCGTGGTCGCACCCACCGGCTCGGGAAAGACCCTCGCCGCGTTCCTGTGGGCGCTGGACCGGCTGGCGGCGGACGCCCCGCCGCCGGATCCGCGGCACCGCTGCCGGGTCCTCTACGTCTCACCCCTCAAGGCACTGGCGGTCGACGTGCAGCGCAACCTGCGCTCGCCGCTCGCCGGCATCCGGCAGGCTGCTCAGCGCGCCGGCCTGCCGCCCCCCGAAATCACGGTGGGGATGCGCACCGGCGACACCCCGGCGGACGAGCGGCGGCTGTTCGCCCGCACCCCGCCCGACGTGCTGGTCACCACGCCGGAGTCGCTGTTCCTGCTGCTCACCTCGGCGGCTCGCGAGTCGTTGCGCGGGGTGCGCACGGTGATCCTGGACGAGGTGCACGCGGTGGCGGGCACCAAGCGGGGTGCCCATCTCGCGCTGTCGCTGGAGCGGCTCGACGCCCTGCTCGTGGGAGCCGGCGGAGCGCCGGCCCAGCGGATCGGGCTGTCGGCGACGGTGCGGCCGCTGGACGAGGTCGCCACGTTCCTCGCCGGGGCACGGCCGGTCGAGGTCGTCCAGCCCCCCATACCGAAGACCATCGAGGTGTCCGTCGAGGTGCCGGTGCCGGACCTCGCGGCGCTCGACGAACGGCCGGCGCCGGGTTCGTCGGACGAGGAGGTCATCGGGTCGGCCGCAGGCACGGCGGAGCGGCCGTCGATCTGGCCGGCTGTGGAACGGCGGTTGCTGGAGCTCGTCCGGCAGCACCGCTCGACGATCGTGTTCTCGAACTCCCGGCGGCTGGCCGAGCGGCTGACGGCGCGGCTGAACGAGCTCGCCGCCGAGGAGGCGGAGGAGAAGGTCGACCTCGAGACCTTCCCGGCCGAGGCGGTCGGGCAGTCCGGGATCGGCGGCGGCGCGCCGCCCGTCGTCGCCAAGGCGCACCACGGATCGATGTCCCGCGAGCAGCGGACGGTGGTCGAGGAGGAGCTCAAGGGCGGGCTGCTGCCGTGCGTCGTCGCGACGTCGAGCCTCGAGCTGGGCATCGACATGGGAGCGGTCGACCTCGTGGTGCAGGTGGAGGCGCCGCCGAGCGTCGCCTCGGGTCTGCAGCGGGTCGGCCGGGCCGGGCACCAGGTGGGCGCCGTGTCCCGGGGCGTGGTCTTCCCCAAGTACCGCGGCGACCTCGTCTCGTGCACGGTGGTCGCCGAGCGGATGGTGGCGGGGGCGATCGAGTCGCTGCGCTACCCGCGCAACCCGCTCGACGTCCTGGCGCAGCACGTCGTGGCGATGGTGGCGCTCGATCCGTGGACCGTCGGCGAGCTGGCGGCGGTGGTGCGGCGGGCCGCGCCGTTCGCGGCACTCCCCGACTCCGCGCTGCACGCCGTGCTCGACATGCTGGCCGGGCGGTACCCGTCGGAGGAGTTCGGGGAGCTCCGGGCGCGCATCACGTGGGACCGGGTCACGGACGAGCTGCGCGGCCGTCCGGGCGCGCAGCGGCTGGCGGTCACCTCCGGCGGCACCATCCCGGACCGCGGCCTGTTCACGGTCACCACCCCCGGTGGCGCCGACGGCCGCGGGTCGCGGGTCGGCGAGCTGGACGAGGAGATGGTCTACGAGTCGCGGGTCGGCGACACCTTCCTGCTCGGCACCTCCAGCTGGCGGGTCGAGGACATCACGCACGACCGCGTGATCGTCACCCCGGCGCCGGGGGTGCCCGCGCGGATGCCGTTCTGGAAGGGCGAGTCGATCGGGCGGCCGCTCGAGCTGGGCCGAGCCGTGGGCGCCTTCGTCCGGGAGATGACGGGGCTGGCCGACGACGACGCCCGTGCCCGGGCCACGTCGGCGGGGCTCGACGAGTGGGCGGTGGACAACCTGCTGTCGTACCTGCGCGAGCAGCGGGAGGCCACCCGGCACGTGCCCAGCGACCGGACGATCCTCGTCGAGCGGTTCCGCGACGAGCTGGGCGACTGGCGGCTCGTGGTGCACTCCCCGTTCGGTGCGCAGGTCAACGGCCCGTGGGCGCTGGCGATCGCGGCGCGGATGCGGGAACGGCGAGGGGTGGAGGTGCACGCCTCCGGGGCGGACGACGGCATCGTGCTGCGGCTGCCGGACACCGTCGACGACACGGGCGCCGAGGTCGTGCCGACGGCCGAGGACGTGCTCCTCGACCCCGCGGAGGTCGAGCAGATCGTGGTCGCCGAGCTCGGCGGCTCGTCGCTGTACGCATCGCGGTTCCGGGAGTGTGCGGCGCGCGCGCTGCTGCTCCCCCGCCGCGACCCGAAGCGGCGGTCGCCGCTGTGGCAGCAACGCCAGAAGTCCGCGCAGCTGCTGGCGGTGGCCGGGAAGTACGAGCAGTTCCCGGTGACGCTGGAGGCGATGCGCGAGTGCGTCCAGGACGTCTACGACCTGCCGGGGCTGCGCGGCCTGATGAGCGACATCGCGGCGCGGAAGGTGCGGGTGACCGAGGTGGTGACGGCGTCGCCGTCGCCGTTCGCGCGCAGCCTGCTGTTCGGCTACGTCGGGATGTTCCTCTACGAGACCGACGCCCCGCTGGCCGAGCGGCGGGCGGCCGCGCTGGCGCTCGACTCGACGCTGCTGGCCGAGCTGCTGGGCTCGGAGGCGATCCGCGAGCTGCTCGATCCCGAGGTGGTCACCGAGGTCGAGCAGTCGCTGCAGCGGCTCGCCCCGGACCGGCACGCCCGCGACGCCGAGGGCGCGGCGGACCTGCTCCGGTTCCTCGGGCCGCTGTCCAAGGACGAAGCGGGCGCCCGCGGCGTCGCGGCCGAGTGGCTCACCGAGCTGGAGGCGACGCGGCGGGTGATCCGGGTCCGCATCGCCGGCGAGGAGCGGTGGACCTCGATCGAAGACGCCGGTCGCGTCCGCGACGCACTCGGCGCACCGCTGCCCGTCGGCGTGCCCGAGACGTTCACCGAGCCGGTGCCGGATCCGCTGGGCGATCTGCTGCTGCGCCACGCCCGCACGCACGGGCCGTTCCGGGCGGCCGAGGCGGCGGCCCGCTTCGGCCTCGGCGTCGCCGTGGTCTCCGGGGTGCTGGACCGGCTGGTCGGGATCGGCAGGCTGGTCCGCGGCGAGCTGCGGCCCGCCGCCCTCGCGACAGGACACGGCGACGGCACCGAGTACTGCGAGGCGGAGGTGCTCCGGCGGCTGCGGCGGGCCTCGCTGGCCCGGCTGCGGTCAGAGGTCGAGCCGGTCGAACCTCGGGCGCTGGGCCGGTTCCTGCCGGCATGGCAGGGCGTGCAGGTCACCCCCGGAGGCCGGCGCGGGCGGATGCGGCGGGCGCCGGGCGCCGACGACGTCATGGGGGTGGTCGAGCAGCTGGCCGGGGCCCCGCTGCCGGCCAGTGCGCTCGAGTCGCTCATCCTGCCCGCGCGGCTGCCCGGCTACACCCCGGCGCTGCTCGACGAGCTGACCGCGGCGGGCGAGGTCACCTGGACCGGCTGCGGCGCACTGGCGGGCGTCGACGGGTGGCTGGCGGTCGCGCCGACCGACGTCGCCGACCTGCTCCTCCCGGAGCCGGACCCGGACCTCGTCTCGACACCCGTGCACCGGGCGCTGCTCGCCGCGCTCGGACGGCCGGACCTCGCTCCGCCGGACGGGTCCCGCGCGGACACCGTTCCGCCGGTCGGTGCCGGTGCGCCGGCGTCGGCGGGCGGGCCGCTCGGCTACGCCGGTGGCGGAGCCCTGTTCTTCCGGGAGCTCGCCGAACGCGCCGGGCGCGTCCTGATCGAGCTCGGTGAACCGACGCCGGGCGACGACGCCGTGGTCGCGGCGGTCTGGGACCTGGTGTGGGCGGGACTGCTCACGAACGACACCATGGCGCCGCTGCGCGCCCGTCTGGGCGGAGGCCGGGGCGGCGGTGGGGCGCACCGAACCCGGCGCACGACACCGCGCGGCCGCTACGCCCAGCTGCGGGCGGGACGGCCCGCGATGCCCAGCCGGTCCGGCCCGGCGTCGGTGGGCGGCCGGTGGGCCGTCGCACCGGACCGCGAGCCCGACGCGACCCGCCGGGCGCACGCCCGTGCCGAGGCGTTCCTGGAGCGGCACGGGGTGCTGACCCGAGGTGCGCTGGCCACGGAGCGCGTCGCGGGTGGATTCGCCGCGGTGTACCGGGTGCTGCGGGCGATGGAGGACTCCGGGCGCTGTCGCCGCGGCTACATCGTCGAGGGGCTCGGCGCCGCACAGTTCGCGGTGCCGGGGGCGATCGACCGGGTGCGGGCGCTGTCGCGGCCGGACGGCACGGACGGCGGGTCCGGCTATCCGGCACCCCCGGCCGACGGCCTCGAACCGGTGGACGCTCGCGCCGGTGGCTTCGGCCCGCCCGGACCCCCCACCGGGCCCTCCCGGGTCGTGCTCGCCGCCGCGGATCCTGCCCAGCCCTACGGCGCGTCGCTGCCCTGGCCGGGCACCTTCGGGGAGACCGCGCACCGGCCGGGCCGCAAGGCGGGGGCGCTCGTGGTGCTGGTCGACGGGGCGGCGGTGCTCTACGTCGAGCGGGGCGGGCGCTCGCTGCTGTCGTTCACCGACGAGCGCGGGGAGCTGCAGGCCGCGGCCGAGGCCCTCGCCGGTGCGGTGCACGAGGGCTGGCTCGGCACCCTGGCCGTCGAACGCGCGGACGGGGTCGACTCGCTCGGCTCGGCGCTGGCCGACGTGCTCACCGAAGCCGGGTTCCGGGTGACGCCGAAGGGCCTGCGCCTGCGCGCGTGAGCCGGGAAGGACGGGTCAGCGGAAGGCTCCTCAGGGGAAGGACACGGTGAAGCAGGCCCCGCCCTCGGGGGCGGGAGACGCCCGGATCGTCGCGCCCATCCGCGTCACCAGGCCGTGCACGAGCGCGAGCCCGACCCCGCCGGAGCCGACCGGGCGGCGGCCGCGGTAGCGGTCGTGCAGAACGCCCCGCTCGAACACCACCGGGTAGTCGTGCGGGTCGAGGCCGGGGCCGCCGTCGCGGATCTGGATCCACGACACCGCGGCATCCCCGCCCGTCGCGATCACGAGCGGCGCTCCGGCCGGCGCGACCCGCAGCGCGTTCTCCGCCAGCCCGTCGACGACCTGCCGCAGGCGCCGGGGATCGGCGGGGACCTGCCGGGTCGGGCCTGCCTGGAGCACGAACCGCACGCCGGCGTCGGCACAGCGCGCCGCCCACACCGCCGCGGCGTCGGTGGCCAACGCGGCGAGGTCGACCGGCACCGGATCGAGCCGGAAGTCGTCGGCCTCCAGCCGGGCCAGCTCCATGAGGTCGCCGACGAGCCGGTCCAGCCGCTCGGCCTCGCGGACGATCACCCGTCCGGCGTCGGCGGTGTCGGGCCCGGTGACGACGCCGTCGGCCAGCGACTCGGCGAACCCGCGGACCGCGGTCAACGGCGTCCGCAGCTCGTGGGAGACCGACAGCAGGAAGTGGCGTTGACGTTCCTCGCTGCGGGCCAGCGCGTCGGCCAGCTCGTTCACGGCTCCGGCGACGGCCGACACCTCGGCCGGCCCGCCGACGGGCACCCGGACGTCCCGCCGTCCCGACCGGAGCAGCCGGGCGGCGGTCGCGGTCCGCCGCAGCGGGCGGGCCATGAGCTGCCCGACCACGACACCCACGACCACGGCGACCGCGATACCGGCGAGCAGCGCGACGGTGAGATTGCGCCGCACGACGCCGCCGCCGAGCGGGCCGGTGTCGCTGGTGCGGACCAGTGCGAACCCGCCGACGGGTGCGGGACGCGCCTCCACCAGATACCGCACGCCGCCCGACACCACCTGGGTGGACACCGGCTGCCCGCCGAGCACCCGCTGCACCCCGGCCTGCTCGAGTACCGGCGCGAGCAATCCCGCGTTCCGCGCGCCGCGCGTCGTCAGCACGACGACCGTGACCCCCTGGCCGGCGAGCACGTCCACCACCCGGCGCATCCCCCCGCCCCCGCGAAGCCCGCCGCCGGTCTCGGCCAGCTGCGCCGCCACGACGTCGGCCTGCTGGGACAGGACGTCCTGGGTGACGGTCCGGGCGGTGACCGCGACGAGCCGTACGGCGACGAGCCCCGCCACCCCCACGGCCACGACGGCCACCAGCAGGCACGCTGCGGTGACGCGCACCGCCAACGACGACCGCGACCGGCGCCGCGCCGAGGATCCGCCCGCCGCCCGTCGCCGGGTGGGCGGCGCCGCGCCGATGACGCTGTCCGGGCCTGCGGGGCCGTCCGACGGCGGCCTCGCCGGCGGAGGCAGAGGGACCGTCGGCGACGCCGGCGGGGCCGCCGGTCGCGGAGTCGTCGCGGGCGTGAACAGGGGCGCGGGCTCGGGGGTGTTCACCGGCACTCCGCGGCGTAGCCGGTTCCCCGCACGGTCCGGATCGGGCTGGCGGAGCCGAGCTTGGCGCGGAGCTGGGCGACGTGGACGTCGACGGTGCGGGTGCCGGCCGCGGCGGAGTAGCCCCACACCGCGCCCAGCAACTGCTCGCGGGTGAACACCCGCGCCGGTGCACGCATGAGGTGGGTCAGCAGCGCGAACTCGGTGGCGGTGAGCTCGACCTCACGGTCGTCGACGTGTACCCGCCTCCGGTCCACCTGCACGCGGACCGACCCCATCGTCAGCTCCTCCTCGCGGTGCGGTGCGCCGCCTGCGCGGCGCAGCACGGCGCGGACCCGGGCGACCAGCTCGCGGGGGCTGAACGGTTTGGTGACGTAGTCGTCGGCACCCAGCTCGAGGCCGACGATCCGGTCGACCTCGTCGTCGCGCGCCGTCACGAACAGCACGGGAGTCCAGTCGTCGGCGGCGCGCATCCGGCGGCAGACCTCCACGCCGTCCATCCCGGGCAGGCCGATGTCGAGGACGACCGCGACGGGGCGCAGCCGGCCGACGGCGCCGAGTGCGGCCGCGCCGTCGGTCTCGACCTGGACCGCGAAACCCTCCCGGCGCAGGTAGAGCCGGACGAGCTCGGCGATGGCCCGGTCGTCCTCGACGACGAGGACCAGACCGCGCGGTTCGGGTTCGGCTCCGGGCACGGGTACTGCCTCTCGGCGGGTGACTGTGGCGCCGATCGTGTCACCGTCCCTGGTAGGAGCCCGCAGCACGGTCACCGCTCCGCGGCGCCGGCGTCCGCGTCAGGGGCGATGTCGACGTCACGTTCGACGGCGCCGACCGTGGCCTCGACGTCCGCGAGCGGGTCCGTGGAGGTGCCGGTGCGCGAACCGGTCGATGCGGTGCCGCCGGCCGGTGTCGCGGACGCGGCGGCGCGGTCCGCCGACCGGCACCCGCCGAGCACGAGCGCGACCAGGAGCAACAGGACGGCCGCCTTCGGCACGCGACGGATACCGGCGGTCCGCTGGCGCGTCGGTGTGCTCACGAGGCGCAGTTCGCGTCGCGGAAGTCGGTGACCCGCTTCTTCGCGGCAGCCAACCCGTCGAGCTTGCCGGGACGCGCGTCGATGCGCTGCTGGATCCGGCTCGCGGCGTCGGTGTCGCCGGCGGTCTTGGCCTTGTCCTCCCGCGCCTGCAGCCACGCCGTCGAGCCCCGGGTGCCCGCGTCGGCGTTGATCCGGGTGGTCACCCGGTCGATGCGCGAGAGGATCCTCGGGATCCGCTGGGTGCAGACCCGGGTGGCCTGCTCGGGGCTCAGCGTGATCGGACCCTGGGTGTCGGGCGCACCGGGATCGTCGGCCAGGGCGGGGCCTGCACCGGCGAGCAGCAGGCCCGCCGATACGGCCGCCGCGGCGGCGATCCTTCCGATCCGGCGGACGGTCGTCGGCATCTGCGCGGTCTCCTCTGGTCCCGTCCGGCACCGTGCCGGACGGGACAGAGCGTGGCCCGCGCACGTTCGGGCCCCGTCGATCCCGTGTTCGGATCGGGTAAGGCCGATCAGTGGCGGCGGGCCGGACCGCGCGGTCCCGCTGCCGCCTTGCCGCCGGTCCGCGACGCCGCGTTCGTCGGGTGCCTGACGGCACCGGAGGTCCAGGGAGCGACCGGCTTGGCGCCGGGGCGCAGCACCGGGGCCGGCTCCCGGTGCGCGACGACGGCGGGCGCCACGGTTGCGAGGGGAAGGACCGGCCGGGCGGCCTCCTCGGCGGCGAACTTGCGGAAGACGATGCGCTGCTGGACCAGCGTCCACAGGTTGTTGGTCAGCCAGTACAGGAGGATCGCGATGGGGAAGGCGGCGAACAGCCCGCCCAGCAGCACACCGAGCGGGAAGATCCACGGCGTCAGCCGCATGACCCGCATGGCCATCTCGGTCGGTCCGGCCGCCGCCCCGACCGGCGCAGCGTTCGCCTGCTGGCGCAGCGACGCCCGTGCCGTGAGGTGGGTCGCGACCGCGGCCAGCACCATCAGCGGCACGGCGACCGCGATGACCTCGATCCGGTCGACGTGGCCGCCGAAGGAGTCGAGGAGCTCCTGCGGCATGTGGATCCAGGCCGAGAGCGGAGCCCCGAACAGCCGCGCCTCCAGGAACGACCGAACCTGCGCAGGACCGAACACGTAGTTGGGGATGGCGGCGTTCTGCTCGAAGGTCAGCCCGGGCCGGTTGAAGTAGCGCAGCACGTGCAGCAGAGCGAGGAACACCGGCACCTGGATCAGCGCGGGAAGCAGCGCCCTGAGCGGGCTCACGCCGTGGGTCTTCTGCAGCTTCTGGGTCTCCTCCGCCAACTTGCGGCGGTCGTCGCCGTGGCGCATGCGCAGTTCGGTCAGCTGGGGGGACAGCGCACGCATCGCCCGCCGAGCGCATCTGCACGAGGAACGGCTTGATCATCAGGGCGCGCAGGGTGAGCACCAGGAACACGACCGACAGCGCCCAGGCGAGCCCGCTGGAGGGGCCCAGGGCCGACGCGAAGAGCGTGTGCCAGAACCACATGACGGCCGAGACGGGGTAGTACAGGACGTCGAGCACGAGGAACTCCGAGGATCGCCGAGACCGGGACACGAGAGCCGGCGATCACGGGTGCGAGGCACCCGGAGAACTCAGACCGCCGGCAGCATCGCTCCGGGAGCTCGCGGACGCGGACGGCCAGCGGAGTCGGGGTGGTGCTGGCGGGACGTGGCGTCCGCGGTGTGACGGGTGTGGCGGCCGCGGACGACGACGGCAGGCCCCTGCACCACCGTCGCGGGGCCGCCGTGCGCGCACCCCAGCGCCCACAGGGCTGCGCCGAGGAGGGCGAGGAGCATGCCGGGGTCGTCCGTGACGATGGCGGCACCGAGGAGCAGCACCGTGAGGACGGAGAGCGTCGCGGCCACGCGTGCCATGCCCACCTCGCTCCATCGCTCCACAGTCGCCCTTCCACACGGTACCGGTGTCGGCCGAGCCGTTCCGGGATACCGTCGCATCGTGCCCGAGGGCGACACCGTCTATCTCGCCGGAAAGCGCCTGCACGCCGCGCTCGCCGGTCAGTTGCTCGTGCGCGGGGAGCTGCGGCACCCCCGGCTGGCCGAGGAGAACCTGGCCGGACGCACGGTGCTGGGTGTGCGCAGCGTGGGCAAGCACATGCTGACCCGCTTCGACGACGGCCGAAGCCTGCACAGCCACTTCCGGATGGACGGCTCGTGGCACCTGTACCGGCCCGGGATGGCGTGGCGGCGGCCGGCGTACGAGGCGCGCGCCGTCCTCGCGACCGCGGAGCGGGTGGCCGTCGGCTTCGCACTGCACGACCTGGAACTGCTTCCCACCGACGCCGAGGACCGCGTGGTGGGGCACCTCGGGCCGGATCTCCTCGATCCGGAGTGGGACGACGCGCACGCCGCCGAGGCGCTGCGCCGGTTCACCGCGCGACGCGACCACGAGCTGGGCCTGGTGCTGCTGGAGCAACGCGTCATGGCCGGTGTGGGCAACCTCTACAAGGCCGAGGTGTGCTTCCTGCTGGGCCTGTCCCCCTGGACGCTCGTCCGCGACGTTCCCGACCCGGCCCGCGCCGTCGCCCTGTCGCGCGAGCTGCTGCTCCGCAACAAGGACCGGCCCGAGCAGTCGACCACCGGGGAACTCGGCCGGGGCCGACAGCACTGGGTCTTCGAGCGGGGGCGGCAGCGCTGCTTCCGCTGCGGTACCCGGATCGCGGTCGGTGAGCAGGGCGACGGCGTGTACGCCCGGATCGCCTACTGGTGCCCGCGGTGCCAGCCCGGGCCGTCGCCGGCGCCCCTGCACGGTGCGGCGGCCCGCACCGCCCGCTCCCGGCGATAGCGCGCCCGTCCGCGCCCGGAGACGCGAACGTCGCCCACCCCGAGGGGATGGGCGACGTCCACTGGCGCGATCAGTTCGTGCCAGGCTGCTGGACCGGGCGCGTGACCTGCGGGTCAGCCGGGGCCGGAGCGGACGACTGCTGCGTCGCCGCGGGCTGGCCCGCCGTGACCTCGCCGGCGACCGGGGCGCCCCGCAGGGACGCCCGGATCTGCTCCAGCCGGTTCTGCCCGGCCATGTCGATCGTCGACTCCTGCACCTCGAGCATGCGGCCCTGCACCGAGTTCTGGGCGAGCTCCGCCTGCCCGATCGCGTTGGCGTAGCGCCGCTCGATCTTGTCGCGGACGTCCTCCAACGAGGGGGTGCTCCCCGGCGCCGAGAGCTCGGTCATCTGCCGCAGCGAGTTGGCCGCCTGCTCCTGCATCTTCGCCTGCTCCAGTTGGCTGAGCAGCTTGGTGCGCTCGGCGATCTTCTGCTGGAGCATCATCGAGTTGCGCTCGACGGCCTTCTTGGCCTGCCCGGCCGCCTGCAGCGACTGGTCGTGCAGCGTCTTGAGGTCTTCCACCGACTGCTCGGCGGTGACCAGCTGCGACGCGTAGACCTGCGCGGTCTCCTCGTAGCGCTGCGCGCCCGCCTCGTCGCCGGACGCCCGCTGCCGGTCGGCCAGGACGAGGGCCTGCCGCGCGGAGGCCTGCAGCTTCTCGATCTCGCCGAGCTGGCGGTTGAGCTTCATCTCCAGCTGGCGCTGGTTGCCGATCACCGCCGCCGCCTGCTGGGACAGCGCCTGGTGCTGCCGTTGTGCATCCTCGATGGCCTGCTGGATCTGGACCTTGGGGTCGGCGTACTCGTCGACCTTCGACGAGAACAACGCCATCATGTACTTCCAGGCCTTCGTGAACGGGTTGGCCATGACCTCCGCCTACCTCCGAGTGCGACACCGTCCGCCACCGGGCAGTGTCGCCGGCGCGCTTGCTTGGCCCCATCGTGGCACCGGACGGGGTGTGCTTCCACCGAACGGCGACGATATCCGGGATCTTCTCCGTGACCGTCTCAGGGGCGTCCCTGAGAGATCGAGGCTACCGGGTGGTCGGGACCGGGCGGGTGTGCGGACGCAACCACGCACACGTACCCGCCGGGCACTGTGCCCGGCGCGGCGGCGAACGGTGCGGGGATCAGGCGGCGGCGCGCGCCACGGGGCGCCCCGGAGCCAACGGCATGACTGCGGGCGGCGCACCCAGCCGAGCGGTGTCCGCGCCCGCGAGACGCAGGTCCGCGTGGCGCAGGCCGATGGGCAGGCGCGGTGCGGCGTCGGCCGTCGCTCCGGCCAACGACTGGGCAGCTTCGGTCAACAGGTCCGGCAAGGCGACGTCGAGCGCCTCGCAGATGGCGGCGAGCAGCTCGCTGGAGGGCTCCTTGCGGCCGCGCTCGACCTCCGAGAGGTAGCCCAGGCTGACCCGGGCTCGACGGGACACGTCGCGGAGCGTGCGACGGCGAGCCGTGCGGGCACGCCGGAGGCCGGCACCGATGGCTTCTCTCAACAGCAGCGCCATGCCACCCTCCCTCACTTCGCCCGACCGGATCGTGCCGGTGGAATCACCGTACCGACTCGGGCGCTCCCCCGTCGTCGCGCGGAGCCGGTGGTCACGTCCGCCCAGGGCGAACAGGCGGGTCCTACGCGGCCTCCGAGTCGGATGCGACGGTGCTCGCAGTGGCGCGCAGGCGCATCGCCCGCAGCACGTAGTCGGCGCCGGTGGCGACCGTGAGCACCAGCGCGAGGCCGAGCAGCGCACCACGCACCCAGGCCACTGCCGTCGCCGCACCGATCAGCTCGGGCAGCGGCAGGAGGTAGAACCCGATGGCGATCGCCTGCGTCAGCGTCTTCGCCTTGCCGCCGCGGCTGGCCGGGATGATGCCGTGGCGCAGGACCGCGAACCGCAGCAGCGTGATGGCGATCTCGCGGCCCAACATCACGACCGTCGCCCACCACGGAACGAGACCGAGCATCGACAGCCCGATCAGCGCCGAGCCCGTGAGGGCCTTGTCCGCGATCGGGTCGGCCACCGTGCCGAACGCGGTGACGAGGCCGCGGCTGCGGGCCAGCTGACCGTCGAGGCGGTCGGTGAAGGCCGCCACGGCGAACACCCCGAACGCCGCGACCCGCCACTCCACGCTCTGCCCGTGGTCCACGAACAGGGCGGCGAGGAACACCGGCACGAGCACGAGCCGCACCCCGGTGAGCACGTTCGCGATGTTGAGCAGCGGCGGCGCACCGGCCGCGGGCGTGCTCACCGCACTTCCCCGCCGCGCGTCGTCACGACGCACCCGCTCCTGCCAGCGCGGCGGCCCGCCGGGGCAGCACCTCGCGCGGCGACACCTGCAGGTCCGCCCCTTCGGTCCCGGTGACGACGCAGCGCACGAGGTCGCCCGCCTCCAGGCCGGACCCTCGCTCGAGCACGCACTCGCCGTCCACCTCCGGGGCCTGGTGCTCCGCCCGCCCGGTGCACTCGAAGTCGTCGTCCTCGGCCTGCTCGACCAGGACCGTGACCTCGGTGCCCATCCGGTCCTCGGCCCGCTGGGTCATCAGCTCGTCGACGAGCGCCGCGATCCGCGACACCCGGGCGGCGACCTCCTCGGCCGCCACCTTGCCGTCGTAGCCCGCGGCCTCGGTGCCGTCTTCGTCCGAGTAGCCGAACACGCCGACGGCGTCCAGCCGCGCCGAGGTCAGGAACTCCTCGAGCTCGGCGACGTCGTCGTCGGTCTCGCCCGGGAACCCGACGATCACGTTGCTGCGGATGCCCGCTTCCGGGGCCAACGCGCGGATCCGGTCGCACAGGTCGAGGAACTGCGCGGTGGACCCGAAGCGGCGCATGCGGCGCAGCACGGCGGGGCTCGAGTGCTGGAACGACAGGTCGAAGTAGGCCGCGACGCCGGGTGTGGTGGCGATCACCTTCAGCAGGTCCGGCCGGACCTCGGCGGGCTGCAGGTACGACACGCGCACGCGGTCCAGACCCGGGACCGCCGCCAGCGCAGGCAGCAGGTCGACCAGCGCGCGGGTGCCGCCGGGCAGGTCCTTCCCGTACGACGTGGAGTTCTCGCTGACCAGCACCACCTCGCGCACCCCCTGCCCGGTGAGCCAGGCCGCCTCACTCAGCACGTCGTGCGGCGGCCGGGAGACGAACGAGCCGCGGAACGACGGGATCGCGCAGAAGGCACAGCGGCGGTCACAGCCCGAGGCGAGCTTGAGCGGGGCGTACGGCTTGTCCGAGAGGCGCACCCGGGAGAGGTCGGGCACCCAGGCGTGGCCGGGCACGGCGACGTCGACGGCCGCGGCGGGCCGTTGCGCCGGGGAGATCGGCAGCAGGGTGCGCCGGTCGACCGGCACGTGCGGAGCCGGCGCGTGGCCACCGAGCACGTCGCCGAGGCGTTCGGCCAGGTCGGGGTAGGCGTCGAAGCCGAGCACGGCGTCGGCCTCGGGCAGGCTTTCGGCCAGCTCGGCGCCGTAGCGCTCGGCCAGGCAGCCGACGGCCACGACCTTGGCACCCGACTCCGTCGCCACGTCCGAGGCGGCCAGGAGCGTGTCGATCGAGTCCTTCTTGGCCTGCTCGACGAAGCCGCAGGTGTTGACGACGATGACGTCCGGCGTGCCGGCGCCCTCGGCGTCGAGGTCGACCAGCTCCCAGCCGCTGCCGGACAGCCGGCCCGCCAGCTCCTCGGAGTCGACCTCGTTGCGGGCACAACCGAGGGTGAGCAGGGCGGCACGCCGCTTGGTCGATTGCGCGGCACGCCGCGGGGTCGATTGCGCGGCACGCCGCGGTGCGTCGGGAACTACCACGTGGCAAGGGTACTTATCGGTGGATGATCTACGCTGCCCGCCGTGACTGCGGTGCAGGTGCGTCGCGCGCGGACCGCGGACGTCATGGCCGTCAAAGGCCTGGTCGACGAGTACGCGGGCCGGGTGCTGCTGGCCAAGGAGATCGTCAACCTCTACGAGTCGGTGCAGGAATTCCTGGTCGCCGAACTCGACGGCGAGGTCGTCGGGTGCGGCGCACTGCACGTCATGTGGGAGGACCTCGGCGAAATCCGCACCGTCGCGGTGCATCCCCGGACGGTCGGCCAGGGCGTGGGCCACGCCATCGTGGCCGCGCTGATCGAGCAGGGCCGGGAGCTGGGCCTGCGCCGGATCTTCGTGCTGACCTTCGAGGAGCACTTCTTCGCCCGCCACGGGTTCGCCGAGATCGACGGCACGCCGGTGCCCCCGGACGTGTTCGCGGCGATGCTGCGCAGCTACGACGCCGGCGTGGCGGAGTTCCTCGACCTCGCGCACGTCAAGCCGAACACCCTGGGCAACGTCCGGATGCTGCTGCAGCTGTAGGAGCAGCTACTCCTCGTCGTCATCCACGTCCGGCGCACTGCCGTTGCGGATCAGGTACAGCGCGCCGTCCAGCTCGTCCGGCTTGATCAGGACATCGCGCGCCTTCGAACCCTCCGACGGCCCGACGATCTCGCGGCTCTCCAGCAGGTCCATGAGCCGGCCGGCCTTCGCGAAGCCGACCCGCAGCTTGCGCTGCAGCATCGAGGTCGAGCCGAACTGCGACGTCACGATCAGCTCCGCGGCCTGCAGCAGGAGGTCGAGATCGTCGCCAATCTCGGCGTCGACCTCCTTCGCCTCGCCGGCCTTCGCCGCCGTGACGCCCTCGGTGTAGGTGGGCTCGGCCTGGTCCTTGGCGAACGCGACGACCGAGGAGATCTCCTCGTCGCTGACGTACGCACCCTGCATGCGGACCGGCTTGCTCGCCCCCATCGGCAGGTAGAGCCCGTCGCCCATGCCGATCAGCTTCTCGGCGCCCGGCTGGTCCAGGATCACCCGCGAGTCGGTCAGCGACGACGTGGCGAACGCCAGCCGGGACGGCACATTGGTCTTGATCAGGCCCGTGACCACGTCGACGGACGGGCGCTGGGTGGCGAGCACCAGGTGGATGCCGGCGGCGCGGGCCTTCTGCGTGATCCGCACGATCGCGTCCTCGACGTCGCGCGGGGCGGTCATCATGAGGTCGGCCAGCTCGTCGACGATGCACAGGATGTAGGGGTAGGGCCGGTACTCCCGCTCGCTGCCGGGCGGCGCGGTGATCTCGCCGGTGCGCACCTTGCGGTTGAAGTCGTCGACGTGGCGGACCTTGTTGACCTGCATGTCCTGGTACCGCTGCTCCATCTCCTCCACCAGCCACGACAGCGCGGACGCCGCCTTCTTCGGCTGGGTGATGATGGGCGTGATCAGGTGCGGGATGCCCTCGTACGGGGTCAGCTCGACCATCTTCGGGTCGATGAGGATCATCCGGACCTCGTCCGGCGTGGCCCGGCTCAACAACGACACGAGCATCGAGTTGACGAAGCTCGACTTGCCGGAGCCGGTGGACCCGGCGACGAGCAGGTGCGGCGTCTTCGCGAGGTTCGCCACCAGGAAGTGGCCCTCGATGTCCTTGCCCAGCCCGATACCCAGCGGGTGGGTCTCGTTGCGCGCGTTGCCGCTGCGCAGCACGTCGCCGAGCCGAACCATCTCTCGGTCGCTGTTGGGCACCTCGATACCGACGGCCGACTTGCCGGGGATCGGCGCGAGCAGCCGGACGTTGTCCGTCGCCACCGCGTAGGAGATGTTGCGCTGCAGCTGGGTGATCTTCTCGACCTTCACGGCCGGGCCGAGCTCGATCTCGTATCGGGTGACGGTCGGACCCCGGGTGAAGCCCGTGACCTGCGCGTCGACGTTGAACTGCTCCAGGACGCCGCTGATCGCCTCGATGATCTGGTCGTTGGCGGCGCTGCGGGTGCGCGGCGGTGGACCCGTGGGCAACAGGTCGCTCGGCGGCAGCACGTAGGTCGTGTCGCCTGCGGGCTCGCGCATCGCGAGACGCAGCTGCTCGCCGACACCGTCGCCACCCGTCTCGGCCGGCGGGGTGGCCTGCACCGGCGGAGCGGGGCGGCGGGGCTTCGCGGGCGGCTCGTCGACCGCGGCCGGGGGCGCGGCGGGTGGCGCCGGAGGTTCGGCCGCGTCGGGGGACGGCTCGACGAAGGACCCCTGCCTGCGCCGGGACGGCCGGCGGCGGGCCGGCTCGGCGGCGGGCTCGTCGGACGCGGCCTCGTCGGCGAGGTCGTCGTCGGCCGGGTCGTGCTCGTCGTCTTCGTCGTCGAGCGCGCGGCCCGACAACCGGCGCAGCAGATCGGGGACCTCGCGCAGCGGCGTGTCGATGAGCAGCAGGAACGCGTACGCCGACAGGAGCAGCAGTACGGGGACGGCGACCCAGACGGTGAGCCCCGTCGCCAGCGGGATCGCCGCGAGATAGCCGACGGCGCCGCCGCCCTCGTGCCAGCGCTCGGGCTCGGTCGGCAGGCCCACACCGATGTGCACCAGGCCGAGCGTGCCGAGCGCGAGGAGCGCCGAGCCGACCACCAGCCGCGGACGGGCCTCGGGGTGGGCCTCGGTGGTCATGAGCACCACACCGACGACGAACAGCAGCACGGGGGCCACCTGGGCGCCGATCCCGACGATCGCGGCGAGAGCGCTGGAGAGCGTCTGCCCGACCGGCCCGCCCGCGCCCGCCCACACGCCTGCGCCGACCACGACGGCCAGCACGAGGACCAGCACGCCCAGACCACCACGGCGGTGGACGGGGTCGATCTCCCGGGTGCGGCCGATCCCGCGGCCCATGCCGCGCCCGGCCCGCGCGACCCCCCGGCCGACGCCGTCGATCGCGCGGTCGAGCAGGTCCGGGTTGCGCCGGGTACGACGTGCGGGGGTGCGCCGGGCCGCGGGCTTGCGGGCGGCGGGCTTGCGGGGCGTGCCCCGCGTCGTCGCGCCCGCGCGGGACCCCGAGGAGCGGCCGCCGGTTGTCGCGCGTCCTGCCATGCCGTGCAGGCTATCGGGCGTCGGTTGCCTGCCCGGGTTCCGACGCACCTCCCGGCACGGGAGCGGGCTCGGCAGACCGTTGAGCGGGGATCACCGGGACCGGTGGCGCCTCGGTCGACGGCGGTGGTGCGGCTGCTGCGGGGGCGCTGACCTGCAGCCGGCGCCGGCTGCGGCCCGCGAGGGCGGCCAGACCGACGAGCAGGAGCGCGGCGACACCGGCGCCGACCCCGGGAGCCACCGCACGGGAGCCCGACACCGCGACGACACCGATCACCGCCATCGCCACGGCACCTACGGTCGCCGCGAGCACGCAGCGGGTCAGCACCGCGGCACCCCGGGCCGCGCCCGACGGTCGCCGGGAGAGCGCGCCGGCTCGCGCGACGACGAGCAGCCCGGCGGCCAGCAGTGCGGCGCCGGCGGCGCCGAGCCCCAGCCCGAGCGCGGTCCCGGCGCCCGCCGATCGGCCGGCGAGGACCGCGACCAGCAGACCGACGAGCACGAGGGCGGCCACCACCGCGGCCGTCGCCCCGAGCACCAGACGGACCGCGCGCCGGCTGCCCGAGATCACGGCAGGGGCGGCGGTCACGGCGTTCCCGCAGGTCGGCACATGGCGAGACGGTAACAGTGCGGACACGGCTCGGTCGGCTCCCACGCGCGTGGTGGGCGCGCTGGATCGATCCCGCGCGCCCGCCCGCAGCTCAGAGCGCGATGACGTTGGGGATGATCATCGGCCGGCGGCGGTAGGTCTCCCCCACCCACCGACCCACGACGCGGCGCACGGCCTGCGCGACCCGGTGCGTGTCCGTGATGCCTTCGGCCTCCGTCCGCGACAGCTCCATCTCCACCAGCGGCAGCACGGCGTCGAGCGCCTTGGGGTCGTCCGAGAAGCCGCGGCCCGCGATCGTCGGGCGCGACACCGCCCGGCCCGTCGCCGAGTCGATCGCCACCGTGATCTGCACGAACCCGCCCTCGCCGAGCACCAGGCGGTCGCTCAGCGTGCTTTCACCGATGTCGCCGACCGACAGGCCGTCGACGTACACCCGGCCCACCTCGACCCGCCCCGTGATCGCGGCGCGGCCGTCGACCAGGTCGACCACCACCCCGTCCTCGGCGAGCACCACGCACTCCTCGGGGACACCCGTCTGCACCGCGAGGGCGGCGTTGGCCCGGATGTGGCGCCACTCGCCGTGCACGGGCATGACGTTGCTCGGCCGCACCGCGTTGTAGAGGAACAGCAGCTCGCCCGCCGGGGCGTGCCCCGAGACGTGCACCTTGGCGTTGCCCTGGTGCACGACCGCGGCGCCGAGCCGGGTCAGGCCGTTGATCACCGTGAAGACCGCGGTCTCGTTGCCCGGGATCAGCGAGCTGGCCAGGATGACGGTGTCCTCCGGTCGGATCCGGACGGTCCGGTGGTCGCCGCGGGCCATGCGCGACAGCGCGGAGAGCGGCTCGCCCTGCGAGCCGGTCGACACGAGGACCAGCTCGTCGTCCGGGAGGGCCATCGCGTCGTCGAGTTCGACGAGCAGGCCCTCCGGCACGTTCAGGAAACCGAGGTCGGCGGCGATGCCCATGTTGCGCACCATCGACCGCCCGACCAGGCAGACCCGGCGCCCGTGCTTGGCCGCGGCGTCGAACACCTGCTGCACGCGGTGCACGTGGCTGGCGAAGCACGCCACGATGATCCGCGACGGGGACCGGGTGAACACGTTCTCGATCACCGGGCCGATCTCGCGCTCGGCGGTGACGAAGCCGGGGACGTCAGCGTTCGTGGAGTCGACGAGGAACAGGTCGACGCCCTCGTCGCCCAGGCGGGAGAACCCGGCGAGGTCCGTCAGCCGCCCGTCGAGCGGCAGCTGGTCCAGCTTGATGTCGCCGGTGTGCAGCACGAGCCCGGCCGGCGTCCGGATCGCGACGGCCAGGGCGTCCGGGATCGAGTGGTTCACCGCGAAGTACTCGCAGTCCCACACGCCGTGGCGCAGCCGCGCACCCTCGGCGACCTCCAGCAGGTGCGGGGTGAGCCGGTGCTCCTTGCACTTCTCCGCGACCAGCGCGAGCGTGAACCGCGAGCCCACGATCGTGAGGTCCGGACGCTGACGCAGCAGGAACGGCACCGCGCCGATGTGGTCTTCGTGGCCGTGGGTGAGGACCAACGCGTCGATGTCGCCGAGCCGCTCCTCGATCGCCCGGAAGTCGGGGAGGATCAGGTCGACACCCGGGGAGTCTTCGGCCGGGAAGAGCACGCCGCAGTCGACGACGAGCAGCCGGCCCTCGTACTCGAAGACCGTCATGTTGCGCCCGACCTCGCCGATGCCGCCGAGAGCGACGACGCGCAGGGCGCCCGCGGGCAGGTCCGGCGGCGGCCCGGTGGGCAGTTCGGAGGGGTTGACCTCCTCCGGCGGAGCGGGCGAGTACCGGCCCGAATCACGCCGGGGCGGACGGGGACGCCGGTCGCCGCGTGAACGGTCCGACCGGGCTGGTGGGCGGGTCACGACGCCGAGACCCCCGATCCGACACCGACACCGCGCTGGGCGGCCGCGCCGGGTGGGCCCGGAGGATCGCTCGCGATGTTCACCGCCGCCACGTCGTGGGCGCGGGTCAGCGGGACGCCGGCCTCCGCCAGGTCGTCCGCGATCGCCGCGACCTGCTCCGCCGTCGCGGGGGGCAGTGGCAGCCGGGGGTCGCCGACGTCCACACCGCGCAGCCGCAGCGCCGCCTTGCTGAAGATCACACCGCCCACCCTTCCCATCGCTCTGATCACCGGGAACGTCGCCGCGTGCGCCGTGCGGGCCCGGGCGACGTCGCCGGCCTCGTAGGCGTCGAGCAGCACCCGCAGCCGGTCGGCGACCACATGACCGATGACGCTGACGAACCCGACCGCGCCGATCGACAGGAACGGCAGGTTCACGGGGTCGTCGCCGCAGTAGTAGACGAGGTCGGTGGTCGCGATGATCTCGGTCGCCACCCGGAAGTCGCCACGGGCGTCCTTCACCGCCACGATCCGCGGGTGCTCGGCCAGCCGGCGCAGGGTGTCGCCCTCGATCGGGACGATGCTGCGCGGCGGGATGTCGTAGAGCATCACCGGCAGACCCGTGGCGTCGGCGACCGCCGTGAAGTGCAGCAGCAGGCCCTCCTGCGGCGGACGCGAGTAGTAGGGCGTCACCACCAGGAGGCCGTGTGCGCCCGCCTTCTCCGCGTCGCGGGCGAGGTGCACGCTGTGTGCGGTGTCGTAGGTGCCCGCACCGGCCACGACCGTGGCCCGGCCGCCGACGGCGTTCACGACCGCGCGGACCAACTCGGCCTTCTCGGCGTCCGTGGTCGTCGGCCCCTCCCCCGTGGTGCCGTTCACGACCAGGCCGTCGTTGCCGAGATCGACGAGATGAGCGGCCAGCTCCTCGGCACGGGCCAGGTCCAGCCGGCCGTCGGTGTCGAAGGGAGTGACCATGGCCGTCAGCACGCGCCCGAACGGACGGCCGGGCGACCGCAGGCCGGGCGGACTCGAACCGGGGGAACTCATGCCCGTGACGGTACCGTCCGGCACCGACGGCATTCCGCCCCGCGCCCCTCACATTCCGGTGGCCAGCACCGCACTACACCCCGCGCGACGACTCGGTCAGCGCGGCGACGTCGGCGGGCTGTCCGCGCAGCTCGACGCGTACGGCGTCGCGGCCGAAGGCGTGCAGGATGATCTCCCCCGGCTCGCCCTCGACCGTGACCAGCCCACTCCCCGTCTTGACCACGGCCTGCTCACCGGTCGGGCGGCGTACCACCACGCCCACCGGGCTGCGCCGGTACAGGAGCCTGCCCATCCGCGTGAGCGTCTCCCACACGGCGCCGTCGCGGGTCTCGTCCGCCCCGCGCGGCTCCCAGCCGGGCAGGCCGCGCCGGACGTCCTCGTGGTGGATGAACAGCTCGGCACCGTTCATGGCCTCGTCGATCCGCGCGATCCGGGAGGGCGACCACGCCGGCGGACCGGTCCGCAGCTGCTCGACCATGTCCGTCCACGGCGTGTCGCCGTATCCCTGCATCGCGCGCTCCGTGACCGGCGCGAGGAACGGGATCACGATGCCGCCTGCCGCCCACGGCTGCCGCTCCCTGACCAGCAGGTGCGCCAGCAGGTCGCGGGCGGTCCAGCCGTCGCACAGGGTGGGTTGGTCGGGGTCGGTCTTGTCGAGCGTGTCGGACAGGGCTGCTCGTTCGGCGCGGGCCAGGCTCACGTCGTCACCGTATCCAAGCGCGCCGACGGCCGTCCGCCGGCGAGCTCAGCCCCAGGTCGACACCCGATAGTGCAACCCGGTCGACGACTCCTGCCACGCCCCGACGGAGTCCGGCGGGCGCCCGACGTCCGGCGCGTACGTGTCGCCGTCGAAGGACTCCCGGATCTCGGTGACCACGATCCGGTCCGCGAACGGCTGCGCCGCCCGGTACACCGCCGCGCCGCCGATCACCCACACGTCGCCGGACACCGCGGCGAGCGCCTGTGGCAGGTCGGGGAACGTCTCGACGCCCTCCTGCGGCGTCCGCGACAGCACGAGATTGCGCCTGCCCGGCAGCGGCCGGAACCGCGGCGGCAGCGACTCCCACGTGCGACGGCCCATGAGGACGGTCGAGCCGACGGTCAAGGAGCGGAAGTGCTTGAGGTCTTCCGGCAGGTGCCACGGCAGCGTCCCGTCACGGCCGATGACGCCGTTCGCCGACTGGGCCCAGACGAGCCCGATCACACCGCCACCGGTGCCTTGATGCTCGGATGCGGGTCGTAGCCGGCGAGCGTGATGTGCTCGTAGGTGTAGTCGAACAGGCTGTCCGCCGGTTTCAGGCTCAGCGTGGGGAACGGCCGCGCCTCGCGGGCGAGCTGCGTGCGGACCTGGTCCACGTGGTTGTCGTAGATGTGACAGTCACCTCCGGTCCAGACGAAGTCACCGACGCCGAGGCCCACCTGCTCGGCGATCATGTGCGTCAGGAGTGCGTAGCTCGCGATGTTGAACGGCACGCCGAGGAACAGGTCCGCGCTGCGCTGGTACAGCTGGCAGGACAGCAGGCCGTCGGCCACGTAGAACTGGAAGAACGCGTGGCAGGGCGGCAGCGCCATCCGCGGGATGTCGGCGACGTTCCACGCGGACACGATGATCCGCCGCGAGTCGGGGTTCTCGCGCAGCGTGCGCAGCACCTCGTTGATCTGGTCGACGTGCCCGCCGTCCGGGGTCGGCCACGACCGCCACTGCACGCCGTAGATTGGGCCGAGCTCACCGTCCGGCGCCGCCCACTCGTCCCAGATCGTCACGCCGTTCTCCTGCAGCCACGTGACGTTCGACTCGCCGCGCAGGAACCACAGCAGCTCGTACGCGATCGAGCGGAAGTGGACCTTCTTCGTCGTCACGAGCGGGAAACCGTCGCCCAGCCGGTAGCGCAGCTGGTGGCCGAAGACCGAACGCGTGCCCGTGCCGGTGCGGTCGCCCTTGCGGGCGCCCACGTCGAGCACGTGGCGGAGCAGGTCTTCGTACTGCGTGTCCGGCATGCCCGCGAGCCTAAACATCCGTGGTCGTCACGGATGCATCAGCGGCCGCATGACGCTTCTCTTGGACACATGACGACTGCACCCGGCACCTATGCCTTGCGCCTGTCCGACGACGAGCTCGGGCGCTACCGGATGATGGCCGCGATGGCCCGGGCCGACGAGGGCGACCTGTGGACACTCGCCGGGCTGGTCCCCGGCGCACGGGTCGTCGACGTGGGCTGCGGGCCCGGGGCGATGCTGGTGGCGCTGGCCGAGGTCGTCGGGCCGGCCGGGCACATCGTCGGGGTGGACGCCGACCCCGACGCGGTCGGCGCCGCCCGGGCCGCGCTCACCGCCGCCGGACTGGACGGGACGGGCGAGGTGCGCCAGGGCCGTGCGGACGCGACCGGGCTCCCACCCGGGTCGGTGGACACGGCCGTGCTGCGCCACGTGCTCGCCCACAACGGCGGTGCCGAGCAGCGGATCGTCGACCACCTGGCCACGCTCGTCCGGCCTGGCGGCCACGTCTACCTGCTCGACGTGGACATGACCACCGGCACCGCCGGACGCGGGCTGCCCGGGGCCCCGGACCTGCACGACCGCTACCTCCGATGGCACGAGCACCAGGGCAACGACCCGCGCATCGGGCGCCGGTTGGCCGATCTGGGGCGGGCCGCGGGACTGGCCGTCGAGGAGTACCGCGGCTGGACCGTCGGAGGCGAGGCGCCGCGCGGCATGCGGGGCCCGGCGTGGGCGGCGCGCGACGAGCTGGTCCGCGCCGGGTTCGCCACCGCCGCCGACGTCGCCAGGTGGGACGCGGCGTTCGCCGCGCTCGACGCCTCCACGGAGCGTCCGGAACTGACCGTCGACATCTTCGCCGCCGTCTGCCGGCGACCCGCCTGACATCGGCTCGAGGAGGACGTCCATGACCAGCACACCAGCCCGACCGGACGAACCCGCGTGCCGGATCGTCCGCGGCGGAGAGGGCTACGAGGGACGGCAGGGGCTGTCGTACGCCGCCGGGATCTCGGCGGAGTCCGCCGGCGCGCACGGGCTCTGCCTGCACTCGCTGACGATCCCGCCCGGCGGCCGCGCGCAGGCGCACCGGCACGAGTCGCACGAGTCGGCGATCTACACGGTGAGCGGGCACTGCGAGTTCTGGTGGGGCGAGGGCCTCGCGCACCGCGAGGAGGTGGGGCCGGGCGACTTCGTGTACATCCCCGCCGATGTCCCGCACCTGCCGATCAACCGGGGCCCGGAGCCGATGTTCGCCGTGATCGCCCGGACGGACCCGAACGAGCAGGAGAGCGTGGTGCTGATGCCTGAACTCGACGAGGTCCCCGACCGGAGCACGTCGTGACCGGCCCGGACCCCACCGCGGAGCACGTCGAACCGACTGCCCGCCGGATCCGGGTGCGCCTGGGGTCCCGGCTCGTCGCCGACAGCACCCGTGCGCTGCTGATGGTCAGGTACGGGCCGAAGGGCCTGCCGACCTACTTCGTGCCGCGCGACGACGTCGTCGCCGACGCGCTGGTGGACGAGTCGCGCGGTGCCGACGGCGGGTCGACGTGGACGGTGCGCGCCGGGTCCGACCAGGCGGTCGGCGCGGCCTGGACGGATCCGCACCCGAAGCTCGCCGGCCACGTGACGTTCTCCTGGCGCCAGCTCGACTGGTACGAGGAGGACGAGCAGGCGCGGGTGCATGCCCGGAGCCCGTACGGGCGGGTCGACACGCTGCGCAGCTCCCGGCTCGTGGAGATCCGCGTCGGTGGCGAGACCGTCGCCCGCAGCATCCGCCCGCTGCTGCTGTTCGAGACCCACCTGCCCACCCGCTACTACCTGCCGTTCGACGACGTGCGCGCGGAGTTCCTCGAGCCGAGCGACACCGTCACCGAGTGCCCGTACAAGGGGCGGGCGCGGTACTGGTCGATCCGGGTGGGCGGGCAGATCGTGCGCGACGCCGCGTGGAGCTATCCCGACCCGATCCCGGAGAACCCGAAGATCCGCGACCTCGTCTGCTTCTTCACCGAGCGGGTCGATCTCGTCGTCGACGGCGTCGCGCAGCCGCGGACGGTGTCGCCGTGGTCCGACGGGACGGCGGACGCGATGGACCAGGCGGCGGACCGATGAGCGAGCTGGCGAGCGAATCAATGTCCGAATCAGTGTCTCAGCGCCCCGCCGGGCGCCACGTCACGCTGCCCGAACCACTGCAGCCGTTCGGGCTCTACGTCCCCGCGGTCCGCACCGGGAACCTCGTGTTCCTCTCCGGCGCAGGCCCGGTGCGCTCCGACGGGACCCTGGTCACGGGTCGGGTCGGCACCGGCGGGGGCGACCTCTCACCCGCTCTGGCCCGCGACGCCGCCCGGCTCGCCGGCCTGCGGCTCCTCGCCGCGCTGCGCGCCGAGCTCGGCGACCTGGACCGCGTCGAGCGGGTGGTCAAGCTCCTCGGGTTCGTGCGGTGCACCCCGGACTTCGCCGGCCAGCCCGCCGTCGTCGACGGATGCTCGGAGCTGCTCGTCGAGGTCCTGGGCGAGGCCGGCCGCGGGGCGCGGTCGGCGGTCGGGGTGGCCGCGCTGCCGTTCGGCATCCCGGTCGAGATCGAGGCCGTCGTGCAGGTCGGGGAGTGACGACGTGGCGCCGTCGGTCGCCGTCGTCGGCGGCGGCATCGGAGGGCTGACCGCCGCAGTGGCGCTGCTGCGGGCCGGGCTCGACGTCCGGGTGTACGAGCAGGCACGCACGCTGCCGGCGGTCGGTGCGGGAATCCAGCTGGCCCCGAACTGCACACGGATCCTGGGCCGGCTCGGGCTGCTCCCCGCCGTCGCGCGGGTGGCGGTGCGGCCCACCGCCTTCGAGTTCCGGCGGTGGGACGACGGCCGCGTGCTGTCCCGGACGCCGCTGGGCGACTCGGTCGAGACCGCGTACGGGGCGCCCTACCTCCACGCCCACCGCGGTGACCTCGTCGCGCTCCTGGCCGACGCCGTGCCGGCGGATCGTGTGGAGGTCGGGCGGCGCTGCGTCGGTGTCGAGCCGCGCGGGGAGCGGGCGGAGGTCGTGTTCGCCGACGGGTCCCGGACGGCCGCGGACGTGGTGGTCGGCGCCGACGGCATCCATTCGGCCGTCCGGCAGTCGCTGTTCGGTGTCGACCGGCCACGGTTCACCGGTCACGTGGCCTACCGCGGCCTCATCCCGGCCGACCGACTGGCGCACCTGGGCCTGGAGCCCCGCTGCACCGTCCGGCTGGGGCCCGGAGCGCACGTCGTCCACTACTTCGTGAGCGCCGGTCGGCTGGTGAACGTGGTGTGCGTGACCGAGGAGAACGCGTGGCGACGGGAGTCGTGGACCGACCGGGGCGACGTCGCCGAACTCCGCGCGACCTTCCACGGATGGCACCCGGTCGTCCGGGAGATCGTCGGCGCACTCGACGCCCCGCTCAAGTGGGCCCTGTTCGACCGCGACCCGCTGCGGTGCTGGAGTCGCGGACCCGTCGCGCTCCTCGGCGACGCCTGCCATCCCATGCTGCCGTACGGGGCGCAGGGGTACGCGCAGGCCGTGGAGGACGCGGCCGTGCTCGCGGCCTGCCTGGCCGTACGCGCGGTGCGGGACATCCCGGCCGCCTTGGCCCGCTACGCCGCACTGCGTCGCGACCGGGCCGCCCGGGTGCAGGCGATCTCGCGCGGGAACGGTGTGCGGTTCCACCTCCCGGACGGGCCGGAGCAGCAGACGCGGGACGCGGCGATGGCGGCGAGCTTCGGGCTCGCCCCGGAGATCGACTGGCTGTACGGGCACGATTCGTCGGCGAGCCTGAGTGACATCACAGTGGCAGTTGACTGACGTCGTCAGTGACGCCACAGTGGTGTCATGGACATCGGTCGATATGTCGCCCAACTGCGCGACGACCTCACTGCCGCCGCGGCGGCCGGCGACGAGCAGACGCAGCGCACCGCGGCCCTCCTGGGTGCCGCCATCGAGCCCGCTGCCCGTCTGGCCCTGATGAACGCCTTCGCCGACCTCGCCGCGGAGATCACCACCGAGCTGGGCGACCGGACGGTCGAGGTGCGCCTCGACGGCCGCGACATCCGCGTCGCGGTCGGCCCGGAGCACGTCACCGATGCCACGCCTCCACCCCCGCCGCCGCGCGGCCCGGGTATGGACACGGGCGACATCAGCCGGATCACCCTGCGGCTCGTCGAGCAGATCAAGGGGCAGGCCGAGCAGGCGGCGGCCTCACAAGGTGTGTCGCTCAACTCGTGGGTGGCCCAGGCGGTGCAGGGAGCGTTGTCCGGACAGCGCAACCGCGGGCCCCGCGGGCCGTGGGGCGGCCGGCCGGGAGGCGGCGGGCAGGAGGGTCGCGAGTCCGACCGGCCCCACGGTCCGGACGACGGGCGTCACCTGCGCGGTTGGGTCGAGGGCTGAGCCGTGGGCGACATGGAGGATCTGGTGCGACAGGAGAGCCGGACGGTCGCCGGCCCGGCGGACCTGGACGTGGCGGTCGACGTCGGCCGGGTGGAGGTGCACCTCGAGGACGCCGGGACGAACGACGCCGGCGGGGGCGAAACCGGGACGAACGCGCCCGGTGAGCTGGAGATCCGCGTCGAGGTGCGGCACGACCCGGCCGCGGCGGGCGGATGGGCCCAGCGCCTGGGTGAGGTGGCGTCGTGGCTCGGCTCCGTCGGCGCCGCACCCGACACCGATGCCGGCGACGGGCCGGTCTCGGCCGGCGCGGACGCGGTGCGCGCGACCGACATCACCTGGTCCGCGCCCGGCGCAGGCGGTGAGGCGCCGACGCTGACGGTGCGGTCGACGACCGAGCTGCCGTTGCGGATGGTGCCCCTGGTCGTGACGGTCTGGGCGCCCGCCGGATCGCGCGTGACGGCCCGGACGGGAGCCGGCGACGTCGCGGTGGCGGGGCGGGCCGGGCGGGCCACCGTCCGGACCGGCGCGGGCACCGCGACCACCGCGGACGTGGACGGCGACGCCGAGGTCACCACGGGCTCGGGCGACGTCGTGCTGGGCGCGGTCGGAGGGCGGGCCCGGATCCGTACCGGCTCGGGGACCGTCCGCGTGGGCGCCGTCGCCGGGTCGACGGACATCAAGGCCGGCAACGGCGACGTGGCCATCGGCGAGGTGCGCGCGGACGTCGGTGTGCGCACGGGAACCGGTGCGGTCTCCGTGGCCGACGCGCTGGCCGGGCGGATGGATCTCACCACCGGGTCGGGCGGGCTGACGATCGGCGTCCACGCCGGGGTGCTGGCGGAGCTGGACCTGTCGTCGGGGTCCGGGCGCGCCCGCAGCGAGCTGGACGTGCGGCAGACGGCCCCGGCCGGTGAGCCGGTGCTGTGGCTCCGCGGGCGTACCGCGAGCGGCGACGTGCTCGTCACCCGCGCCGCGACGCCGGTCTGAGCCGTACTCAGATCTCCTGGGCGAGCGGGGCGGCGAGGTCGCCCCGCTCGCCGATCACCACCCCGTCGAGCTTCTGCCACGCCGCCATCTCCCGCAGGGCCGTGGCGAGCTCGGCCACGACGCGCGGCCGGTCCGCGGCCGGTACCGACGACTCGACCGGCTCGGCGAAGGCACCCGGCACGCGCAGGACGCCGGCCGCCCGGTCCGCCTTGAGGTCGACCCGGGCGACCAGGGCGTCGTCGAGCAGGAACGGGAAGACGTAGTAGCCGTACTCCCGCTGGGGCTCGGGCACGTAGATCTCGATGCGGTAGCGGAAGCCGAAGATCCGCTCCGTGCGGGCGCGCTCCCAGATCAACGGGTCGAACGGCGACAGCAGCGCCCGCGCCGAGACCCGGCGCGGGATCCGGGCACCGGGCAGCCGGTAGGCGGGATGGCGCCAGCCGCGGACGACGACCGGCTCCAGCGCACCGTCGTCCACCAGTTCCGCGACCGCCCGCTGCGACTGCGCCGGCCCGAGGCGGTAGTAGTCGCGCAGATCCGGCTCCGTCGCCACCCCCAGCGCGCCGGCCGCCTGCAGGACGAGCGTTCGCGCGGAGGTCTCAGGATCCGCCGGGTGCGTGGCGAGCACCTCGGGCGGGAGCACCCGCTCGGGAAGGTCGTAGAGCCGCTGGAAGTGCACGCGCGCCCCGGTGGTCAGCGCGCCGACGCCGAACAGGTACTCGCAGATCCGCTTGACGTCCGACCGCGCCCACCAGCTGGCCCCCTTGGGCCGCACCGCGCCCGCACCCAGCACCGTCTCCAGCGTGCCGGCGCCCACCGGGCCCAGCTCCTTGACCGCGGCCAGCAGCTCGTCGACCAGCCCCGGCTCGCGCGCGGTGAGCGTCTCGTAGTGCCGCCACCAGCCGGCCCGCTTGGCGCCCGAGAGCAGCAGCGGCCAGTCGACGACCGGGAGCAGGCTCGCCTCGTGCGCCCAGTACTCCACCAGCAGCCGGGGCCTGCGGGCCGAGTGCGTCCAGGCGGCGTCGTCGACCAGCCCGGGGTCGTAGGGCCCGAGCCGGCTGTAGACGGGCATGTAGTGGGCGCGGACCGCGACGTTCACGGAGTCGAGCTGCAGGAGCCGGATCCGGTCGAGCAGCCGGGCGAGGTGCCGCCGGGTGACCGGGCCGGACGGCCGCGCGTCCGCGAACCCCTGTGCCGCGAGAGCGGCGCGGCGGGCGGCGGCGGGGCCGATCACGTCGACGGTGTCCACGGCGGTGATGCTGCCATCCCCCACCGACGATTTCGGGTCGCGGACCGCTGCTCAGCGGGCGGCCGACGCGTACCGGGCCGGCGTGGTGCCCAGCATCCGGCGGAAGTCGTTGGTGAAGTGCGCCTGGTCGTGCCAGCCGAGCCGGATCGACAGCTCGGCGAGGTTCACCGCGGGGTCACGCTCCAGCTCGACGGCGGCCTCCTGCAGGCGGAACCGGGCGAGCACCCACTTCGCCGACACCCCGACCCTCGTCCGGAAGTGCCGCTGCAGGGTTCGCGGGCTCCAGCCGACCAGCTCGGGCAGCTGCTCGACGCGGACCAGGCCGGGATCGTCCCGCATCCGGTCGATCAGGTCGCGCAGGCGCAGGTAGTCGGCGTCCGGCTCGGGCGCGGGCCGCTCGAGCAGCTCCCGTAGAACGGCCTGACGCGCGGCGGTGTCGTCGGCGGTGAGTCCGGGGTGGTCGAGCACCGCCTCGCCGAGCCCGTCCAGCCCCAGCGGGCCCAGCACCGGGCCCGCGGCGACGACACGATCGGTCACCCGGGACGCGTCGAGGCCCGACCAGGCTGCCCACCCGCCGGGGTGGAACTTGATCCCCGACGCCCAGCCGGCCCCCTCCAGGGTGATGTGGAAGGTCCGGGTCACCACCCCGTGCAGGAGCGTTGCAGGCAGCGGATGACCGTGGCGCAGCTCCCCCGGCACTCCCGACTCGACGGTCAGGTTGACCGACGGGAACGGGATCGTCCGGCTGCTCCGCGGCGGCCCCCCGCGGCGGTCCCACCGGACCTCCCAGAGGTGCTGGGCGAACGGCTGCAGGACCGGGCCGACCTCGCCGCGGACGAGGTCGAAGAGGTCGCCGGTGGCTCCGCGGTGGACGATGCCCCGTTCGACCGCCGAGGATGGCGCGGAAGTCCAAGACGCCATGGACGAAGGATAGGCAGGGTGGCGGCATGGATGTCGCTCCCGTCCCTCCCGGCTACACCAGCCTCACCCCGTTCCTGGTCGTCGACGGCGCCCGTGCCGCGATCGAGTTCTACACCTCCGTGTTCGGGGCGGAGGTCGTCGACGTGATGGACGGCCCCGACGGCACCGTCGCGCACGCCGAGCTCGACTTCGGCAACGGCCGCCTGCAGCTGTCGGACCCGAACCCGAAGTTCGACCTCGTCGCCGCACCCGGCGGCACGGCCGTCAGCCACTCGATCTGCCTGTACTGCGACGACGTCGACGCCGTCGTGGCGCGCGCAAAGGAACAGGGCGCCCTGATCCGCGAGGAGGTGTCGACCTTCGTCACCGGCGACCGGTTCGGCTCCGTCGTCGACCCGTTCGGTCAGCGGTGGTCGGTGATGACGCGGGTGGAGGACGTCAGCAAGGAGGAGGCCGACCGGCGGCTCGCCGCATGGGCGAGCGAGAACCTCTGACGTCGGCCATCACCCGCACTCGACCGGTGCGCGGGCGGAGCGCTCGGCGGCGATCACCATCACGACCGCGAGCAACACGATCGCACCCCCGACGAGCTGCATGATCGAGAACCGCTCCCCCGCCACCACGACGCCGAGCAGCACGGCGATCACCGGATTCACGTAGGCGTAGGTCGCGACCGTCGAGACCGGCAGGGTCGACAGCGCGTAGGCGTACGCGCTGAACGCCCCCAGCGAGACGAACAGCGACATGTACAGCCACGCCCACCACGACACCGGGGCGACGGCGGCCGGGTGCAGCCGCTCGCCGACCGCCGTGCCGACGACGACGAGCGTCGTGCCGCCGATGAGCTGCTGGACGGTCGCGAGAGCGAAGGGGTTCGCGGGCACGGCCATGCGGGAGGCCGCGAACGTGCCCGTCGCCCAGCCCGCCCCGGCGAGCAGCACGAGCGGCGGCCCCCACCAGGCGCTGCCGGACACCCCGCCCGATCCCCCCGACGGCCCGACCAGCACGAGCAGCGCCAGCCCCACCGCTCCGACCAGCACACCCAGCACCGTCGCCCGGCGGGGACGGTCGCCGGTCAGGGCCCGCAGCACGGCGATGTAGAGCGGCACCGACGCGATCAGCAGCGCCGTGAGCCCGGAGGCGACCTGGCTCTGCGCGACGATCACCAGGCCGTTGCCCCACGCCGGGAGCAACAGCCCGGACAGGGCCGCGGTGCCGAACTGGGCGCGGCTCATCCCGAACGCCCGCGGGCCGGCGAACACCATTACCAGCAGCCCGAGCAGAACACCGCCTGTCATGAACCGGAATCCGCTGGCGAGCAGCGGCGGCATCGAGACGATGATGTAGCGGTTGGCGAGGTAGGTCGACCCCCACAGCACGTACACCACACCGAGCGCGATCCACGGCAGATTGCGGCGGGGCTGATCGACTTCTGTCACGTCCGCGACGTTGCCATACGCAACGTCGTCTGTCGGCCCGGTTCACCGCCCGAGCTCGCAGCGGGACAGGTCCCTAGAGTGCGCACATGGCCCTCGCCACCGTGCGCCGCGCCGTCGACGCGGACGTCGACGCGCTGCTCCGCATCCAGTCCGACACCTGGCGGGCCGCCTACGCGGAACTCGTGCCGGCCGAGGCGCTCGCGCAGCTCACCACGCCCGCGGCCCGCGAGGCGTGGCGGGCGGCGGTCGGTGCTGGTGGGGGGCACCACGTGTTCGTCGCCGTCGAGGGCGAGTGGACCGTCGGGTTCTGCGCGGTCGCCCACTACGGCGGGGAGAACGGTGCCGCGATCGCGGAGGTGAGCACGCTGCTCGTCGAGCCGCGGTGGGGGCGGCGCGGCCACGGCGGTCGGCTGCTGGCCGCCGCGGCCGACGCCCTGCGCGGGCACGGCGCCGAGATGGGCTGGGCGTGGGTGCCGGAGGCCGACGCCGTGTCGCGCGCCTTCTACGGGCACGCGGGCTGGGAGGCGGACGGGGCGGTGCGCGGCCTGGACACGGGCGCGGGCCTGCTGCGGGAGGTCCGGCTGTCGGGCCCGCTGGACCTGCGCCTGCGCGAACCGCACTGACCGATCCCGGGGTCAGCCGCCGGTCGGCGCCGGCGCCCGCCAGGCGGGGTCACGACCGCTGAGCCCGAGCGCGCGGTGGAACGCCGGCGCGTCGTCGGGCACAGGAACGGTGGGCCCGAAGAGCCCCGGTACGCCCTGGCCGGAACCGAACTCCTCGAGGAACGGCATGATCGCCGAGACGTCCGCGGGGTCCGGGTCGTAGGGCTGCCCGGTCGCCCGGGCCAGGTCCCAGCCGTGGATCACGAGCTCGTCGAGCGTCACGGCCGCGGCGGCGGTCGCGGGCAGCTCCACGCTGCCCGCGCTCGTCATCCCCTCACCCGCACCCGGCTCGCGCCAGGCGGCGACCAGGGCGTCGAGCCGACCGGGCAGGATCGCGCGCCAGTCCGGGTCGAGATGCTCCGCGGACGCCTGCGGGGC
Source organism: Pseudonocardia charpentierae (assembly GCF_031845345.1). NCBI lineage: Bacteria > Bacillati > Actinomycetota > Actinomycetes > Pseudonocardiales > Pseudonocardiaceae > Pseudonocardia > Pseudonocardia charpentierae. Next base: position 163,947 of record NZ_JAVREJ010000010.1, on the reverse strand, counting down.
CTCGGTGGGCTCCTTCCGCGCCGACGCCCGCAGGCCCACGGTGAGCCCCATGATGTGGTCGAGCAGCACGGCGACCGAGCTGTCCGAGCAGGGGGTCGGGGCGTCGAGGGCGGAGTCGGGCACGCCGTCGAGCAGCGCGGCGAGGCGGCGGGCGGCGGGTTCGAGGTCGGGAACGGTCATGGTGTGCCGACCGTCGCGTCGCCGGAACTCATCGGTCTCGGGTCAGTCACCGAGACCCAGCAGCGGTTCGAGGCCGACCGTCAGCCCCTCGCGCTCCCGGACGTTCCGCACCGCCAGCAGCACTCCGGGCATGAAGGAGCTGCGGTTCATCGAGTCGTGCCGGATCGTCAGGATCTCGCCGTCCGTGCCGAGCACGACCTCCTGGTGCGCGACCAGGCCCGGCAGCCGGACCGCGTGCACCCGGATGCCGTCGACGTCCGCGCCGCGCGCACCGGGCAGTTCCTGGGTGGTGGCGTCCGGCGGCGCACCGAGCCCGGCCTCGCGACGCGCCTGCCCGAGCAGGGCCGCGGTGCGGACGGCGGTGCCCGACGGGGCGTCGACCTTGCCGGCGTGGTGCAGCTCGATCACCTCGACGGAGTCGAAGAACCGGGCGGCCTGGCGGGCGAACTGCATGGCGAGCACGGCGCCGACGCCGAAGTTGGGTGCGACGAGCACGTGGCCGGGGCGCTCGGCGAGCCACCCGCGGACCGTGTCGAGCCGGGCGGCATCGAAACCGCTGGTGCCGACGACCGCGGCGATGCCGTGGTCGAGGGCGAACCGCACGTGGTCCAGCGCGGCACCGGGGTGCGTGACGTCGACGACGACCTGCACACCGGCGTGGGTCAGCGCGGTCAGCGCGTCGCCCCGGTTGACCTCGGCCACCAGTTCCAGATCCGGCGCGTCACCGACGGCCCGACAGATCTCGGTGCCCATCCGGCCGCGGGCCCCCAGCACGCCGACCCTGATCGTCTCGCCCACGGTCGGCAGCCTAGCTACGCCAGGACCAGCGCCCCGATCCAGACCGCCGTCGCCAGCAGCCCGGCCGCCAGCTCGATGAGGATGCTCCAGCCGACCGCGGTCAGGGCGTGGCGGGCGGACGGCCACGCGCGGGCGCGTCCGACGCGGCCCAGCTCGGCGAGGTACACCCCGAGCACGAACCCGAGGAGGAGCCCGACGACCGGCACGACGAAGAACCCGACGATGCCGAGGACCCCACCCAGCACCAGGGTCCGGCCCGGCACCCCGGCGTCACGCATCTTGCGCCCCGGGAGCAAGTACTTGAGCACGGCGCCGATGGCGACGAGGGCGACGGCGATCCCCAGCACGGTCCAGCCGACGACGTCGTTGCGGGGGACGGCCCACACCGCGATCCCGGCGAGGATCAGGACCGGCCCGGGAAGCACCGGGACGAGGATCCCCGCCAGCCCGACGACCACCAGGAGCGCAGCGACCAGGGTGACCGCGACGCTGCCGGTGAGGGGCACCCCGTCACCGTAGCCATCGCCCCGCGGCAGCGTCCCGGCGCCTCGCGGGCCGGAGCGTCACGCGCAGGGAGGGTCAGCCCCGCACCGAGGCCGGCAGCGCGTCCTCGTCGTCGAACGGGCCCACCACCGCCGTGGCCGTGGGCTGCTCCAGCAGCTCACGCGCGAGCGCGGCGACCTGCTCACCGGTGACCGCGGAGATCCGGTCCAGGCTCTGGCCGATCGTGCGCTGGTGGCCGTGGTCGATCTCGAAGCTCCCGATGCGGTTCATCCGCGACGGGGTGTCTTCGCTGCCCAGCACCAGGCCGCCGCGCAACGATCCGCGCGCCCGGACCAGCTCGGCGTCGGTCAGGCCGTTCGCGGCGACGTCCGCGAGCACGCCGCGGACCACCGTCGCGACCTCGCCGAGCCGCTCGGGGCCGCAGCCGGCGTAGACGGAGAAGCTGCCGGCGTCGGCGTACCCCGCTGTGGACGAGTACACCGAGTAGGCCAGCCCCCGCTCCTCGCGGACCTGCTGGAACAGCCGCGAGCTGGGACCACCGCCGAGCGCGGTGCTGAGCACCGCGAGCGCGGGGCGGCGGGGGTCGTGCCGGGAGATGCCGGGCACGCCGATCATGAGGTGCGCCTGCTCGCTGTCGTCCGGCAGCAGGGCCAGCCGGACGCCGGTGGGCGCGGGCGGATCGGCGGGACGCAGCGGCGCGGGCTCGGCGCCGCGTCCGACCTGCGACGCGGCGCGGTCGAGCGCCGCCGCGACGAGGTCGACGACGTGCTCGTGGTGCAGGTTGCCTGCGGCCGCGACGACCATCCGGGGAGTGGTGTAGCGGCTCCGCCAGAACTCGTGCAGCACGGCCCGGTCCATCGCCCGCACCGAGTCCTCGGAGCCCACGATCGGCCGGCCGAGCGGGTGGTCGCCGAACAGCATCTCGTCGAACAGCTCGCCGAGCAGGTCTTCGGGGTCGTCGTCGCGGATCGCGATCTCCTCGAGGACGACGTTGCGCTCCAGCTCGACGTGCGCCGGCTCGAGCACGGCGTCCGTGACGACGTCCGCGAGCACGTCGACGGCCATCGGCAGATCCGTGTCGAGGACGTGCGCGTAGAAGCAGGTGTGCTCCTTCGCGGTGAACGCGTTCAGCTCGCCGCCGACGGCGTCGAACACCTCGGCGATCTCCGCGGCGGTGCGGCTGCGGGTGCCCTTGAACAGCAGGTGCTCGAGGTAGTGCGCGGCACCGGCCTGCGCCGGCGTCTCGTCGCGCGACCCGACGGCCACCCAGATCCCGAGCGACACCGAGCGGACGCCCGGCACCGTCTCGGTGAGCACCCGCAGCCCGCCGGGCAACAAGGTCCGGGAGACACCGCCGGGGGCGGCGGGCGCGGTGAGATCCCCGCTACCCGCCGCCCCCGGCGTGATGACATCGGTCAAGAGGTCGTGACCTCGACCGGCACGTCGGCCGGCGTCGGGTCTTCGGCCGGAGCCGCGCCGTCCTCCTGCACCGGGACCAGGCTGATCTTGCCGCGGTTGTCGATGTCGGTGACTTCGACGCGAATCTTGTCGCCGACCTTGACGACGTCTTCGACCTTGGCGATCCGCTTGCCGCTGCCCAGCTTGCTGATGTGCACCAGCCCGTCCTTGCCCGGCACCAGCGAGACGAAGGCGCCGAAGGCCGCGGTCTTGACGACCGTGCCCAGGAATCGCTCGCCGATCTTCGGCAGCTGCGGGTTGGCGATCGCGTTGATCATGCCGATCGCCTCCTCCGCGGAGGGGCCGTCGGCGGCACCGACGTAGATCGTGCCGTCGTCCTCGATCGAGATGTCCGCGCCGGTCTTCTCGGTGATCGAGTTGATCATCTTGCCCTTCGGGCCGATGACCTCACCGATCTTGTCGATGGGCACCTTGATCGCGGTGACCCGCGGTGCGTAGGTGCTCATCTCGTCCGGGCGGTCGATCGCCTCGCCGATCACCTCGAGGATGGTCAGCCGGGCGTCCTTGGCCTGCGCCAACGCGGCGGCGAGCACCTCGGACGGAATGCCGTCCAGCTTGGTGTCGAGCTGCAGCGCCGTGACGAACTCGGCGGTGCCGGCGACCTTGAAGTCCATGTCGCCGAAGGCGTCTTCGGCACCGAGGATGTCGGTCAGCGCGACGTAGCGGGTCGCGCCGTCGACCTCGTCGGACACCAGGCCCATCGCGATGCCCGCGACCGGCGCCTTGAGCGGCACACCGGCGTTGAGCAGCGACATCGTGGAGGCGCAGACCGAGCCCATCGACGTGGAGCCGTTGGAACCCAGCGCCTCCGACACCTGCCGGATCGCGTACGGGAACTCCTCGCGCGTGGGCAGCACGGGCAGCAGAGCCCGCTCGGCCAGCGCGCCGTGGCCGATCTCGCGGCGCTTCGGCGACCCCACCCGGCCGGTCTCACCGGTCGAGTACGGCGGGAAGTTGTAGTGGTGCAGGTAGCGCTTCTTGGTCTCCGGGCCGAGCTGGTCGATCTGCTGCTCCATGCGCAGCATGTTCAGCGTGGTGACGCCCAGGATCTGGGTCTCACCGCGCTCGAACAGCGCCGAGCCGTGCGCCCGCGGGACGACCTCGACCTCGGCCGAGAGCGGCCGGATGTCGGTGAGCCCACGGCCGTCGATGCGGATCTGGTCGGTCAGGATCCGGCGGCGGACCAGGTTCTTGTTCAGCGACCGGAAGGCGGCGCCGATCTCCTTCTCGCGGCCCTCGAACTGCGGGGCCACCTTGTCCAGGACCGCGACCTTGACCTCGTCGAGGCGCGACTCGCGCTCCTGCTTGCCGGCGATCGCCAGCGCCTGCGCGAGGTCGTCCGTCGCGAGGTTGGACACGGCCTCGAAGACATCCGGCTGGTAGGCCGGGAACGTCGGGTAGGTCCGGGTCGGCTTCGCGGCGACGTCGGCCAGCTGCTGCTGGGCGATGCACAGCGTGCGGATGAACGGCTTCGCGGCCTCGAGGCCTGCGGCCACGACGTCTTCGGTGGGCGCCTGAGCGCCCTCGGCGACCAGGTTGATCGTCTCGGTGGTGGCCTCGGCCTCCACCATCATGATCGCGACGTCCTCGTCGCCCCGAATGCCTCCAGGGCCGGCGGGCCCGGCCACGACGCGACCGGCGACGACCATGTCGAAGACGGCGCGCTCGAGCTGCTCCCAGGTCGGGAAGGCGACCCAGGTGCCCCCCGAACCGTCTTCCTCGCTGATCAGCGCGACGCGCACGCCACCGATGGGGCCGCTGAACGGCAGTCCGGCGAGCTGCGTCGAGGCCGACGCGGCGTTGATCGCGACGACGTCGTACGGGTCCTGCGGGTTGAGCGACATGACCGTGACGACGACCTGGATCTCGTTGCGGAGACCGTCGACGAACGACGGGCGCAGCGGACGGTCGATCAGCCGGCAGGTCAGGATCGCGTCCGTACCCGGACGGCCCTCACGGCGGAAGAACGAGCCGGGGATGCGGCCCGCGGCGTACATGCGCTCCTCGACGTCCACCGTGAGGGGGAAGAAGTCGAAGTGCTCCTTGGGGTGCTTGGACGCCGTGGTGGCGGACAGCAGCATGGTCTCGTCGTCGAGGTAGGCGACGACGGAGCCGGCCGCCTGCCGGGCGAGGCGCCCGGTCTCGAACCGGATGGTGCGGGTGCCGAAGCTCCCGTTGTCGAGCACCGCGGTGGTCTCGTGCACACCGTCGGTGTCGTTGTGGGGATCGGTCATGGAGGTGGGAATCTCCCTCTGTCGAGAGTTCGCCACGTCCCGCGAGAATCCTCGGTCGAGCCGGTCTTCGATCGAAGCCCCCGGAGCTACTCCGGGAGCCACTACCGAGGACCGGCGGATGGTCTCGCCGGGGTGGCAGTCGGATTGAGTTGTTCGTGCTGAACGGCCCCGGGAGCTGGGCTCCCGGGGCCGTCGAGGTCAGCGGCGGAGGCCGAGCCGCTCGATGAGCGACCGGTAGCGCGCCACGTCGACCGAGGCCAGGTACTTCAGCAGCCGGCGACGCCGCCCCACCAGCAGCAGCAGGCCGCGGCGGGAGTGGTGGTCGTGCTTGTGCTGCTTCAGGTGTTCGGTGAGGTCAGCGATGCGCTTGGTGAGCAGCGCGACCTGCGCCTCCGGCGACCCGGTGTCGCCCTCGTGGACACCGTAGGTGTCCAGGATGGTCTTCTTCTGTGCGGCGTCCAGGGCCACTGGATCTCCTTCATAGTGATGTGCCGTGAAGCCGGCGCCACCGGCGGACTGAGCCGCGCTCGGGCTCGGCCGGGGAGCCGGAAGTCGGTCGCGGCCGCCACGGACTGCAGCCGGACCCGACACTCAGGTTACCAGCACCGATCTCAGCCCCGTCGGAGCCGCGCTGCAGCGGTGCCGCGCGGGTGGGCCGCGGCCTGGCGGAGCACCCGGGCCAGCTCGGGGAAGGCGGGCGCCAGCGCCGCGGCGGCGGCGGCCAGACGTGCGGGTGAGGCCACGGCGCGCAGCGCGTCCGCGGGCGTGGACCGGGCGGCGGAGTGCGGGCCGGTGGCAGGCCGGCGGGCGATCTCCGGGGCGGCTCCGGGACCGTCGGCTCCGGTCCACTGCAGCTGCGCGCCGGCCACCTCCGCCAGGAGCGCGTCGACGGCCACCCGCCCCCGGGGCGGCCCCGCGGCGCATCGGCGGTCCAGCAGCTGGAGCCGGGCGAGCACCGCCGGATCGCCGATCTTCACCCGCCGGGCACTCGCGAGCTGGCTGAGCATGGCCGGGCTGAGGCCGAGGGTCTGTGCGAGCCGGCACTGGGTGATGCCGAGCTCCCCGGTCAGCCGCCGCAGCCGGTCGCCGAGGGGCGCCCCGTAGAGCTCACGCTGGCGGCCGCGGTTGCGGGCGATGCGGTGGCGCAATGCCGCCGCACCGGCGTCGGGCGCGTCGTGGACGGGCGGCATGTCCGGATGCTCGCACCGGGAGTGCCGTCGCCGTGGGCGAACGGAGAAACTCAGACGCCCAGCACGATCCGGGTGCGGGCCACGTCGTTCTCGATCGCGGCGACCAGCGCGCCGAGGTCGTCGTAGCGCTCCTGCCCGCGCAGGCGCGCGATCAGGTCGACACCGACCTCGTGGCCGTAGAAGTCTTCGTCGACGTCGAGCACGTACGCCTCGACGGTGCGCACGGTCCCGGAGAACGTCGGGTTCGAGCCCACCGACACCGCGGCCGGCAGGTGCCGGCCGCCGATCACGAACCGCCCGGCGTAGACACCGTCCGCCGGCAGCGCCGTGTAGGGCGGGCTGGCGATGTTCGCGGTGGGGAACCCGAGCTCGCGGCCGCGGCGGTAGCCGTGCACCACCACACCCTCGACGCGGTGCGGGCGGCCGAGCGCGGCGGCCGCCGCCTCGACGTCGCCGGCGTCGATGCAGGCGCGGACGTAGGTCGAGGAGAACGTGATGTGGTCGCGGGCGTTGTCCGTGGTCAGCTCCACGCCCTCGACCGTGAACCCGAAGCGGCCGCCGAACTCGGTGAGCATCGCGACATTCCCCGCGGCCCTGTGCCCGAAGGTGAAGTTGCGGCCGACCAGCACCGCAGCGGCGTGCAGGCGCTCGACCAGCACCTCGTGGGCGAACTCCGCGGGCGTCATGCGGGCGAGCTCGGCGGTGAATGGCAGCACGAGGAACGCGTCGACGCCGAGCTCGGCCACGAGGTCCGCACGCCGCGGCAGGCTGGTGAGGCGGGCCGGGTGGCTGCCCGGGCGCACGACCTCGGCGGGGTGCGGGTCGAAGGTGATCAGCACGGTGGGCAGCCCCCGCGCGCGCCCCGCAGCGACCGCCGCGCCGATCAGCTGCTGGTGGCCGCGGTGCACACCGTCGAACACCCCGACGGTGACGACGCTGCGCCCCCACCCGGACGGCACCGCGTCCAGCCCCCGCCACCGCTGCACGAGCCCGAGCCTACGGGCAGTCAGCCGGACGCCGGCGCCAGCACCACGACGGGCCGGGCGGCGCCGTCGCGCTCGGCCACCAGCGCGAGCACCCGGCCGTCCGGGGCGAACACGCCGTAGGTCCCCGGCAACCCGGCGCCCGGCAGCGGGCGGCCGTGCGAGACGTCGGTGGCCGCGTCGGCGTCGACGTCGCGCCGCGCGAAGGCCACCGCCACGGCGTCGGCCAGCGGCAGGGAGAGCTCCGGCGACTCCTCCAGGTCGGGCAGTGTCCGCGCGTGCTCGAGGTGGAACGGACCGACCCGGGTGCGCCGCAGTGCCGTCAGGTGCCCGCCCACCGCCAGACCTGCACCGAGGTCACGGGCGAGCGCCCGCACGTAGGTCCCGGACGAGCACTCGACCACGACGTCCAGGTCGGGCCCGCGTCGGTCGAGCAGCGTGAAGGCCGAGACGGTGACCGGGCGCGGGGGCAGGTCGACCTGCTCGCCGGCCCGGACCCTCGCGTAGGCCCGCTTGCCGTCGATCTTGATCGCGCTGACCGAACTCGGCACCTGCAGGATCGGGCCCGTCAGCGCCGCGATTCCGGCGGCGATCGCCTCGTCCGTGACCGCCGACGGGTCGGCCGTCGTGACGATCTCGCCCTCGGCGTCGTCCGTGGTCGTCGCCGCACCGAGCCGGATCGTGGCGGTGTAGGCCTTCGAATCCGGCGCGGAGTCGAGCGCCAGGTGGCCGAGCAGCTTGGTACCGCGGCCGACCCCGCAGACGAGCACGCCGGTGGCCATCGGGTCGAGCGTGCCGGCGTGCCCGACCTTGCGGGTGCGCAGGATCCGCCGCAGCCGCGCCACCACGTCGTGGGAGGTGAGCCCGGCAGGCTTGTCGACGACCACGAGGCCGGACCCGTCTTCCATGCGGGCATCCTCCCCGACCTGCACAGGTCAGGTGCGGACCGCCCCTGCCACCGCCCAGCCGCCGGAGCGCACCCGCAGCAGCACCGCCACCAGGCGCAGGACGACGAAGAGCAGCAGGCCCGTCCAGATGCCCACCAGCCCCCAGCCGAACGCCAGCGACGCCCAGACCAGCGGCAGGAAGCCGCCTCCGGCCGCCACGAGCGTCCAGGTGCGCAGGTAGGCGGCGTCGCCCGCACCCATCAGCACGCCGTCCAGGGCGAAGACCACCCCGGCGAGCGGCTGCATCCCGGCGAAGAACCACCAGGCCGCCGGCACCGCCGCCAGCACGGCCGGATCGTGGGTGAAAACCCGCGGCAGGACGCCGGCCAGCGCGGCGAACAGCACGCCGAAGGCGGTCCCCAGTACCAGCCCGTAGCCGCCGACCTGCCGGGCCAGCGCCCGGGCCCGCGGCACGTCGCCGCCGCCCAGCGCGGCCCCGACGAGCGACTGCGCGGCGATGGCCACGGCGTCGAGCACCAGCGCCATGAAGAACCACAGCTGCAGGACGACCTGGTGGGCAGCCACCGTCGCGGCGCCGAACCGCGCAGCCACCGCGGCCGCGGACAGGAAACACGCCTGGAAGGCGAGACTCCGGACGAGCAGGTCGCGGCCCATGGCGAGCTGCGCCCGCAGGAGCGCGGGCACCGGACGCAGCGACACCGGCTCGTCGACCGGGGCAACGGCCCGCTCGCGGTGCAGGGCGAGCAGGAACAGGCCGGCCCCCACCGTCTGGCCCACGAGGTTGGCCGCGGCGGACCCGACGAGCCCCAGGCCCGTGAACGCCCCGAGACCGTGCACGAGCGGCGCACAGAGCACCGCCGAGAGGGCGTTGCCCGCCAGCACGTACCGCAGAGGCCGGGCGGTGTCCTGCACACCGCGCATCCACCCGTTGCCGGCGAGCGTCACCAGCACCAGCGGCGCCCCGAACAGAGCCACCCGCAACCACGACTCCGCCGCGGCCGCGACCGCTCCCCCGTCGCCGAGCACCCGCGCCACCGGCCCGGCGACGAGCTGCCCGACGCCCAGGACCAGCAGCCCCACCGCGAGTGCCAACCACGTGGCCTGCACGCCTTCGCCTACAGCCGCCGCACGGCGGCCCGCGCCGTGCAGGCGGGCCGCGCGGGCGGTGGTGCCGTAGGACAGGAAGTTGAGCTGCCCGGTGACCTGGGCGAACAGCACGGCGGCGATGGCCAGGCCCGCCAGCGGGACGGCACCCAACCTCCCGACGACTGCCGTGTCGACCAGCAGGTAGAGCGGTTCCGCGGCCAGCACGGGCAGCGCGGGTCCGGCCAGGCGCGCGATCTCACGCAGCGGCACGCGGCCCGCGCCGCCGGTCACAGGGTGCGCGGACGCCGGCAGACGTAGACGAACGCCGGCGGCATGTTCCGCCAGACCGTCGGGGTGAGCACCACCTCGTCGAAGGTCGCGTGCAGCGTCCGGCGGAACCGGCGCGCCGCCGCCAGCGCCATGCCGGTGCGGTAGGCGAAGGTCGCGAACACCCCGTCCGGCTCGATCACCGCAGCGACCTGGGCGAGGATCGACACCTGCGTGGCGTCGTCGAACAGGGCCCAGGGCAGCCCGCTCAGGACCGCGTCCGCCTGCTCGATCCCGCGCTCCGCGAGCAGCGCCTGGAGCTTCACGGCGTCGCCCTCCACGACCTCCAGCCCGGGGTGCGCCTGCCGCAGGAACCCGACCATCCGCGGGTCCAGCTCGATGGCCAGGTGGCGCGCTCCGGGCGCCAGCCGCCCCTCGATCGCGGTGGTCATCGCGCCCGTGCCGGGGCCGAGCTCGACGACGACCGGCGCCTCCGTGGTCGGCGCGACCGACGCGATCACGGCAGCCAGGGAGGGCGAGCTGGGTGCCAGGGCACCGAACTGCCCGGGGTTGCGCAGTGCGGCGGCGAGGAACGCGCGTCGCGCGCCTCGTCTGCCCACCCGCGCCACGCCCGGATCACGCTCGGCCGGATACGCCTCTTCCGACGTCACGGGACCTCCTACTTTCCGGCCGTCGATCTCACGGCCCTCCATTCCGCGGTGATTCCGCGAACAGCTCTGAGTGCCCGGTGTCCGCCCGTCCACACCAGTCGTGCACCACACCGGTCCTACAGCACGGCGCGCAACGCCGCGACCGCCTCCCCCGCCGTGCCCTCCAGCGTCACACCGGCCGCCGTCGGATGCCCCCCGCCGCCGAGCGCCTTCGCCGCCTCGGCGACGTCCACCCGGCCGCGCGACCGCAGCGAGATCGTCCACCGGGTCCGCCCGACCTGCTTGAGCACGGCGGCCACCTCGGCCTCCGCTGCGGTGCGCAGGGTGTCGACGACGCCGTCGACCTCCTCCTGGCGGAACCGCGCCACGTGGTCCGCGTGGATGACGGTGTGCACCAGGCCGAACCCGCCGGCCGCCGCCGGATCGAGCTCGGCGTCGCCGAGCAGCTCCGCCAGGACGGCGAGCCACGGGAAGGGGTGGGTGTCCATGATCGGGGTGACCAGGCTGTGCGGGTCCGCGCCCGTCTCGATCAGCTCGGCGGCGAGCCGGTGCGCGCCCGGACCGGCGTCGCGGAAGTTGCGGGTGTCGGTGACGAGCCCGGCGTAGAGGCAGCGGGCCATGTCGGCGTCGACGACCGCGTTCATCTCCTTCAGCAGGCGGTGCACGAGCACCACGGTGGCTTCGACGCGCGGGTCGAGGATCCGCAGGTCACCGAAGCCGGGGTTGGTGACGTGGTGGTCGAGCATGATCGTGGTGCCTGCCGTCGCCAGCCGCCCGGCGAGCGCGCCGAGCCGGGCGGGTTCGTTGACGTCGCAGGTCACGAGCAGTGCGGGCGCGGGGTCGACCTGCGCCGCGGGTACGCACAGGCGGAGCACGTCGAGCGGCCGCAGCGTCTCCGGCACGTGGTCCGGCGCCCCGAACGAGACCTGCACCCGCGCGCCGCGCCGGTACAGGGCGATCCCCAGCGCGAGTGCGCTGCCGAGCGCGTCGGCATCGGGCCGGACGTGCGCGAGCAGGGTGACGTCCTCGGCGGCAGTCAGGAGCGCGGCCGCGGCTGCGGTCGTCTGCCGGATGTCCGCCGGGACGGCAGCGTCCTCGTCCGCTGTGTCGACGAGAGCGGTCACTCGTCGGCGGCCGCCTCGCGCGGCGCGCGGTACGGATCGGGATCGCCCGCGGGATGCGCGCCGACCGCGCGTCGGGCCAGCTCCGCGTCCGACTCTCGTGTGCGGGCGAGCAGCTCCTCCATCCGGCGGGCCTCGTCGGGCACCGCGTCCTGCACGAACGTCAGGGTGGGGGTGAAGCGGACGCCGGTACCCGCGCCGACCTTCGACCGGAGGACGCCGGTCGCGCTGGCGAGCGCGGCGGCGGCGCCGGCGGTGTCCGGGACGTCGTCGACGGAGCGGCCGATCACCGTGTAGTACACGGTGGCGTCACGCAGGTCGCCCGTCACGCGGGTGTCCGTGATCGTCACCATCGTCAGCCGCGGGTCCTTGACCTCGTGCTCCAGGGCCGAGGCGACGATCTGGGAGATCCGCTTGGCGAGCCGACGGGCCCGTGCCTGATCCACCATGACTGCGCTCCTTCCCTGACGCGATCACCTGTCGCGTACCCGACCTTGCCGAACCTCATGCCTACCTGCGGATCGGCACCGCTAGTCGTCCTCCGGGCCGATCATTCGGCGCCGCGCCGAGAGCAGCTCCAGCTCAGGACGCGCCGCCACGAGACGCTCGCAGCGGTCGAGCACGTCGGTCACGTGCCCCGCGTCGGCGGCGACGAGGGACACGCCGACCAACGCCCGACGGTGCAGGTCCAGGTGCCCGGCTTCGGCGGCGGCCACCTCGAAACGGCGGCGCAGCTCCGCGATCACGGGCCGCACCATCGACCGCTTCTCCTTCAACGAGTGCACGTCCCCGAGCAGGACGTCCAGCTCCAGCGCTCCGATGTACATCGTTCTCCGTAGAGGGGAACGGGCCGCCGAGGTCCTACCGCAGGTCTGAGATCGGAGAACCTGTGCGCGACCTTCCGGTTGCGCATCGGGCTCCGATCTCAGACCCCCGTCCCAACGGCCCGTCTCCGATCAGGTGCGGGCCTTCTCCCTCATCTCGAAGGTCTCGACCACGTCGCCCACCTTGATGTCGCTGTAGTTCCCGAGCGTGAAACCGCACTCGAAGCCGTCGCGGACCTCGACCACGTCGTCCTTGAACCGCCGCAGCGAGCTGATCGGCAGGTTCTCGGCGATGACCACGCTGTCGCGCAGCAGCCGGCCCCGGGCGTTGCGCCGGATGACCCCGCTCATCACGAGGCAACCGGCGATCGTGCCGACCCGGGAGGACTTGAAGACCTCGCGGACCTCGGCCCGCCCCAGCTCGACCTCCTCGAACTCCGGCTTGAGCATGCCCTGGAGGGCCTTCTCGATCTCCTCGATGGCCTGGTAGATCACCGAGTAGTAGCGGATCTCGACGCCCTCGCGGTTCGCCAGCTCCGTGGCCTTGCCCTCGGCCCGGACGTTGAAGCCCAGGACGATGACGTTGTCCGCGATGGCGAGGTTGATGTCGCCCTCGGTGATGCCACCGACGCCGCGGTGGATGACCCGCAGCTCGACGTCGTCGCCGACCTCGATCTTCATGAGCGCGTCCTCGAGGGCCTCGACGGTACCCGAGTTGTCACCCTTGATGATCAGGTTGAGGGTGTTCGTCTCCTTCAGCGCGGCGTCCAGGTCTTCCAGGCTGACGCGCTTGCGACGGCTCGCGAGCTCGGCGTTGCGCTCACGCGCACGCCGCCGGTCCGCGATCTGGCGGGCCACCCGGTCCTCGTCGACGACGAGGAAGGTGTCGCCCGCGCCGGGCACCGAGGTGAACCCGATGACCTGCACCGGACGCGAGGGGTAGGCCTCGACGATGTCGCCGCCGTGCTCGTCGAACATCCGCCGGACGCGCCCGGAGGCGTCGCCCGCGACGATCGAGTCGCCGACCCGCAGCGTGCCGCGCTGCACCAGCACCGTGGCCACCGGACCGCGACCGCGGTCCAGGTGGGCCTCGATCGCGATGCCCTGGGCCTCCATGTTCGGGTTGGCCCGCAGGTCCAGCGACGCGTCCGCGGTGAGCAGGATCGCCTCGAGCAGCTGGTCGATGTTCGTGCCCTGCTTGGCGGAGATGTCGACGAACATCGTGTCGCCGCCGTACTCCTCGGCCACGAGGTTGTACTCGGTCAGCTGCTGACGGATCTTGGCGGGGTTGGCCCCCTCCTTGTCGATCTTGTTCACCGCCACCACGACCGGGACCTGCGCCGCCTGGGCGTGGTTGATCGCCTCCACCGTCTGCGGCATCACGCCGTCGTCCGCCGCGACCACGATGACCGCGATGTCCGTCGACTTGGCGCCGCGGGCACGCATGGCGGTGAACGCCTCGTGGCCCGGGGTGTCGATGAAGGTGATGGGCCGCTCGTAGCCCTCCAGCTCGGTGACCACCTGGTACGCGCCGATGTGCTGGGTGATGCCGCCGGCCTCGCCCTCGCGGACGTTGGCGTGGCGGATCGTGTCCAGCAGGCGCGTCTTGCCGTGGTCGACGTGACCCATGACGGTGACGACCGGCGGCCGGAACACGAGGTCGTCCTCGTCGCCGGCGTTCTCGCCGTAGGAGATGGAGAAGCTGTCAAGCAGCTCGCGGTCCTCCTCCTCCGGGCTGACGACCTGCACCTGGTAGTTCATCTCGGAGCCGAGCAGCTCGAGGATCTCGTCGGAGACCGACTGCGTCGAGGTGACCATCTCACCGAGGTGGAACAGCACCTGCACCAGCGAGGCGGGGTTCGCGTTGATCTTGTCCGCGAAGTCCGTCAGCGACGCACCGCGGGCGAGCTTGACGATCTCGCCGCGGCCCTTCGGCAGGCGGACGCCGCCGACCGAGGGAGCCTGCATCGAGTCGAACTCCTGGCGCTTCTGCCGCTTCGACTTGCGACCCTTGCGGGCCGGTCCGCCGGGACGGCCGAACGCACCCGCGGCGCCGCCGCGACCACGACCGCCGCCACCACCGGGACGGCCACCGCCGCCACCACCGGGACGGAAACCGCCACCGGCCGGGGCACCGCCGCCACCGGGACCGCCGCCACCGGGACGGAAACCGCCACCGGCACCGCCGCCACCACCGGGACGGAAACCGCCGCCACCGGGACGACCTGCACCGCCGCCGGGACCGCCAGGACGACCGCCGCCGGGACCGCCGGGACGACCGCCGCCGGGACCGCCGGGACGACCGCCGCCGCCCTGGGGGCGGGTGGGCATCATGCCGGGGTTCGGCCGCGGGGGCATGTTCCCCGGCGACGGCCGCGGGCCACCGCGTCCGGCCTCACCCGGACGTGCGGCCGGCGGACGCGGGCCACCGGGACGGGAGCCACCGCCCTGCGCGGGAGTACCACCCTGCGCGGGGGCACCGCCCTGGCCGGCCGTGGGGCCCGCGGGCGGGCCCGGCCGGGGACCGGGACGGGGAGGGGCGCCGGAACCGACGCCGAAGGGGTTGTTGCCGACACGCGGGGTGCGCGGGCCGGGACGCGGTGCGGCAGTCCGGGGCGGTACGACCGACGATCCGGCGTCCGCGGCGATGTCGCCGGAACGCGCGGGTCGGTCGGCGGACCGGGACACCTGGCCGGGCTGGCCCGTGCGGGGACCCGAGGGCTGTGCCGGCTGAGCCGGCTGTGCTGGCTGTGCTGGCGTCGTCGGCGCGGCGGGCTGGGCCGGTGCGGCTGCGGCAGGCGCGACGGGCTCAGGCGCAGCAGGCTCCTGGCGCACGGGCGGGCCGGGACGCGGCCCCGGCCGGACTCCACTGGATCGCGGCGTGTCGACGCCACCTGCGGGAGTGGCCGGGCTCGACGCTGCCGGGGCGGCGGGCGCCGCCGGGGCGGACGGTGCAGCCGACGCGGCCGCGGCGGCGGGCGCCGCAGCAGGACCCGGGGCGGTCGGGCCGGGCCGGACGTCCGGCGCCGACGGTTGCCCGGCGGGCGGGGTGGCCCGGGGCGGGCCGGGGACGGCACCGCCCGGTCGGGGCGCGCCGGGCCGCGGAGCGCCGGCGGACGGGCCCGGCACCGGAGCACCGGACGGGCGCGGACGGGCGCCGGGGCGGGGACGGGAGCCACCGTTGGAGTCGCCACCCGACACGGACTCGCGCAACCGCCGTGCGACGGGAGCCTCGACCGTGGACGAGGGGGACTTCACGTACTCACCGAGATCCTGCAGTTTGCTGAGGACCTGCTTGCTACTGATGCCGAGCTCCTTAGCGAGCTCATGCACGCGGGCCTTGCCTGCCACTGCTCTCCTATTTACTCGGAGGCCGGCGGCGTGTCCCGCTCGACCTCGAACCTAGCGTCGAAGCACGTTCATGGTGCGATCTTCACGACTGGCTCATGACGGGTCGACCTGGCTTTCGTGGTTTGGCGGGTCCGGGAAGATCCCGGGCCCCAGGGTGGTGCGCGTGCTCAGGTGTGCTGCAGGAAGGACCGTACCTGATCGACGTCGAGCGGGCCCGGGACGCGTAGCGCCCGCGGAAACGCAGAACGACGCTCGGCACGGGAGAGGCACTCCGGGAGGGGGTGCAGCCATGCACCCCGACCGGGGAGCCGACGCCGCGGGTCCGGGATGACCATCCCGTCCACCGCGACGACCCGCAGCAGGTCGTCGGCCACTGCCCGGGTACGGCACCCGACACACGTCCGGACCGGACCCTGATCAGCTGGAGGCTGGTCGGGGAGGGGGGCCTGCCGTGCACGATCCCGGCCCGGGCGACGGACCGATCTCCAGTGTACCGCGTCGCCGGTCAGCGGGGCTCCGCACCGGGGGTGCTGGCCGCTCCGGCATGGTCGCCCGCCGGGGCCGTGGCCACGCCGGGCGTGCCGCCCTCGCCGGTCACCCGGGGATCGGCGTCGCTGCGGATGTCGATGCGCCACCCGGTGAGCCGTGCGGCGAGCCGGGCGTTCTGCCCCTCCTTGCCGATGGCGAGCGACAGCTGGAAGTCGGGCACGATCACGCGGGCCGTCCGGGTGCGCGCGTCGAGCACGCTCACCGAGACGACCTTCGACGGGGACAGGGCGTTGCCGACGAACGTGGCGGGGTCGTCCGACCAGTCGATGATGTCGATCTTCTCGCCGGCCAGCTCACTCATCACTCCGCGCACGCGGGAGCCCATCGGCCCGATGCACGCGCCCTTCGGGTTCACCCCCGGCACCGTCGACCGGACGGCGATCTTGGTGCGGTGCCCGGCCTCCCGGGCGACCGCGACGATCTCCACGGACCCGTCGACGAGCTCAGGGACCTCCAGGGCGAACAGCTTGCGCACCAGGTTGGGGTGGGTGCGGGAGAGCGTGATCTGGGTGCCGCGCATGCCCCGGGTGACGCCGACCACGTAGCAGCGCAGCCGCTCGCCGTGGACGTACCGCTCCCCCGGCACCTGCTCGGCCTGCGGCAGCACGCCTTCGGTGCCGCCGCCCAAGGCGACGACCACCACGCCGCGGGCGTTCGCGCGGGCGTCCCGCTGCACGACCCCGGCGACGATCTCGCCCTCCTTGGCGGCGAACTCGCCGTAGGTGCGCTCGTGCTCGGCGTCGCGCAGGCGCTGGACGATCACCTGCCGGGCCGTGGTGGCCGCGATCCGCCCGAACCCCTCGGGGGTGTCGTCCCACTCGGGACCGGGCTCGTCGCCGGAGCCCTCCTCGTGGGCCAGCACGCGCACGACCCCGGTCTTGCGGTCGATGTCCACCCGCGCGTGGACCTGGTGGCCCTCGGTGTGCTTGTAGGCCGTGAGCAGGGCGGTCTCGATGGCCTCGAGCACGGTCTCGAACGGGATGTCCTTGTCGCGCTCGATGGCGCGCAGGGCCGCGATGTCGACGTTCACTGTGAGTCCTCCACCGAGTCGTCCGCTGCATCCGGCCGATCCGAACCGTCGTGCATCGCGTCCTCCTCGATCGCGCCGGGGTCGAGCAGGGCGATCTCCTTCGTCGGCGGCGGGGCGAACTCGACCTCGACGGCCGCGTGCGCGACGTCGGCGTAGCGCACCTCACGCAGCCGCCCGTCGACCAGCAGCGTCACGGACGTGTCGCCCGCCGCACCGACCCGCCCCGCGAAGACCGCGTCGCCCAGCGGTGAGCCGGG
This sequence comes from Pseudonocardia charpentierae, assembly GCF_031845345.1. Taxonomy (NCBI): domain Bacteria; kingdom Bacillati; phylum Actinomycetota; class Actinomycetes; order Pseudonocardiales; family Pseudonocardiaceae; genus Pseudonocardia; species Pseudonocardia charpentierae. The sequence continues at coordinate 146,515 of NZ_JAVREJ010000010.1, read as the reverse complement.
CTGCGGGCGGACCGTCACCAGGCGCAGGTGGGCACGCCGCCAGTGCCGCGGAAGGGTCAGCGGCCGGTCGACGCCCGGCGAGGTGACCTCCAGCGTGTAGGACCCGCCGACGAGGTGCTCGTTGCTGTCGAGGGCGTCGGACGCCGCGCGGCTGAGCCGCGCGATGGCGTCCAGGCCCGCTCCGGAGTCCGAGTCGACCACCATCCGGACCGTGTGCCGGCGGCCGGCGCTGCGGACGTCGAGCGCATCGAGCTCGAACCCGGCGTCGGTGACGAACGGCTCGAGCAGTTCGCGCAGCTCGTCGGACGAGGTCCCGGGCCGGCTCGGGGCCTTCCCCGCCCGACCTTCCTGGGCCGGCCCACCGTCCTGCGGTGCCCCGCGATCCTGGGCCGATCGGGCCGTGGACCGGGTCCGGGGGCGTGGCGGGGACATCGTGGGCACTCCTGGTCTGTCCGCGCGGCAGGATCGCCGTGCAGGCGGTGGAACGGTCGGGCGGGCGAGGGCGGATCGGAAACCGCCCGAACCGGGCCTTCGGGTCCGCCAGGGTATCGCGCCGGGGGTGGCGACCGGCCTGGCAGGATGAGCCGCCGTGAGCGAGGCGACGGCGGGGCGGCGCCAGGCGGGGTCGGCGGTGGGGCAACCGACCGGGCCCGGCGCGACGGGGCCGGCCCTGGACCGCCGCCGGGTGCTCCGGCTGGCGCTGGCCCTGCCCGCCGCGGCCGCGCTCGTGGGCGGCTGCAGCGGTGTCACGCCCCGGCGGAAGGAGCCCGATCCGCTGGTCGCGCTCGCCGACGCCGCCCGGGCGGACGCCGCGCTGGCCGCCGCGGCCGTCGCGGCGGATCCGGGGCTGTCCGCGCGGATCGAGCCGCTGCGCGCGGCGCGGGCGGAGCACGCGGCGGCGCTGGACGCCGAGGTCGTCCGGGTCGGCGGGGCACCGGGTGCCGCGGCCCCCACGAGCGTCGGCCCCACGGCGGCCCCGGCCGCACCACCCGCCGGGTCGGCGCAGGATTCGGCCGCGGCAGGAACCTCTCCCCCGGCATCGGTCACGCCACGGGTCGTCACTCTCGCCCAGGTGCGGGACGCCGTCGCGGCGTCGCAGCGTGGTGCCGCGGATCTGGTGCCGGGTCTGCCGGCCGAGCGCGTCGGTCTCGTCGCGTCGGTCGCCGCCTGCTGCGCGGCCTACGCGGTGGTGCTCGCATGAGCGGCGGCAACGTCCGTCTCGACGACGTGGCGGTCGGCTCCTTGCAGGACGTCCTGGGCACCGAGCACGCGGCGCTGTGGAGCTACGCCCTCGCGATCGCCTTCCTGAAACCGGAGCAGGTCACCACGGCCCGCGCGGACGCCGCGGCGCACCGCGAGCTACGGGGCCAGATCGAGGCCACGCTGACCCAGCTCGGGCAGCGCCCGGTCTCCGCCCAGCCCGCGTACGCCACCCCGCAACCCGTCACGGACGCGGCGTCGGCGGCCGGGCTGCTGGTGACGGCGGAGACGGACGCGGCAGCCGCCTGGCGCTCCGTGCTGGAGCGCAGCACGGACCGCTCCCTGCGCCGGGCGGGCCTCAGGGCGCTGACCGACACGGCCGTCCGGGGCGCCCGGTGGCGTGCGGTGGTCGGCACCCGGCCCGCCGTGCCGGTCTTTCCCGGCCGTTCCTGAACGGGAGACGCAGCAGTCAGGCGAGGGCGTCGAGGACGCGGTCCACGTCGCCGGCCGTGTTGTAGAGGTGGAACGAGAGGCGGACCGCACCGGCACGCAGGCTCCCGGCGACCCCCGCCGCAGCGAGCCGGTCGGGGGCGCCGGGACGGTCGACCGCCACGATCGCCGACCCCGCCGCCGGCAGCCCGAGGCCGCCACGGACGGCGTCGGCCAGCCCGACGCAGTGCTCGCGGACCGCACCGCGGTCCAGGCCGGCGAGCCACGGCAGCACCGCGCCGGCACCGACGTGCGAGAACCACGCCGGGGACGCGTCGAAGCGGCGGGCGGAGTCGGCGAGCCGCAGCGGCAGGCCGTAGATGCTGCCCCAGACGTCGCCACCGGCGTACCAGCAGGCGTGGTGCGGCAGGACGCGGAATCCGTCCAGGGCACGCCCGTAGCCGTCCCGCTGCGGATCCCCACCGTCCGGGGCGGCGAGGTCCGGGCCCAGCGCGAGCCACGCCACCCCGCGGGGGCACAGCAGCCACTTGTAGCCGACGCAGGCGACCGCGTCGGCCCAGCCGAGGTCCGCCGGCAGCCACCCGAGCGACTGCGTCGCGTCGAGCACCACCCGGGTGCCGGCTGTCCGAGCGGCCCGCAGGGCGTCGAGGTCGACCGTCCGGCCGTCGGCGGACTGGACCACGCTCACCGCGACCAGGTCGAACTCCGGCGCCCGCGTGCCGATCATCTCCAGGGGGCACTCGACCACGCTCACGCCCCGCGCCGTCTGCGCGGCGAACGGGAACGAGACGCTGGTGAACTCCCCCTCGGCCACCAGCACCCGCGCTCCCGCGGGCAACGCGGCCGCGACGAGCCCGATCAGCGCCGACACCGACGCGCCGATCGCGACCCGCTCCGCCGGAACGCCGACAAGGTCCGCGAAGGCGGCCCGCCCGGCGGTGACGGCCGGGTCGAAGTCCGGGGCCCGGGCCGTGCCCCGGCGCCAGCTCTCGACCGCGGCGGCCACCGCGTCGGCGGCGCAGGTCGGCGGGACACCGATGCTCGCGGTGTTGAGGTAGCCGTCGGGGACGTCGAATTCTCGACCGAACGCGGTGTGCACGGCGCCCGACGCTAGCCCCGCATTAGAGTCCGCTCGTGGACAGCACCGTGGTGGAGATCCGGACCGGGGACCGCGAGGCGGTCGTCGACCTCGGCGGCGAGATCGTCGACTTCCTGCGATCCGTGGGTGCCGGCGAGGGCCTGCTCAACGTCTGGGTGCCGCACGCCACCGCGGGCCTGGCGGTCATCGAGACCGGCGCGGGCAGCGACACCGACCTGCTCGCCGCGCTGCGCGACCTGCTTCCGGCGGACGACCGCTGGCGCCACCGGCACGGCAGCCGCGGGCACGGCCGCGACCACGTGCTGCCGGGGATCGTCGCGCCGTCGGTGTCGGTCCCGGTGCTCGAGGGGCGGATGGCGCTGGGCACCTGGCAGTCGATCTGCCTGGTCGACACGAACGGCGACAACCCCGTGCGCTCGGTGCGGCTGTCGTTCCTGCCGGGCTGAATTCTCCGGAACCGCCACGCGGGACACGGGCCCGGAGCTAGCCTCCGGGCCGTGGAGGGTCGCGGGGCATCCGGACGTACGGGGGTCGAGGCGCGGCCTTCTCCGGCCGGCTCGGTGCCGCCGTGGTGGCCGGATCGGCCGGGGCCGGCCGCCGCAGGTGCGGATCCGGCGCTGCCGTGGCTGACCGCCGACGCGACACCGGCGCGCAGTGCCGTGCGCAGTGCTCGACGACGCCCCGTCCGACGCTCTGCCCGACGCCTCGTGGTGCTCGCCGTCGCGGTGGTCGTCGCGGTGGTCGTCGCCGCTGTGGCTCTCCTCGCCACCGTCGGCGTGCGGGCGGAGCACAGCTCCCGGACGGCCGGGACCACTCTGACGACACCCTTCCTGTCCTACGCACCACCGGTCGGCTGGAGCGCCCCGCCGCCCGATCTCGGCGCCGGGACGGACGCGCCGGCGCTGACCGGCGTCGTGCACGGGCCGAGGTACGAGTGCGGCGGCCAGAGCTTCCTCCGGGGCTTCGCCGCCGCAGCGCTGCTGCCCACCGGCGCGGAGGTGGGTCCGGCCGAGCTCGCGGAGCGCCTCGCCCGGTGGTTCGCCGCCACGTCGTACGCGGCGCCCGGCGGCGCACCACCGGACGTGACCATCACCCTGCCGCGCCCGGTTGCCGTCGACGGGTCGGACGGAACGGTCGCCGGCACCGTCGTCGAGGTCTCCGTGCACACGCCGGCCGGTCCGGCCGGGTGTTCCGCAGGAGGCACCGTCCTCGCGCTCGGCGCGCCGGTCAGCGGCGGGGCCGCCCTGCTCCTGGTCGCGGGCGACTCCGCGGGCGGGCCGACCGAGCCGGCTGCGCCGGACCGGTCGACGCTGGACGCGGTGCTCGCCAGCGTCCGGCTCGGCCCGCCGTGACCGGTGGCGTCAGCGCTTGCCGGTCAGCTCCACCAGGTGCTCGACGGCCGAGGCCAGGGCGACCTCCGTCCGTTCCCCCGTTTCCCGGTCCTTGACCTCGATCACCCCGGAGGCCAGCCCGCGGCCGACCACCACGATCGTCGGCACGCCGACCAGCTCGGCGTCGGCGAACTTCACCCCCGGAGAAGCGGTGCGGTCGTCGAGCAGCACCCGCAACCCGGCCGCGTCGAGCTGTTCGGCCAGTTTCTCCGCGCCCTCACGGATCTCCGCCTGCTTGCCGGCCACGACCAGGTGCACGTCGAACGGCGTCACCGATCGCGGCCACACCAGGCCGTGCTCGTCGTGGCTCTGCTCGGCGATCGCGGCGACCAGGCGCGAGACCCCGATGCCGTAGGAGCCCATCGTGATCCGGACCGGCTTGGAGTCGGGCCCCAGCGCGTCGAGCGAGAAGGCGTCGGCGTACTTGCGGCCGAGCTGGAAGATGTGCCCGATCTCGATGCCGCGCGCCGCCTCCAGGACCCCCTGGCCGTCGGGCGACGGATCGCCCGCGCGCACCTCGGCGGCCTCGATCGTCCCGTCCGGGGTGAAGTCGCGGCCCACGACCAGATCGACGACGTGGTGGTCCGGCTTGTCCGCGCCCGTCACCCACGCCGTGCCCGTCACGATCCGGGGATCGACGAGGAAACGCACGCCGTTCGCCGCGAGCGCTCCCGGCCCGATGTAGCCCTTCACCAGGAACGGGCGCGCCGCGAAGTCGGCCTCCTCCAGCAGGGCGACCTCGGCGGGCTCGAGCGCCGCCCCGAGGCGCTTCATGTCGACCTCGCGGTCGCCGGGTACGCCGACGGCGAGCAGCTCCCAGCCGTCCGCGCCGGGCAGGCGGGTCTTGACCAGCACGTTCTTCAACGTGTCCGCCGCCGTGAACGTCCGGCCGAGGCCGGCGGAGTTGAGGAAGGCGACCAGCGTGTCGATCGTCGGCGTGTCCGGTGTGTGGTGCACCTGGGCGGGGGGCTTGTCGTCGACCGGCTGCGCGGGAGGCGCGGGGGTGGTGACGGCCTCGACGTTCGCGGCGTAGCCGCCGGGCCCGCGGACGAAGGTGTCCTCCCCTGTCTCGGACTCGGCGAGGAACTCCTCGCTGGCCGAGCCGCCCATCGCCCCGGACATCGCCGAGACGATCACGTACCGCAGCCCGAGCCGGTCGAAGATCTTGATGTACGCGTCGCGGTGCTTCGCGTACGACTCGGCCAGGCCCTCGTCGGTCAGGTCGAACGAGTAGGAGTCCTTCATGAGGAACTCGCGGCCGCGCAGGATGCCCGCGCGGGGGCGCTCCTCGTCGCGGTACTTGGTCTGGATCTGGTAGAGGACGACCGGGTAGTCCTTGTACGAGGCGAACTCGCCCTTCACCGTGAGGGTGAACAGCTCCTCGTGCGTGGGACCGAGCAGATAGTCGCCACCCTTGCGGTCCTTGAGCCGGAAGATGTTCGGGCCGTACTCGGTCCACCGGTTCGTGGCCTCGTAGGGCTCGCGGGGCAGCAGCGCGGGGAACTGGATCTCCTGGGCGCCCATGGCGTCCATCTCCTCGCGCACCACCTGCTCGACGGCACGGAGCACCCGGAGCCCCAGCGGCAGCCAGGAGTAGATCCCCGGCGCGATCCGGCGGACGTAGCCGGCGCGGACGAGCAGCTTGTGGCTCGGCACCTCCGCGTCGGCCGGGTCCTCGCGCAGGGTCCGCAGGAACAGCGACGACATCCTGGTCAGCACCTGGGGAAGGGTAGCGACGACCCCCGACGGCCGTCGCCTCGGTTCCGGCTCACCTCGGCGGCCGGTTTCTGTCGGTGGTCGCCGCTAGCGTCCGTCGCGACGGAGGACACCAGGAGGAGGCTCGACATGGCACTGGCGATCGGCATGGTCACCACGGACAGCGCGGACCCGAAGGCACTGGCCGGGTTCTGGGCCGCGGCGCTGCGCACGGACGTCTCGGGCAACTACGGCGAGTTCGTCATGCTCGCCCCGTCGTCGGCGGGCGGTCCGGTGCTCGGCTTCCAGAAGGTCCCGGAGGAGCGCGCGGGTAAGAACCGGTTGCACCTCGACCTGGTGGCGCCGGTCGGTGAGCGCCACGCGGAGGTGGAGCGGCTGGTCGGGCTCGGCGCCACGGTGCTCGGCGAGCGCGGCGGCGACGCGGAGGGCTTCGTCTGGACCACGCTGACGGACCCGGAGGGCAACGAGTTCTGCGTCGCGGAGCACTGACCGCACGACGGAGAGTCGGAATGCGGGCGGCAGCCGGGCCGTTGCGCGGTCTGTGACCACGCTCACCGAGTTCGACCCGCACGCGCTGATCGCCGAGGCCCGGCTGGGGGTGCTCGCCACGATCAAGTCCGACGGCCGCCCGCAGCTGTCGCCGGTCACGCCGTTCTACGACCGCGAGGCCGGCGTGCTCTACGTCTCGATGACGGAGGGCCGCGCCAAGACGGCGAACCTCCGCCGCGACCCTCGCGCCGCGCTGGAGGTGACGAGCAGCGACGGCTGGTCGTGGGCCACGGCCGAGGGCAGCGTGACGCTCACCGGGCCCGGGACGGATCCGGACGGTCCCGAGGTCCAGGCGCTCGTCGACTACTACCGGGCGGCCGCGGGCGAGCACCCCGACTGGGCCGAGTACCGCGCCGTGATGGTGGCGGACCGCCGCGTGCTGATGGCGATGCGGGTGGAGCGGGCGTACGGCGCGAAGGTCCGCTGAGCACACCGGTCGCCCGGACGGGCGGCTGATCCGCGGCGGCTACCGTGGATGCCGTGCTCGTCCTGCTGCCGCCGTCGGAGACCAAGCACGCGGGAGGCGACGGCCCGCCCCTCGCGGCGGCGGCGCTCTCCTTCCCCGAGCTGGACCCGCTCCGCAAGGAACTGGTCGACGAGCTGGTCGAGCTCGCGGGCGACGTCCCCGCGAGCCGGGCGGCGCTGGGGCTCTCGCCGCGGCAGGACGTCGAGGTGAGCCGCAATGCCACGCTGTGGAGCGCACCGACGTTGCCGGCGCTGCGCCGCTACACCGGCGTGCTCTACGACGCGCTCGACGCCGGCTCGCTGCGGGGTGCCGCGGCAGCGCGGGCGGGCGCGCGGCTGATGGTCGGGTCGTCGCTGTTCGGGCTGCTGCGGGCCACCGACCCGGTGCCCGCCTACCGGCTGTCCGCCGGCTCGGCGCTACCCGGCCGGCCGACGCTCGCCGCCCGATGGCGGCCGCTGCTCGACCCCGTGCTCGCCGAACTCGCGGCCACCCAGACCGTGGTCGACCTGCGCTCCGGCTCGTACGCCGCGCTCGGCCGGGTGACGGGTGCGGTCACGGTGAACGTGTTGTCCGAGCGCCCGGACCGCAGCCGGAGCGTCGTCAGCCACTTCAACAAGGCGCACAAGGGCCGGCTGGCCCGGGCGCTCGCGGTCACGCGGGCGGAGCCGTCGGACGCCGCCGGCGTGGCGGCGGTGGCCCGGCGCGCCGGAATGCGCGTCGAGCGCTCCGGTGCGACGCACCTCGACGTGATCGTCGCCGCCTGACGGCCGACCGGCCGGAGTCGGGCGGCACACCGGTCAACGGGGCGAGCACCCGTTCCACGGTGGTGCCACCTTGCACGTGCGCCTGCACGGAAACCTCGTTGCGCGACACCGGGAGCCTGAGCAGAGTGAGATCCGTCGAGCCGGATCACCGGCGGAGAACGAGGAGACGCCGCATGTCGACCGCCGCCCGGGGCGTGGTCTGCACCCGTCCCCCTGCTCCGCCCGCCGTCTAAGGCCGCCTTTCTCGGAACCGCGCGGCCGGCGGGCACCCCTCTTCTGGAGAACCCGCGTTGCGCGAGCACGACCTCGACCGTCCCCCTGTCAAGTTCCGCCGTCGCCGCTTCGACGACGACGAACCCGTCACCTTCCGCCGCCGTGGCGGACCGGCACCCGTCGACCTCGACGGCCGTGCTGGCGTCGACATCGACGGCCCACCCACCGGCGACCGCTGGTCGACCTGGACCGGTGCGATGCACGGTCCGCGGCCGCGGCCGCCGTGGGTGATCACCGATCACGCCGCCATCGACACCGAGCTCGGTGTCCTCAAGACCGGCAAGGAGGCCGACGTCCACCTCCTCGAGCGCGCCGTACCGGACGACGACCGCCGGGTGCTGCTCGCGGCGAAGCGCTACCGCAGCGCCGAGCACCGGATGTTCCACCGCGACGCCGGATACACCGAGGGCCGGCGGGTGCGCAGTTCCCGCGAGATGCGGGCCATGGCGCGACGCACGGAGTTCGGCCGTGACCTGCTCGCCGGGCAGTGGGCGGCCGCGGAGTTCGCGGCGCTCGCCCGGCTGTGGGCCGACGGCGTGGCCGTGCCCTACCCGGTGCAGCTGGACGGAACCGAGCTGCTGATCGAGTTCGTCGGCTCGCCCGACGGGTCGGCCGCCCCGCGCCTGGCCCAGCTGCGGCCCGACCCGGCCCTGCTCGCCGACCTGTGGCGGCAGCTGTCCGTCGCACTCCGCGGGCTGGCCCGGCACGGCCTGACCCACGGCGACCTGTCGGCCTACAACCTGCTCGTGCACAGCCCGGACGGGGTGGCGAGCCGGCTCGTGGTGATCGACCTGCCGCAGGTGGTCGACGTGATCGGGAACCCGCAGGGACCGGCGTTCCTCGCGCGGGACGTGGCCCGGGTCGCCGAGTGGTTCGCCGCACGCGGGCTGCCCGACGCGCCGGGTGAGGCCGGCGCGTTGCTCGAGGAGTTGTGCGCCGACCTGCGCATTCCGCCGGAGTCCGTCTCCCGCACGACGTCACACCCCTGACAAGGTCACACCGCCGTGTGGCGGTACCGGCGCGACCGACGGCCGGGCCTCGCGTATGCTTGATCACGAGCGCCCGGCCGTTCCGGCCTAGGAAGTCCGTCGTAGCGGGCGCCACCCGCACCACTCATCAGGGCGTCACGCACGCCCGGGCTCGTCCGGAGTGATCATCGGTGCCGCCATCTCGGTGCCGCCACCTCCTCGCGCGACGTGCCACGTCCCGGAGGTTCGTTTGTCTTCCCCCTTCGCTCGCCGTGCCCCGCGCACGTCGAACGCCTCGTCGTCGCGTCGCCCCTCGGGCGGCGGTCGACCCCGCTCGTCCCGCGGACCCCGCGGCACCGGCGGCCCCTCCCCGGTCCTCGCCACGGCGATGCCGCCGGAGGTCCTGTGGACCGTCCCCGAAGCCGGGATGCCGTCCTTCGCCGAACTCGGTCTGCCCGAGCCCGTGCTGCGGGCGCTGACGGCGGGCGGCTTCACCGCGCCGTTCCCCATCCAGGCGGCCACCCTCCCCGAGACCCTCGCCGGGCACGACCTGCTCGGCCGCGGTCAGACCGGCTCGGGCAAGACCCTGGCCTTCGGCCTCGCACTGCTGTCGCGCCTCGCCGGCGACCGGGCCCAGGCCCGTCGTCCGCGCGGCCTCGTCCTCGTCCCGACCCGCGAGCTCGCGCAGCAGGTCGTCGATGCGGTGATGCCGTACGCCAAGGCGCTGGGCCTGACCGTCACCTCGGTGGTGGGCGGCATGTCGTTCAACCGGCAGGCCGCTGAGCTGCAGCGCGGGATCGACCTGCTGGTCGCCACCCCGGGCCGCCTCACCGACCACACCAACCAGCGCACCTGCGACCTGTCGGCGATCGAGGTCACCGCGATCGACGAGGCCGACCGCATGGCCGACATGGGGTTCCTGCCCCAGGTCCGCGCCATCCTCGACCTCACCCCGGCCGACGGCCAGCGGCTGCTGTTCTCCGCGACGCTGGACGGCGAGGTCGCGACGCTGGTCCGCCGTTACCTGCACGACCCGGTGACCCGCGCGGTCGCCTCGGCCACGGCCCAGGTCTCGACCATGGAGCACCACCTGCTCGTCGTCGACACCTCCGCCAAGCCCCGTGTGGTCACGGAGATCGCCGCCCGCGACGGGCGAACCATCCTCTTCGTCCGCACGAAGCACGGCGTGGACCGGCTGGTGAAGACCCTGCGCCGCGACGGGATCACCGCGGTCGCCCTGCACGGCGGTAAGGCGCAGAACGCCCGCAACCGCGCGATCGCGGAGTTCAAGGAGGGCCAGGCACCGGTGCTGGTCGCCACGGACGTCGCTGCCCGCGGTATCCACGTCGACGACGTCAGCCTCGTCGTGCACGTCGACCCGCCCGCCGACCCCAAGGACTACCTGCACCGCGCCGGCCGTACGGCGCGGGCCGGCGAGTCGGGCACGGTCGTCACCATGGTGACCCCGCCCGAGCGCCGTGAGGTGGACCGGCTGACCCGGCTCGCCGGGGTGCGCGCTACCAGCACCGAGGTCGGCCCCGGTGACGCGTCTCTCGGCCGGATCACCGGAGCCCGCACGCCGAGCGGTGTGCCCGTGGCGGAGGCGCCGAAGCCGGCACCCACGCCTCGTCGCCGCGCCGCCCCCGGCGCCGGTCGCCCCGGTTCCGGCCGGTCGGTCGGCGGGCGCTCGAGTGGCGGTCGCAGCGGGGCCGGGCGTCCGCGTCGCGCCGCCTGATCCTCCGCTTCGTCTTCGGTAGGAAAGCCACGTTCATGCGGCAGGACCGCGTGAACGTGGCTTTTCTGCCTCGGCCGCCGGTCAGCTCAGGCCGAGCACCGAGAGCGCCAGCCGGGCCGCCGCTCCGCCGTCCGTCTCCGCGACGGCGAGAGCAGCCGGCACGTCCAGGTTCGCCGACAGCGCGATGGTGACGGCACGGGCCGCCGACGGCGAGCCGTCCGTCCCGCGGGCCGCCGCCGCGTAGAGCCGCTCCAGCCGGGCCGCGGCGCGGTCCAGGGAGCCGGGTTCGAAGTCCCACGGCCGCGCCCACGGCCGGTCGATCAGCAACAGCCGCAGCACGGCCGGCGGGTAGCGCTCGACGACCTCGCTCACGAGGACGAGGTTGCCGGCCGACTTGGCCATCTTCTCCCCGTCGACCTGCACGGTCCCGACGTGCAACCACGCCCGGGCGAAGGGCCTGACCCCCGTGACGGCCTCGGCCATCGCGGCCTCGTAGGCGTGGTGCGGGTAGCGCAGATCCGCGCCGCCGACGTGCAGGTCGAGGGCGGGGCCGAACGTCGTCAGCGCCATCGCCGCGCACTCCGCGTGCCATCCGGGCCGGCCCTCGCCCCACGGGCTCGGCCACGCCGGCTCGCTCGTCCCCGCTCCCGGGCCTGCCGCCCGCCAGACGGCGACGTCGGCCCACTCCTCGCGACCGTCGTCGAAGCGCTCGCCGAACTCGACGGCCAACCCCCGCGCGGTGACCCGGTCCAGGCCGGCGCGGGCGGTCACGTCGGCACCGCGGAACCAGACCGACCCGTCGCGTTCGTACGCGGCACCGGCCTCGAGCAGCGCCTCGGCCAGCGCGACGACGTGCTCGACATAGTTGTGCGCCCGGGGCTCGTGCGTCGGCCTGCGGACACCGAGCGCGGCCATGTCGCGGTCGAACCGGAACTGCTGCACGGCCGCGAAGCTGTCGAACCGGGACCCCGCCTGCGCTGCGGCCGCGTCGAGGACGTCGTCGACGTCGGTGACGTTGCGGCACACCTCGACGTCCACGCCCGCGTGCCGCAGCACCCGCGCGGCGACGTCACCCCAGACGAAGGTCGAGGCGTGGCCCAGGTGCGTGGTGTCGTAGGGGGTGATCCCGCAGACGTACACCCGCGCCCGGCCGACCACCGGGACCGGGCGACCCTCCAACCGCAGCACCGTCAGCGCTCCGGGCGGGCCTGCCGCCGTGCGACGCGCCGCAGTTGCAGGATGCGCACACTCCCGGGAATGGCGACGAGCAGGATGCCCGCGATCGCCGCGAGCAGGAGCGCGACACCGGTGGGCAGCACGCCCTCGAGGGCGAAGAACGAGATCTGCACCGGGTCGCCGTTCTGCAGGATGAACACCAGCAGGAACAGCAGGACCAGCGCAGAGAGGATCAGGCCCACCCACAGGCCACCGCTACGCGAATGCCGCACGGCGGGAGCGGTGCCGGTGGCTGGAGCGGCGCCGGTGGCCGGAGCGGTACCGGTGGCCGGGCCGGACGGGGGCAGCGCGACCGGGCCGGTCGTCCGGTCCGCCGGAACGGGGATCCGCATGCCGGGATCGGTCGCCGGGTCCGCAGTCGGGTCGACCGGCCCCGCGCTGCCGTGTGCCCGCGAGCCACCGAGGCTTCCGCGCCCCGCGTCGTCGCTCATGTCCCGATGTCCTCTTCTCTGGAAACCGTGGGCCCGGCACTCCCGGACGGGCGTCGCATGGGCACGTGCGGAACCCCGTCCCAGTCGTAGCCGGGCCCGCTCGGCACGAAACCGAATCCACCGTACAGCCCAGTGAGATGCGCCTGGGCGTCGAGCACGCACGGCGCGTCGCCCACCTCCCGCAGTGCCTCCACGAGCAGACGCCGGCTCGATCCTCGCCCGCGGGCCGCCGCTGCCGTGCACACGCGCCCGATCCGCCGCTCCCCACCGGGTTCGGTGAGAAGCCGCAGGTACGCCTCCGGCGCCTCGGCAGGCCCGATCACGAGATGCACGGTGCCCGCGTCGAGATCGCGCCCGTCCAGCTCGGCGTAGGCGCAGCGCTGCTCGACGACGAACACGTCCACCCGGAGGCGCAGCAGCCCGTGGAGCGCCGCCGTCGTCAGGTCGGGTCCTCGTGTCACCTGCACTGTGCCGTCCATGTGGGGACAACTTAACCTCGGAGCGTGCGGCACCACGACTTGATCGTCATCGGCTCCGGCTCCGGCAACTCGTTCCTCGACGCCCGGTTCGACAACCTCGACGTCGCGTTGGTCGAGCACGGGACGTTCGGCGGCACCTGCCTCAACGTCGGCTGCATCCCGACCAAGATGTTCGTGCACCCCGCCGACATCGCGCGTGCGGTGCGCCGGGCCGGCCATCTGGGTATCGACGCCTCGGTGGACAAGGTGCGCTGGAGCGACATCCGGGACCGCGTGTTCGGCCGGATCGACCCGATCTCCTCCGCAGGGCGCGACTACCGCGCCCACCGGTGCCGCAACATCACGCTGTACGAGGGGCACGCCCGGTTCACCGGCCCGAAGGAGCTGCACGTCGACGGACCGGACGTGGCGCTCACGGCCGACCGGATCGTGCTCGCGGCGGGCAGCCGGCCCATCGTTCCCGCCGTCGTCACCGAGTCGGGGGTGCCCTTCCACACCTCGGACACCGTGATGCGGCTCGAGACGCTGCCCGAACGCCTGATCATCCTCGGGGCGGGCTACATCGCCGCGGAGTTCGCCCACGTGTTCTCCGCGTTCGGCTGCGCGGTCTCGGTGGTCGGGCGCAGCAGCCCGATGCTGCGCGACCAGGACGAGACGGTGTCCGAGCGGTTCACCGCACTGGCCCGCGACCGGTGGGACGTGCACCTGGGCGCCGAGCCGGTCCGGGTCCGCGGTGACGCCTGCCAGATCGTGCTCGACCTCGCCGGCGGGACGTGCGTCCGTGGCGACGTGCTGCTCGTCGCCACCGGACGACGGCCCAACGGAGACGGGCTCGACCTACCGGCGGCGGGGATCCCGACCCGTCGCGACGGGAGGATCGTCGTCGACGAGTTCCAGCGCACTCCGGTCGACGGCGTGTTCGCGCTCGGGGACGCCAGTTCGCCGTACCAGCTCAAGCACGTCGCGAACCACGAGTCGAGGGTCGTGGCCCACAACCTGCTGCACCCCGACGAGCTGCAGCGGACGGACCACCGGTTCGTGCCGGCAGCGGTGTTCACCGACCCCCAGATCGCCGCGGTCGGGCGCACCGAGCAGGAGTGCCGCGACGCCGGCCTCGACTACGCGGTGCACGTGCAGGCCTACGGCGACGTGGCATACGGGTGGGCGATGGAGGACGACACCGGCTTCTGCAAGGTGCTCGCCGAGCGCGGCACCGGGCGGTTGCTGGGTGCCCACATCATGGGACCGGACGCCTCGGTGGTGATCCAGCCGCTGATCCAGGCCATGTCGTTCGGGCTGACCGCGAACGACATGGCCTGTGGGCAGTACTGGATCCACCCGGCGCTGCCCGAGCTGGTCGAGAACGCGCTGCTCGGCCTGCGGCTCTGAGCCTTCCCCGGCGTCAGCCGGCAGCTTGCGTGGGTGGCGGCGCCGTACGGACGGCGGCCGACGCCGGGTCGTAGGGCACGGGCGGCGACTCCTCGCCGCGCAGACCGGCGACGAGCGCCGTGATCTCGGACATGATCGCTCCGGTGGCGCCGTCCAGTGCGGTGCGGGTGCGCGGACCGCCGAGCCAGCGCGACAGGTCGACCGGCGGACCGGCCACGACCTTCACCGTCTTGCGCGGGAACGGGTGGGGGTGACGGTCCGGCGGCACCAGGTCCTGGGTGCCCCAGTTCGCGACCGGGATCACTGGCGTCCCGGTGACCAGTGCGATCCGTCCGATCCCGTTCTTCGCCTTCATCGGCCACTCGTCGGGATCCGCGGTCAGCGTGCCCTCCGGGTAGAAGACGACGACCTCGCCGCGGCGCAACGCCTCGATCGCCTCCTTGTAGGCGTCGGCGGCTCGGGTGGACGCCCGGTGCACCGGGATGTGGCGGCCGCCCGCCATCACCGAGCGCACGACCGGGATCCTCCACAGCTCGGCCTTCGCGAGGAACCGGGGCATCCGGCCGTGGGAGATGGCGAACGCGACGTCGTAGATGGGGTCGACGTCCGAGACGTGGTTGCACGCCAGCAGCGCCCCTCCCGATCGGGGCAGGTGCTCGCCGCCTGCGAACACCACGCGCGGGCCGAACATCGTGACCGGCCACAGCGCCGAGATCGCGAAGCCGAACCAGAACCCCGAGCCGCGACGGCGCCGTGTGAAGCTCAACGCCAGCACCTCGCGCACCCGCAGCGGCCGTGGCGGGACCGTCTCCGTCATGCCCGCTCCTCCCCCTCGCGGCCGATGATCACACGACCGGTCCGGGGTGGCACCGGCGGATCGGTGGACGGGGTGCTCACTCCCGCCCGGCGGGCGCGAGCCCCGGCAGTCCGTCGAGGCTCGTCGCGTTCCGCTCGGCGTGGTACCTCGCGATCCGCTCGTCGTCCCGGCTGCGCCACACCCGGTCCAGCGTCTCCCGCTCCTCCACCAGATCCATCCGCGGCACCGCGTAGCCGCAGGAGTCGGACACCCGCGCGACGTCGACGACGATCACCCCACGCAGGTAGGGCCTGCGGCTCGACCCGGCCTCGCCGAACGCGGCCAGCTCCGCCTCGAACGCGGGGTCGTCGACCAGGACCGCGCGCCCGATGCCGTGCAGGCGCACGACCGTCGGCCGCCTGTCGAACGAGCAGAACATCACGCAGACCCGGCCGTTCTCACGCAGGTGCGCGACGGTCTCGACACCGCTGCCGGTGATGTCGAGGTAGGCGAACGTGTGCGAGTCGACGACCCGGAAGGTTCCGCTCCCGCCCTTCGGCGAGAGGTTGACCAGGCCGTCGGCGGCGAGCGGCGCCGTCGCTACGAAGAACACCGGCTGGCGCCCGATCCACGCCGCCATGTCGGCGTCGATGCAGTCGTAGACCTTGGACACGGAGTTCCTCCGGCTTCTCGACCCCTCAGGGCAGGGTGAGGATCTCGGCGCCACCGCCGGTGACCACGATCGTGTGCTCGAACTGCGCGGTGCGCTTGCGGTCCTTGGTCAGCACCGTCCAGCCGTCGTCCCACATGTCGTACTCGGCGGTGCCGAGCGTGATCATCGGTTCGATGGTGAAGGTCATGCCCTCCTCCAGCACCGTGGCGACCTCCGGGTTGTCGTAGTGCAGCACCACGAGACCGGAGTGGAAGTCGCGGCCGATGCCGTGGCCGGTGAAGTCGCGGACCACCCCGTAGCCGAACCGGCGGGCGTAGCTCTCGATGACGCGGCCGACGACGTTCAGCGCGCGCCCCGGCCGCACCGCCTTGATCGCCCGCATCGTCGCCTCGTGGGTGCGCTCGACCAGCAGCCGGTCCTCCTCCGTCGCGTCGCCGGCGAGGAACGTGCCGTTCGTGTCGCCGTGGACGCCCCCGATGAACGCCGTGACGTCGATGTTGACGATGTCGCCGTCCTGGATCACCGTCGAGTCGGGGATTCCGTGGCAGATGACCTCGTTCAGGCTCGTGCAGCACGACTTCGGGAAGCCGCGGTAGCCCAGCGTCGACGGGTACGCGTCGTGGTCGACCAGGAACTCGTGGACGACACGGTCCACCTCGTCCGTCGTGACGCCCGGGGCGACGGCCGCGCCACCCGCCTGCAGCGCCTGCGCCCCGATCCGCCCGGCCACGCGCATGGCCTCGATGATCTCGGGCGGCTGCACCCAGGGGTCGGCACTCCTGGTCGGGCCCGGCTTGCCCACGTACTCCGGCCGCGGGATGTGCGCCGGGACCTCACGCCGGGGCGAGATCGTGCCGGGGGTCAGCAGTGTCCGGGTGGGCATGGCACCAGTCTAGAGACGCCGACCGACAGGTCCGACGGCTCGCGCCTTGGAACGGACGGGTCAGCGGGCGGCGCGGTGTGCGGTCCGCGACACGACCGCGGCCAGGCCGCGCCAACCGAGCAGCAGCACCGCGAGACTGATCGTCGCGACCACGGCGAAGCTCGGGGGAAGACGCCCGGTGAAGCCCGCCCGCAGCACCAGGCCGACGCCCACCGTGCAGACGACGGCCACGGCGCCGGCCCGCCAGGAGGCCGGGTCGCGCCGGACCACCGGCGTCGCCCACGCCGCCACCAGCCCGACGCCGCAGGGGGCCACCGTGCCGACGAGGCCGAGCAGGTCGTCGGCCTCGCCGTGGCTCAACCGGCCCACGGCGGCGAACACCACCACCGCGACGGCGTCCGCAGCGGCGGCCAGCAGAGTGATCCGCGAGGACCGCGCAGCAATGGCCATCGGACAAGAGTAGGCCCCACGGGCCCGGATGAAGCCCGTCCTGCGCGTTTCCATCCGGTTCCGCGTCGGTCGAACGCCCGACGGGTGCTATGCGGGCACCGCCGAGAGGAGCCGTCCGGCCGCCGCCACCGCGGGCTCGGACGTGCCGCCGTCGACCACCAGCACCGAGAACGCGAGGTCGCCCCGGTAGCCGACGAACCACCCGTGGGCACCGCTGCCGTCGTTCGTGAACTCCGCGGTGCCGGTCTTGCCGCGCACCTCGCCCAGGCCCTTCAGCGCCGTGGCGGTGCCCTCGGTGACCACCGCGCGCATCATCGTGCGCACCTGTTCCAGCGCTGCGGGGTCCGGCGCGGAGGCGGGTATGAGGACCTCGGTCGGGCGGCCGGTGATCAGTTGCGGCACCACCGGGGCGCCGTGCGCCACGGTGGCGCCGACGAGTGCCATGCCCAGCGGGCTGGCCAGCACCTGCCCCTGGCCGAACGCGTCTTCCGCTCGCTGGACGAGGTCCGGCGCGGCCGGAACCGCACCGGTGATCGTCGTCACGGCCGGCACCGCGTAGTCGGCCCCCAGGCCGAGCTGCAGCGCCGCGGTGGTCAGGCCGTCCGGAGCCAGGCCGGCCCCGACGGTGGCGAAGGTCGTGTTGCAGGACCTGGCGAACGCCCTGCTCAACGGCACGGTTCCGAGGTCGAACCGCTCGGCGTTCGGCACGGGGCGTCCACCGATCACGGTCTCGCTCGGGCACGCCACCGGTGAGTCGGCCGCCAGCCCGGACTGCTCGACCCCGGCCAGCGCCGTAACGATCTTGAAGGTCGACCCCGGAGGGAAGCGGCCGGTCAGGGCAAGCGCGCCTGCCGCGTCCGCGGCGCCGTTCTGGGCCACCGCGAGCAGCTGCCCCGTTGACGGCTGCACCGCGACGACCATCGCCTGCTGCGGGAGCGACTCGACGGCGTCCTCCGCGGCGGTCTGCATCCCCCGGTCCAGGCTGACGGCCGCCGTCGTCCCGGGCTTCGGAGCCTCCTCGACGAGCGTGGCGACCGTGCTGCCGCCGGCGTCGACCGCGGCGACCGACCAGCCGGGGATGCCGTCGAGCTGCGCCGCCAGGGCGGTGCGCACCGCCGGCAGGACCTGGCGCGCGAACCCCGCGTCGGGCGCCAGCAGCCGCTCGGAACTGGTGAACCGCACGCCCGGCAGGTCGTGGATCGCGTTCTTGACCGTCCGGTAGTCCGTGTCGCGCAGCACCGCCACGGTGTAGGCGCGGCCGTCCGGGGTGGCCGCGGCGCCGTCCGTGATCGTCTGCGCCGTGATCGACGGCTCGATCGGCGACAGCGCGGCGGCGAGCGATCCGGTGACGGCCGGCAGGTCGCCGGTCTGCAGCCGGTCGAGCAGCACCGAGACGACGGGCGTGGCGGCGAGCAGCGGCACTCCCGCGCGGTCCACTACCGGGGCGGGCTCGGCGGCGCCGGTGGTCAGCACGAGCCGCTGGCGGGCCGCCAGCTGCGGGTGCACCACCGTCGGCGCCCAGATCACGCGCCAGGCCGGGCCGTCGCCCGAGGCACGGCGCAGCCCCGCTTCGCCGTGGTAGCTCCAGATGCGGCCCTGCCCGAGGTCCCACCGCAGGTCCAGGGACGCCGTGGCCGTGTCCGACGCCGTGCGCACCTGGCCGACCTGCACGGCGAGCGCGGCCGGGGCCAGCGACCCGCGTACCGAGGTGAGCAGCGCCGTCGCCGCAGCCGGATCGTCCGTCAGCGCGGCCGCGGCACCGTCGTCGCCGCCCGCCCAGGCCGCGGCGAACGCCTGCACGGTCTCCTCGGGCCCGTCGCCGCCCAGCCCGCAACCGGCGACGGCCGTCAACAGCAGGGCCAGCGCGGCAGCCAGTACAGAAAGGCGGGACACGCCGCGAGTATGCCGACCTGCACCGACGAGAACATGGCCGCGCGCCACATCCGGGCGTGTCCCGCGACGCACGCGCCATCGGACGGGTGGTCGGGACGACCGTCCGGACAACCCGTCAGAACAGCACGGTGGCGAAGCTGCCGACCTGCCGGAAGCCGATCCGCGCGTACGCCCGGCGGGCCACGGTGTTGAATCCGTTCACGTACAGGCTCGACACCCGGCCCATCGCGGCGAGTCGCTCGGTCACGGCCGCGGTACCGATCGTGCCCAGGCCGTGGCCGCGGCGGTCCGGGTGCACCCAGACGCCCTGGATCTGCCCGACCTGGCGGCTCAGGGCCCCGATCTCGGCTTTGAAGACCACCTCGTCGCCCTCGAACCGGGCGAAGGCCCGGCCCGCCTGCACCAGCTCGGCGACCCGCGCCCGGTACCCGACTCCCCCGTCGCCCACCCGGGGATCGACCCCGACCTCCTCGGTGAACATCGCCACGGCCGCAGGCAGGTAGCGGTCGAGCTCCTCGAGGCGCACGGGCCGGACGTGCGGGTCCGGAGCGGTCGACGGCGACCCCGCCAGCACCATCAGCGGCTGGTCCGCCCGGACCTCCCGGGGCCGCGACCAGTGCCCGGACAGGTCCTGCCACAGGGGCAGGACGAGCTCGGCGCGACCCACGATCGACGAGCATCCCCGGCCGTTCCGCCGGGCGCGGTCGGCGAAGCTGCGCAGGGCCTGCTTGGTGCCGTGCAGGGGAACCAGGTTCGCTCCCGAGAAGCACAGCCCGTCGAGGCGTGACCCGAAGGCCCACATCTCGCCGCCGAGGCGCCAGGGATCGAGGCCTGCCAGCTCGACCCGTGCGCCGACCATGCAGGTCGCGACGGGGTCGGCGTCCAGGACGGCGCGTACGGCGCCGCGGTCCCGGTCGTCGAGCAGCCTCGCTCCCGCAAGCCTCAGCACGCTGTAACCGTGCCATATCCGCGGTCGGGTGTTCATGTCAGAGGTCGGAGAAGACCCGGTCCGGCGCCAATTCGGGGCCTCGGCGTCTCCTGGCCCCTCCCGGAGCGGCTGGCGGGACCGGCACGGCCGGACGACACTGCGGCCGTGCACGGGCGGTGGGCGGACCTGCGCACCGCTGTTGCGGGCGTCGACCCCGGGCTGGAGCGGCTCCGGCTCGCCGGGATCGGGTCCGCGTCGATGGTCCTCGCCGTGGTGGTGATGGCCGCGGTGCGCGCGCTCACCGGGCAGCCCGTCAGCCTACTGATCTTCGCCGCGGTGCTGGCGATGATCAGCAACCTCGCGGTGAACGAGCCGGACCTGTCGCGGCGGCGGGCGACGACCGCTCTCATAATCCTTCCGGCGGCCGTCGCGGTCACCGCCGGGACGCTGCTCGCGCCGCACCGCCTCGTCGCCGACGTCGTGTTGGTCGCGGTGACCATGGCTGCGGTGTACGTCCGCCGGTTCGGTCCGCGCGGCTTCGCGCTGGGCATGGCCGGGTTCATGCCGTACTTCTTCACCCAGTTCCTCCAGGCCCGTCCGGCGGAGCTGCCGTGGCTGCTGGTCGCGGCCGTCACCGGGCTGGGTGCGACGCTGCTCCTGCGCGGCTACGTGTTCGCCGAGCGGGACGACCGGACGCTGGCCCGGCTGCTACGCGCCTTCCACGCACACGTCCACGGCCTCGTCGTGGCGACCGCGGCACTGCTGGCGGCGGCCGGCGGACCGGCCGACCGGGTGGAGTCGGCGCTGCAGGACACACGGCGACGGCGCACGCGGCTCAACAGGACCGCTCTGCTGGTCGCCGACCGGCTCGACCGGCTGGCCCTGATGAATCCGGCGGCGCGGAATCCGGCGACGAGGAGTCCGGCGCCGCGGACCCGGACGGGCCCGGGCAACGGGTCCTGGATGTCGAGCGTGGTGCGGATCTCGCAGGCGCTGATGGCGTTCTGGGTCACCGCGGTGCTCGCACTTATGTACGGGCTGATCGGGCAGTTCAGCCTGGAGACGTTGGAGCTGCGCATCGAGGAGACGGCGGTCGGGGCGGTGATGGGCATGCTCGCCGCGTTCCTGGTGCTCCCACGCCGCACGCACGACGCCTACGACGAGGCCCACGACGACCTCGTGAGCACCACGGACGCCGTCCTCGTCGCGGCGACGGACCAGTTCCTCGGCCGGGTGCCGTCCGGCGGGCCGAACGAACTGGCCCGCGACATGGACGACGCGCTGAGCACGCTGCGCGACCGGACCGCCCCGTTGACCGGTCCGTGGCGCCGCGCCTCCGACGGCTACCGCGACGCGCTGCACGTGCTGCACCGCACCCGGGACCAGCCGGCTCCGGTCTCCGCCGAGGAGCTGATCGACGCGGCCGAGGCCTGGGCCGCGCGCTGCGTCGAGCGCGGGCGGCGGCACGACCTCCTGGAGGCGGCCCGCCTGCTGCGGCGGATCGACCAGAGCCTGCTGGTCCTCGCCGGCGTCCCGCCGACGCTCAGCCGACGGTGACGGTGGGCTCCTCGCCGGAGGGCTCCATCGTCTCGGCGATCTTCATCGCCTCCTCGATCAGGGTCTCGACGATCGCGTGCTCGGGGACCGTCTTGATCACTTGGCCGCGCACGAAGATCTGACCCTTGCCGTTGCCCGACGCCACGCCGAGATCGGCCTCGCGGGCCTCCCCCGGACCGTTCACCACGCAGCCCATCACCGCGACGCGCAGCGGTACCTCCAGGCCGTCGAGCCCGGCGGTGACCTCGTCGGCAAGCTTGTAGACGTCGACCTGCGCGCGCCCGCACGACGGGCACGACACGATCTCCAGCTTGCGCGGGCGCAGGTTCAGCGACTGCAGGATCTGCGTGCCGACCTTGATCTCCTCGACCGGCGGCGCCGACAGCGACACGCGGATGGTGTCGCCGATGCCCTTGCTCAACAGGGCTCCGAACGCGACGGCCGACTTGATGGTCCCCTGGAAGGCGGGGCCGGCCTCGGTGACGCCCAGGTGCAGGGGGTAGTCGCACTCCTGCGCGAGCAGCTCGTAGGCCCGGACCATGACCACCGGGTCGTTGTGCTTGACCGAGATCTTGATGTCGTGGAAGTCGTGCTCGGCGAACAGGCTCGCCTCCCACAGCGCGGATTCCACGAGGGCCTCCGGCGTGGCCTTGCCGTACTTCTCGAGCAGGCGCTTGTCGAGCGACCCGGCGTTGACCCCGATCCGGATCGGGGTGCCGTGGTCACGGGCCGCCGCCGCGATCTCCTTGACCTGGTCGTCGAACTTGCGGATGTTGCCCGGGTTCACCCGCACGGCCGCACAGCCGGCCTCGATGGCGGCGAACACGTACTTGGGCTGGAAGTGGATGTCGGCGATCACCGGGATCTGGCTCTTGCGGGCGATGGCCGGGAGCGCGTCGGCGTCGTCCTGGCTCGGGCAGGCGACGCGGACGATGTCGCAGCCCGACGCGGTGAGCTCCGCGATCTGCTGCAGCGTCGCGTTGATGTCGGAGGTCAGGGTCGTGGTCATCGACTGCACCGAGATCGGGTGCTCGCTGCCGACGCCCACCGCGCCCACCTGCAGTTGCCGGGTCTTCCGGCGGGGCGCCAGGGTGGGCGCGGGAAGGACGGGCATGCCGAGGGAGACGCTCACGTCTCCAGTATCCCCTGGCCCGATCACGCGCGCCGTGATCCCCGCGTCACGCTCCCCTGACGGGGCTGCCTAAGCCAGGAACAGGCGTAACACCTGGTGCTCGAACGCACTGCCCTGTTCGGGAGTGAACTCGAAGTTCGAGGTCAGGAGACCGGTCGTGCCGCTCAAGCGCCCCGTGCCGGTGAGATCCCACATCACCGATCCGCGCAGTGTGCCTTCTTCTGGCGACGGCTCGATCACTCCAGTTCCGACCGTCGTCACCCGCAGCCCGCCGTCGTCGACCGTGATCGTGCCGTCCTCGACGAAGGTCGTCTCGCCGGTCATCTGCACGTGCGTCTCGTAGGAGATCGCGGCCGGTACGCCCTGATCGTCACCGGAGAGCAGCGTCACCGTTCCCGGGCCGGACTTCACATCGAACGCCGGTGGATCCCCGCTCGGCGGGGTGGCTTGCGGCTGAAAGCTCACGAGCAGAATCTGCCGGCGCACGTCGACCTCCTCGTCCTACGTCACGATCCATGGCGCAGCGTCGCAGGGGTGTTCCGCCTCCGGATATACGTACATCTGCGTACAGCCGGGACACCCGTGGCGTCAGGTGCGTCCCTGCTGCTCCTGGGCGCTCTGCAGGGTCGACGAGTGCGGCAGCCAGGTAGCCAGCTCCACCGGCCAACCGTCCGCCTCCAGCGTCGCGACGACCGCGGGGTCGTCGTCGAGCACGGACGCGATGGTGCGGCTGCGGGCGAGGCGGCGCAGCGTCTCCCGCTTGACCCACCGGGCCGGGCGGTGGTCGTCGTCCGGCCGCATGTTCAGCGGGCCCGTGGGCAGGCCGTGCTGCGCCAGCCAGGCCTGCGTGAGCGCGCGGTTCCGCTCGGGACGACCGGTCAGGTAGACGACGTCGTGCTCGGCCTGGGCGGCGCGGAGGCGGGTGGCGCCCTCCTCGAGCAGCGGGTCGCGGTCCGCGGCGACGAAGAACGCGTTCCAGCGCTGGGGGCGGGCCTGCAGGTGGTGCAGGCGGTGCCGGACGTCGGCCAGCACCCCGTCGATGTCGAAGACGGCGAGCGGCCGCCGCCCGTTCTGCGAGCCCGTCACCCCAGACGGATGGGGTTGACGATGTCCGCGGCCAGCGTCAGCAGGCTCACCGCGCCCCCGACGAGGATGACGAAGTAGGTCAACGGCAGGAGGCGGGTGTAGTCCACCGGCGGCATCTTGGACTTGCCCAGCCGCGCCCGCACGATGTCGCGGACCCGCTCGTAGAGGTTGACGGCGATGTGCCCGCCGTCGAGCGGCAGCAGCGGCAGCAGATTGAACACGCCGACGAAGAAGTTCAGCAGGGCCAGCAGGAGGATGAAGTACTCCCACAGCCCGCGCTCGGCCGCATCGCCGCCGATGATCGACGCCCCGACGACGCTGACCGGCGTGTTCTCGTCGCGTTCCCCACCCGAGAGCGCCGTCCAGAGCGCCGGAATGCGCTCGGGGAACGACATGATGCCCTGCCCGACGTTCACGAACATCTGGCCGGTGAAGTCGAGCGTCGCGGGAACGGCCGTGAGCGGGTTGTACTCGAAGATCGCCTGCTGGCCGGCCCCGATCGCCCCGACGGTCGCGGCGGCACCGGCCGCGTCGAGCCGCGTGACGCGGGCGACGTCGACGGTCAGGCCGATCTCCTGCCCGCCGCGCTCGACCACCATCGGCGTGGGGCCGGTCGCCGCCCGGATGGCCGTGACGGCGTCCGGCCACGTCGGGGTGGGTGTCCCGGCGACCGAGACGAGCCTGTCGCCGGTCTGCAGCCCCGCGGCCTGGGCGGGTGCCGGGACGCCCGGCCCGCACGGCGCCAGCGCCGTGGGCGAGACCTGGTTCGCCGCGCAGCTCAGCTCGCCGACGACCGGGGTGTTGCGCAGGTTCGGCAGGCCCGCCGCCACCGCCAGCGCGTAGACCAGCACCATCCCGATGAGGAAGTGGGTGATCGAGCCGGCGGACAGCACGACGACGCGCTGCCAGGTGGGCTTGCGGAAGAAGGCCCGGGGCGCCTCGTCGGGCGTCACCTCGTCCAGCGCCGTCATGCCGGCGATGTCGCAGAAGCCGCCTGCCGGGATCGCCTTGAGCCCGTACTCGGTCTCGCCGCGGGTGAAGGAGAAGACCTTCGGGCCGAACCCGATGAAGTAGCGACGCACCCGCATGCCGAAGGCCTTGGCCGTCCACATGTGACCTGCCTCGTGCAGCGCGATCGAGACCGCGATGCCGAGCGCGAAGAGCACCACACCCAGCACGAACAACACGGCGTGAAACCTCCCGGTCACCGGGCCGCGGGATCCGCGGACCCCTCCACGCTATCCGAACCCGTCACCGCACGGCGGTGGCCACCCGCTCGCGGGCGTGTGCGCGGGCCCATTCCTCGGCCGCCGCGACGTCCGCCGAGGTGACCGGATCGGCACGCCACCCGTCGGCCGCGGCGAGCGTGTCCGCGACGACGTCGGTGAGCTCGGTGAAACGCAGCCCGCCCGCGACGAACGCGGCGACGGCCTCCTCGTTGGCCGCGTTGAGCACGGCGGGCAGGCAGCCGCCCGCCGTGCCGGCCTGGCGGGCGAGGCGCACGCCGGGGAACGCGTCGTCGTCCAGCGGCTCGAAGGTCCACGCCTGGGGTGCGTCCCAGGTGCACGGGGCGGCCGCCGCGGGCACCCGCTCCGGCCAGCCCAGCGCCAGCGCGATCGGCAGCCGCATGTCCGGTGGGCTGGCCTGCGCGATCGTCGAGCCGTCGGTGAACGTGACCATGGAGTGCACCACCGACTGCGGGTGCACGACGACGTCGATCCGGTCGTAGGGGACGTCGAACAGCAGATGCGCCTCGATCACCTCGAGACCCTTGTTGACCATGGTCGCGGAGTTGATGGTGACGACCGGCCCCATGGCCCAGGTCGGGTGGGCCAGTGCCTGCTCGACGGTCACGTCGGCCAGTTCGGCGCGCCGCCGCCCGCGGAACGGGCCACCGGACGCGGTGAGCACCAGCCGCGCGACCTCGTCCGCCCGGCCGCCGCGCAGGCACTGGGCGAGCGCGGAGTGCTCAGAGTCGACCGGGACGATCTGCCCGGGCCGCGCCGCGGCCGTCACCAGTGGGCCGCCCGCGACCAGCGACTCCTTGTTCGCCAGCGCGAGCGTCGCGCCCGTCGCCAGCGCCGCGAGCGTGGGGCCCAGGCCACGGGATCCGGTGATCCCGTTGAGGACGATGTCGGCGGGAGTCGTGGCGGTCAGCTCGGTTGCCGCATCCGGGCCGGCGAGCACCTCCACCCCGGGCAGCTCGCGGCGCAGGGCCGCGGCCGCGGCCGGGTCCGCCACGGCGACGCGCCGCACGCCGTAGGCCCGGGCCTGCGCCGCGAGCAACGCGACGTCCGCGCCGCCGGCGGCGAGGCCGGACACCCGGAACCGGTCCGGCCGGGACGCGACGACGTCCAGCGCCTGAGTGCCGATCGAGCCGGTGGAGCCGAGCACGACGATGCTCCGGGGCTCGTCGGCGATCGTTCCGGTGGTGGTCGTACCGGTGGTGGTCATCGCGGCCATTCTGCCCGTGCTGTGCGACCATGTGGCACCACAGGGCCGGTGCTGCACGATGACCGGCGGAAGAGGGTAGCCAGTGGAAGAGGGTGGTGTAGTCGTGGCGCGTACGTCCCGGAGGTCGGCACCGCGGGCCGGGGTGGACCCGCGCGACGAGCCGTCGGCCGAGTGGGGGTGGCACGGCTCGTTCCCCAACGCCACCCGGATCGCGGGCGTGGTCAGCGCCCTCATCCTGCTGGTGCTGCTGATCGGCCCGTACCAGACGCACCTGCAGGACTTCTGGATGATCCCGCTGGCCCTGGGGATGCTGGGGCTGATCGTCTACGGCACGGTCAAGCGGCGCAACGACTGGCGCAAGTAGTCCGTCCGTGGCGTCCAGCTCCCCGGCCGTCGACCTGCAGGTCGGCGACCGGACGGTGCGTCTGAGCAACCCGGACCGGGTCTACTTCCCCGCGCGCGGGGAGACCAAGCTGGATCTCGCGCGCTACTACCTGTCCGTCGCCGACGGCGTGGTCCGCGCGCTGCGCGGCCGCCCCTGCATGCTGCACCGCTTCCCGACCGGGGTGACCGGGGAGAAGGTGCACCAGAAGCGGCTGCCCCGCGGGGCGCCGGACTGGGTGCCCACCGTCCGTGTGCACTTCCCCCGCTGGAACCGGTACGCGGACGAGCTGTGCGTCGCGCACCCGGCCGACGTGATCTGGGCCGTGCAGATGTCGACGGTGGAGTTCCATCCGTGGAACTCGCGGGCCCCGGAGGTCGAGAAGCCCGACGAGTGGCGCATCGACTTGGACCCGATGCCGATGGCGACGTACGCGGACGTCCGGCGGGTCGCCCACGTCGCCCACGAGGTACTCGACGAGCTCGGCGCGACCGGCTGGCCGAAGACGTCCGGCGGCAAGGGCATGCACATCTATGTGCGCATCGCGCAGAACTGGGGCTGGGCGGACGTGCGGCGGGCGGCGCACGCGTTCGCCAAGGAGGTGGAGCGGCGCAGCGCGGGCCTTGTCGACCTCACGTGGTGGCGCAAGGACCGCGACCCGGCCTCGATCTTCGTCGACTGGAACCAGAACACACGCGACCACACCATCCGCTGCGCGTACTCGGTACGCGGCGCGCCGGAGGCGCCCGTGTCGACCCCGATCCGCTGGGACGAGATCGACGACGCCGACCCCGGCGACTTCACCATCGCCACGGTGCCCGCCCGCTTCGCCGAACTGGGCGACCTGCATGCCGGCATCGACGACGCGGTGTTCCTGCTCGACGAGCTGCTGGACTGGGCCGACCGCGATGCGCGTGAGGGCGCCGGGACGCCCGAGGAGGAGCCGCAGGACCTCGACACCTAGTGGGGTGCGCCGGGGTCTACGGCAACACCACTACGCGACAGTCGCGGCGCGGAGGCGGGCGAACTCGGCCGCAAGGTCGGGGAGCTGCCAGTGTGCGTTGAGACCGCTGGGGTTCGGCAGCAGCCAGATCCGGGTGTCGCCCACCGTGACGTCCTGCGGGCCGACGGTGGCACGGGGCGCGTCGAACGCCACCCGGTAGGCGGTGATCCCGACGACGGCCAGCCAGCGTGGCCGCAGGGCCGCCACGAGCTCGCGCAGCCGCACACCGCCCGCGCGCACCTCGTCGTCGGTCAGCTCGTCCGCCCGTGCCGTCGCACGCGCGACCATGTTGGTGATGCCCAGCCCCAGGCCACGTAGCTCGTCCTGCTCGGCGGGCAGCAGCAGGCGGGGCGTGAAGCCCGAGCGGTGCAGCGCGGGCCAGAAGCGGTTGCCAGGCCGGCCGAAGTGGTGCCCGGTGAGCGCGGTGACGAGGCCGGGGTTGATGCCGCAGAACAGCACGGCGCACGGCGGGTCGTCCGGGCCGGGCAGGACGTCGGGCACGGTGAGCGCCCTGGCGGCCTCCAGCTCGGCACGTGTCGGGCGGGGCACGCCGGGTCAGGCGCCGGTGAGGACGTCGGCGAGCCGGAAGTCGACCGGCCGTTCCAGCTGCGCGTACGTGCACGACGCCGGCTCGCGGTCCGGCCGCCACCGCACGAACTGTGCGGTGTGCCGGAACCGGACGCCCTCCATGTAGTCGTAGCGGACCTCGACGACCCGCTCGGGGCGCAGCGGGACGAACGAGAGGTCCTTCCCGGCGTTCCACCGGCTCGTCTCGTTCTTCCGCGGGGTGCGCTCCCCGCCCTCGTGCGCCGCCCAGTTCCACGGATGGCCCTCGAACGTGGTCACCAGCGGCTGCAGCTCGATCATCAGCTCCCGGCGCACGTCCATGGGAAAGGCCCCGATGACACCCACGGACGCCAGCACACCCCGGTCGTCGAACAGCCCGAGCAGCAGGGAGCCGATCGCGTCCGGGCCGGACTTGTGCACCCGGTACCCGGCGACGACGCAGTCGGCCGTCCGCTCGTGCTTGATCTTGGCCATGACCCGCTTGTCCGGTTGGTAGGTCAGGTCGAGCGGCTTGGCGATCAGGCCGTCGAGCCCGGCGCCCTCGAACATCTCGAACCAGCGCCGGGCCGTGTCGAGGTCGCGGGTCACCGGCGTGACGTGGACCGGCGGTTGCGCGGCGGCCAGACACTCCTCCAGCACCGCCCGGCGGCGTTCGAGGGGCTCGCCGGTGAGATCGTCGTCGCCGAGGGCGAGCAGGTCGAAGGCGATGAAGCTGGCCGGGGTCTGCTCGGCCAGCAGGTTCACCCGGCTCACCGCGGGGTGGATGCGTTGCTGGAGCGCCTCGAAGTCGAGGATGTTGCGGGCGGTGTCGGCCACGACGATCTCACCGTCGATCACCGCTCGTTCCGGGAAGTTCGCGAGGACGGCGGCGACGACCTCCGGGAAGTAGCGGGTCATCGGGCGCTCGTTCCGGCTGCCGATCTCGACCTCGTCGCCGTCGCGGAAGATGATCGAGCGGAACCCGTCCCACTTGGGCTCGTAGAGGCGACCCGGAGGGATGTCGGCGACCGGCTTCGCCAGCATCGGCTTGACGGGCGGCATGACGGGGAGCTTCACCGCGCCAGTCTGCCCCGTCGCCCCGCGCCCGGGAATCCCTCGTCAGCCGCCCGTGGCCGCGAGCTGACCGCAGGCCGCCGCAATCTCCTGACCACGGGTGTCGCGCACCGTGCACGCGACGCCGGCGTCCTGCACGCGGCGGACGAACTCGTCCTGCACGGGGCGCGGCGAGGCGTCCCACTTGCTGCCCGGGGTGGGGTTGAGCGGGATCAGGTTCACGTGCACCCGTCGGGTGCCGATCCGCTGCCGCAGGAGCTTCCCGAGCAGGTCAGCGCGCCACGGCTGGTCGTTCACGTCGCGGATCAGCGCGTACTCGATGGACACGCGCCGGCCCGTTGTGGTCGCGTACCGCCGTGCGGCGTCGACCACCTCGCCGACCTTCCAGCGGTTGTTGACCGGCACCAGCGTGTCGCGCAGCTCGTCGTCCGGGGCGTGCAGGGAGACCGCGAGGGTGACGGGCACCTCCTCGGCGATCAGCTTGTCGATCGCGGGGACGAGCCCGACCGTCGAGACCGTGACACCGCGCGCGGAGATCCCGAGGCCGTCCGGGGCGGGCTCGGTGATCCGCCGCACCGCCGCGATCACGCGCTTGTAGTTCGCGAGCGGCTCCCCCATGCCCATGAAGACGACGTTGGACAGCCGCATCGGCTCGCCCAGCGCCCCGTCGCGGGCGGCGGCGGCGGCCTGGCGCACCTGGTCGACGATCTCGCCCGTCGACAGGTTGCGCTGCAGCCCGCCCTGACCGGTGGCGCAGAAGGGGCAGGCCATCCCACAGCCGGCCTGGCTGGAGATGCACACCGTGGCCCGGTCCGGATAGCCCATGAGCACCGACTCGGCGAGCGTGCCGTCGTGCCCGCGCCACAGCGTCTTGCGGGTCATGCCGCCGTCGCAGGTCTGCTCCGTCACGGGGGTGACCAGCGCCGGCAGGAGGCCGGCGAGGCCCTCCCGGGCAGCCGCGGGCAGGTCGGTCATCGCGTCGAGATCCGCGGTGAGCCGGCCGAAGTAGTGGTGCGCGAGCTGGTCCGCGCGGAACCCGGGCAGGCCCAGCTCGCCGACGGCGGCCCGCCGGTCGGCGGGGTCGAGGTCGGCGAGGTGCCGCGGCGGGAGCGCGCGTTTCGGGGCGTCGAAGACGAGGGGCAGGGAGGTCATGTCCCCTCCAGTGTGCCAGCCGCTGCGGACCGGCCCTCGCGGACGGCGTCAGCGGCGGATGCGCTCGCGCAGCTCGTCGGCCAACCCGGCCTGCTGCGCAGCGGCCACCCACAGCAGCACGCCCCCGACGAGGCCCACGAACCCCTGCGACTCGGTGGTGCCTGCCGAGTTCAGCGCCAGCACCGCGCCTCCCGCACCCAGCAGCATCAGCCCCGCGCCGACCGCGAGCAGGGCACGCCGATCGAGCAAGGAGGCGAGCGGCAGCAGCAGCGCCCCGCACACCGCCACGGTGAGCGGCGCGGTCAGCTCGGCGCGGCCGGTCGCGCGCAGCAGCATGCTGCCGACCACCACCAGTCCGGCCCCGACCACCAGCAGGGAGATCACCCGACGACGTCGTTCACGGTCCAGCCGCGCCCCGCGGGCGGAACCGCCGGTGCGGGTGGCCCGCATCATCAGCCACACGGTGACCGCGATGCCGAGGGCGAGCACGACCGTGCCCGTTCCGCTCGGCAGGGCCGCCGAGCCCATCAGCCAGGCGGCACCGCCCGCGAGGGCCAGCACCGCCGATCCCGGAACCTCGACCTGCCTGCGCACGTACCGTCCCATCTCCGCCGACCGGGGCCACCGACGGTACCGGCCCAATTGCAGGGCGCGGCAAGAGGCCGGTTGCCACGGGGGTCGGCGCTGGTCACGGGGATGTGAGGGCGGGACGCACGTGCAGCCGGTATCCGACGGGGATCTCGAGCCCGAGGGTGGCTCGGATCGCGCGCTCGGCGACGTCACCGCTGAACTCGATGCGCAGCACCGCGTCGCGGGTCGCCCGGTCCGGGAAGCGCCACAGCGTCGGGATCCGGCGCAACGCGAAGCCCTGGCCGGCGAAGAACGCCTCGACGGCGGCGGGGTCGTAGCGCGGGATGTCGGCACGCATCCAGTCGCCGTACGGGGGCACGGTCGCGTCGAGGTCGACGACCGCGATCGCCCCGCCGGGCCGCAGGACCCGCTGCGCCTCGGCAAGGCCCGGCTCGCAGCCCCGGCCGAAGAAGTAGGCGGTGCGGGCGTGTAGGAGATCCACGGACGTGTCCGGCAGTGGGAGCGCCGCCGCCCCGGCCTGCAGCACCCGGATCCCGGGACGGCCCGCCAGCCGGGTGCGGGCACGGGCGACGAGCGGGGCGTGGGGCTCGACTCCGGTGACCGTCGCGGCACCGGTGAACAGCGGCAGGTGAAAGCCGTCGCCGCACCCGACGTCGAGCACGTCGCGGCCCTCCCACGGCACGGCCTCGCGCAGGGCCGTCCAGACCGCGCCGTGGACGTCCTGCGCCCGGTTCTCCCACTCGTAGACGTCCGGCCAGTTCCAGATGTTCGGGCTGGGGATCGGCCGGTCGCGGGAGCCGTGGGACGCGGCGGCACGGCGGAAGGCGCGTGTCACGGCCGTGCCCCTACCGGGTGGATCCTCACTGCATGGGGACGAGCAGGCCGAGCACGAAGTAGGACACGACGGCGGTGGGCAGCATCGAGTCGAGCCGGTCCATGAGGCCGCCGTGGCCGGGCAGCAGCCTGCCCATGTCCTTGATGCCGAGATCCCGCTTGACCAGGGACTCGACGAGATCGCCGAGCGTCGCGCTGACCACGAGCAGCGCACCGGTGAGTGCGCCCTCCCACCACTGCCCCCCGAGCATCAGCGTGAGCGTGAGCGCACCGGTGATCATGCCCGCGACCAGCGAGCCGCTGAAGCCTTCCCACGACTTCTTGGGGCTGATCGACGGCGCCATCGGGTGTCTGCCGGCGAGCACGCCGATCGCGTAGCCGCCCACGTCCGACGCCACCACGCACAACATGAACGTCAGCGCCCGGCCGACGCCGTCCGGCTCGACGGTCAGCATCACCACGAAGGAGCAGAACAACGGCACGTAGACGGCGGTGAACATGCCTGCCGAGACGTCGCGCAGGTAGTGCGCGGCACCGGCACGCATCCGCCACACCAGGCAGCCGAGCGCGGTCGCGACGAACGACAGCGCGAGCCCGCGCAGACCGAACGGCCAGCTCGACCAGATCATCGCCTGGCCGCCGACGAGCAGCACCGGAAGCGGCACCTCGATGCCGGCTCCGCGACGCAGCGCGTCGCGCAGCTCCCAGGTCGCCACCGCCGTCGCTCCCGCGAGGACCCCGACGAACGTCTGCCGCACGGTCAGCAACGGCACGAGGATGATCGCCCCGAGACCCAGCCCGACGGCGATCGCCGAGCCGAGGTCGCGCCCGGCGCGTGAGGAACGGGCGGCCGGGGGGTGCTCCGACGCGGTGAGGTCGCGAGCCGGCCGGTCCGGCGCGGGGACGTCGGGGGATGCGGTCACCGGCAGCGGCCCTCTTCTCGGGGCTCCTCGTCGCGGCTCGCGGGCGAGCCGCGCGGTCTGGATCAGACCTCGAGGAGCTCGGTCTCCTTGTGCTTGACCAGGTCGTCGATCTGGTGCACGTAGCGGTCGGTGGTGCCCTGGAGCTCCTTCTCGGCGCGGCCGACCTCGTCCTCGCCCGCCTCGCCGTCGCGCACGATGCGGTGGAGCTCGTCCATCGCCTTGCGCCGGATGTTGCGGATGGTGACGCGCGCGTCCTCACCCTTGCCCCGGGCGACCTTCACCATCTCGCGGCGCCGCTCCTCGGACAGCTGCGGGATGACCACGCGGATGATCTGGCCGTCGTTGCTCGGGTTGAGCCCGAGGTCGGAGTCGCGGATCGCCTTCTCGATGGCCCGCAGCTGGCTGGCGTCGTAGGGCTTGATGATCGCCATGCGCGCCTCGGGGATGTTGATCGAGGAGAGCTGATTCAGCGGCGTCATCGCACCGTAGTAGTCGACGACGACCCGGGAGAACATGTTCGGGGTCGCCCGGCCGGTGCGGACGCTCGCGAGATCGTCCTTGGCCACCGTGACGGCCTTCTCCATCTTCTCCTCGGCGTCGAAGAGCGTCTCGTCGATCACGGCTGCTCCCTAAGGGCTCTTCGACCGCGCGCCGGGGTCCGGCGCGGGCGTGCTGACCAGGGTGCCGATCCTCTCACCCGCCACTGCGCGGGCGATGTTGCCCTCGGTCAGCAGGTTGAACACGATGATCGGCATCCGGTTGTCCATGCAGAGGCTGAACGCGGTGGCGTCGGCGACCTTGAGGCCCTGCTCCAGCGCCTCCCGGTGGGTGATCTCGTCGTACATCTTGGCGTCGAGGTCGATCTTGGGGTCGGCGGTGTAGACCCCGTCGACGCTCTTGGCCAGCAGCAACGCCTCCGCGCCGATCTCCAGCGCCCGCTGTGCACCCGCGGTGTCCGTGGAGAAGTAGGGCATGCCCACGCCGGCGCCGAAGATCACCACGCGGCCCTTCTCCAGGTGCCGGATCGCCCGGCGCGGGATGTAGGCCTCCGCGACCTGACCCATGGTGATGGCGGTCTGGACGCGGGTGTCGATGTGGTGCTCGCGCTCCAGGAAATCCTGCAGCACGAGGCAGTTCATCACCGTGCCGAGCATGCCCATGTAATCGGCGCGGGCACGTTCGATCCCGCGCTGGTGCAGTTCGGCGCCGCGGAAGAAGTTGCCGCCGCCGATGACGACGGCGATCTGCGCGCCCGTCGCCACGACCTCGGCGATCTGCCGGGCCACGGCGTCGACCACCACGGGGTCGACGCCGACGGCCCCGCCGCCGAACATCTCGCCGCCGAGCTTGAGCAACACGCGACGGAAGCCGGGGCGGGAGCCCTCACGGATGGCGTCCACGCGATCAGGCCTGGCCGACCTCGAAGCGGGCGAAATCCTTGACCGTCAACCCGGCTGCGTCCACCAGGGACTTGACGGTCTTCTTCGGGTCCTGGACCGAGGGCTGCTCGAGCAGCACGACGTCCTTGTAGTAGCCGTTGACGCGGCCGTCCACGATCCGGGCCAGCACCTGCTCGGGCTTGCCCTCCTCGCGTGCCGTCGCCTCGGCGATGCGGCGCTCGTTGTCGAGCAGCTCCGCCGGGACCTGGTCGCGGGTGGTGAAGCGGGGCCGCGCGGCGGCGACGTGCATCGCGACACCGCGGGCGGCGTCGGCGTCGGCGCCCTCGTAGGACACCAGCACGCCGATCGCGGGCGGCAGGTCCGTGGAGCGGCGGTGCAGGTAGAGCGCGACGGGGCCGTCGACCGTGATGTAGCGCTTGAGCTCGAGCTTCTCGCCGATCCGCGCGGACAGTGCCTGCACGGCGTCCTCGACGGTGCCCTCGCCCAGCTTCGCGGCGCGCAGGCCGTCGAGGTCGGAGGGCTTCTGGTCCAGCGCGACCTGCAGGATCTGGTCGGCCAGCGCCTGGAAGTCGCCGCTCTTGGCCACGAAGTCCGTCTCGCAGTCCAGCTCGACCATCGTGCCGCCGGCGGCGACGACCAGGCCGTTGCTGGTGGCGCGCTCGGCACGCTTGCCGACGTCCTTCGCGCCCTTGATGCGCAGCAGCTCGACGGCCTTCTCGATGTCGCCGTCGGACTCCTCGAGCGCCCTCTTGCAGTCCATCATCCCGGAGCCGGTGAGCTCACGGAGCCGCTTCACGTCGGCGGCGGTGTGGTTCGCCATCGTGGGTCTCTCACGTCCTTGTCTGAAGGTGTGCGCCGTGCGACCGGGTGGAAGGCACGGAGCGGGGTGTCAGCCTGCGGTCTGCTGGGTGCCGTTGGAGCTGGCGGCAGCAGCGGCGGGGGCGGCGGCCGGGTCGGTCGCCTCGGTGGCGGTGTCGGGCAGGCTGGCGCCGTCCGAACCGGTGCCGCTGGTGAGCAGCTCCTGCTCCCACTCGGCGAGCGGCTCGTCCGTGCCGGTGCCGGCCTCGGCACCCTCGCCGCGGGCGCGCTGCGAGCGGGCCATCAGGCCGTCGGCGGCGGCGCGGGCGATCACCTTGGTGAGCAGCGCGGCGGAGCGGATCGCGTCGTCGTTGCCCGGGATCGGGTAGTCGACCTCGTCCGGGTCGCAGTTGGTGTCGAGGATCGACACCACCGGGATGCCCAGCTTGCGGGCCTCGCCGACCGCGATGTGCTCCTTCTTGGTGTCGACGATCCACACCGCGCTCGGGACCTTCGCCATGTCGCGGATGCCGCCGAGGGTCTTCTCCAGCTTGGTCTTCTCGCGGGTGAGCATGAGGATCTCCTTCTTGGTGCGACCCTCGAAGCCCCCCGTCTGCTCCATCGCTTCCAGCTCCTTGAGGCGCTGGAGCCGCTTGTGGACGGTCTGGAAGTTGGTGAGCATTCCGCCCAGCCAGCGCTGGTTCACGTACGGCATGTTCACCCGGCCCGCCTCGTCGGCGATGGCCTCCTGCGCCTGCTTCTTGGTGCCGATGAACATGATCGTGCCGCCGTGCGCGACGGTCTCCTTGACGAACTCGTAAGCCCGGTCGATGTAGGAGAGCGTCTGCTGCAGGTCGATGATGTAGATGCCGTTGCGCTCGGTCAGGATGTAGCGCTTCATCTTCGGGTTCCAGCGCCTTGTCTGGTGCCCGAAGTGCACGCCGCTGTCGAGCAGCTGCTTCATGGTGACGACGGCCATGGCCGGTGTTCACCTCTCGGTCCGACGCGACCACGAGGCCGCGCCACGGTTGTCGCGATGCGCCGGTCGGCGGCACCGCCCTGGCGTCGCGCCGGAACCCGGACCCGTGTCCACGTGTCGGCGGCGAGCCGCCGGCCGTGGTTCGCGGGACCGCCCGGGCACCGTTCCGCAGGCCGACCCTGTGGCCGGAAACCTGACGGGCACGCGGACGCGCGAAGTCACCTCGTTTTGTCGAGGTGCGATGTCGAGCATACGCCGCGGGCTCCACCCGCCCTTCCCCGCATCCCGCGTCGATGTGCAGTTGTCCACATCGACGTCGACCCGTCCACACCATCGTGGCGGGGGTTCCCCCGGCGCCTCGCCGGCAGCACGGTCGGAGCATGGACGGCTCACCGACGACAGGCCTTCTGCGGCGCACCGGACGGACGGCGCTGCGACGGCTCGCGGCGGTGCTGTTGTCGGCGGCCGGGATGCTCGTCGTGATGTGCACGGGCACGCCGCCCGCCGCGGCAGCGCCGATCGGGATCACCTCGGCCGACCCCGGGCCACGCGGCGGCGCACCGGGCACCGTCCGGTACTCGTGGCCGCTGTCGCCGGTGCCGGCGGTCGCGGCGCCGTTCCGCGAGCCGACGCACCGGTTCGGCCCGGGTCACCGCGGGGTGGACCTGGCGGCGGCGCCGGGCGGCGCCGTGATCGCCGCCGCGGCGGGCACCGTGGTGTTCGCCGGACTCCTCGCCGGCCGCGGCGTCGTCTCGCTACAGCACGCGGACGGGCTGCGGACCACCTACGAACCGGTGGTCCCGGCCGTCGTCGCCGGGACCACCGTGGGATCGGGGGCCGTGCTGGGCGCGGTCGCCGCCGGTCATGGAGCCTGCCGGACGGCCTGCCTGCACTGGGGGGTACGCCGCGAGCGGGGCAGCTACCTCGACCCGCTCCTGCTGCTGATGCCGACGCACGTCCGGCTCCTGCCGGTACCCGAGCCGTGGCCCGGGCCGGCCTCAACGGGCGAGCTCCCCGAGCCGGGTCCGCAACCGGCCCACCAGACGGCTGTGCAGCTGGCTGACCCGCGACTCGGTGACGCCGAGCATCCTGCCGATCTCGGCGAGGGTGCGGTCCTCCAGGTAGTACATGCGCAGGACCAGGCGGTCCCGCTCGCCGAGCTGGTCGACCGCGTGCCACAGCTGCCTGCGGGTCTCCTGCTCCTGCAGGGCGACCGCCGGGTCCGGGCCTGCACAGGCCAGCATGTCCAGGGAGCCGCCGTCGGCGCCCGAACGGAGTTGCTCCACGCTGAAGGTCCGCGCCGCGGTGTTGCTGCGGAGCTCGCGCAGCGGCATCCCGAGGGCGTCGGCGACCTCCCGCTCGGACGCGGTCCGCCGCAGGTGCATCGCCAGCTGTTCGCGGACCCGCTCGGCCTCGCGGACACGGAGCCGGATCGTCCTAGGCACCCAGTCCTGCGCACGCAGCTCGTCCAGCACGGCGCCGCGGATGCGCGGCACGGCGTAGCTCTCGAACCGTGCACAGCGGTCGGGGTCGAACCGGTCGATGGCCTCGAGCAGCCCGAACACCCCGGACTGCACGAGGTCGGCCGGCTCGACGTGCGCGGGCAGGCGCTCCGCGGTGCGGTGCGCCACCATCCGCACCAGAGGCCGGTAGTGCACGGCCAGGTGGTCGCGGGTGCGGCGGCACGGGGCGCTGCGATGGGCGGTCCACAGCGCGGTCGCCACACCGCCCGTGGCGCAGGTCCGGGAGAGCGCGGTGGCCAACGTGGTCGCGAAGGCCGCCGGACCGCCGGACTCCGAGGCGAGTGGATCTCCTGGCGTGGGGTCGGACACCGGTGGCTCGCCGGCGACGGTGGTGATCGCGATCGGGTCATGCTCGAGGATGAGCCTGCTCATGGACCACCTTCAGCCGTTCGACGGTGACGTGCGTGTAGAGCTGAGTGGTTGATAGCTTAGCGTGACCGAGCAACTCCTGTACGTAACGGAGGTCCGCGCCGCCGTTGAGCATGTGGGTTGCCGCCGCGTGACGGAGGCCGTGCGGCCCGATGTCCGGGACGTCCGACACGGCCGTCACGGCCCGGTGGACCACCGTCCGGGCGACGCGGGGGTCCAGCCGTCCGCCCCGGGTTCCGAGCAGCAGCGCAGGTGGGGACCCTGCACGGGCGAGCGCCGGACGGCCCACCGCTTTCCAGGCTTGCAGGGCTCGGCCGGCCGGGACCCCGTACACGACGGTGCGCTCGCGGTCCCCCTTGCCGACGACGCGCAGGGCGCGGCGCTCCTCGTCGACGTCGTCCAGATCGAGACCGCACAGCTCGGCGACCCGCATCCCGGTGGCGTAGAGCAACTCGACGACCAGCCGGTCCCG
This sequence comes from Pseudonocardia charpentierae, assembly GCF_031845345.1. Classification (NCBI taxonomy): domain Bacteria; kingdom Bacillati; phylum Actinomycetota; class Actinomycetes; order Pseudonocardiales; family Pseudonocardiaceae; genus Pseudonocardia; species Pseudonocardia charpentierae. The sequence continues at coordinate 108,471 of NZ_JAVREJ010000010.1, read as the reverse complement.
CATCGCCACCGGATCACCCTGCTCGGCCGCGGCACCGGTGGCGTCGAGAACCGCGGCGGCCTGCTCGTGGTCGAGCACCGTGGGCAGGGCGGACCGCGGGCGCGGGGCGACGAGCCGGGCTCCGGGGTCGTCGGGCAACAGGCCTCGGCGGTCGGCCCACGCGGTGAACGTCCGGGCGGCGGCGGACTTGCGCGCGAGAGTGGACCGCGCGGCTCCCGCAGCGTGCGCGTCGGCCAACCAGCCGCGTAGCCGTGCGAGGTCGAGGCCCCGCAACGCGGGCAGTCCGGCCAGCAGGCCGGCGAGGTCGGCGCGGTAGGCCCGCACGGTGTGCGGCGACCGACCCCGCTCCAGCCGCAGGTGCTCGACGAACTCCGCCAGGGCTCGCTCCACGTCGGGTGCGTGATCCGGCGGGGCGCACGGCTCGGGGTCCGGGGTCATCGCACGACCGTGGAGGGCGGGGCCGGGCCGGTCAAGCACCGTCGCGGAGCGCGTCGCCGGCACGGGCGCCCTCACCGTGCAGGGAGCGCAGGAGACCGGCCAGCCCGCCGTCCGCCCGGCCGCGCAGCCGCGCGCTCGTCCGCACCCGAATCCCGATGGGTTGAGCCAGCGTGTAGCCGGCGGCCGCGAGGCGTTGCCACAACGCGTGGTCCTCCCCCGCCCCGTCGCACGGGAAGCCGCCGAGGGCGAGGTACGCGTCGGCGCGCACACCGAGGTTGGCGCCATACATATGGCGGTGCGCGACGCCGTGCATCCCGTGCTCGACGATCGTGCGGTAGCGGGAGAGGGCCGCTGCGGCCAGGTGGTCGGTCGCCGTGAGGTCGGCGAGGCCGGCCACCCCGTGGACGCCGTCGGCGGCGTGCCGCAGATGCGCGCGGGCCCAGTCGGCCGGGACGGTGGTGTCGGCGTCCGTGCTCAGCAGCCAGATCCCGGCCGCGGGATGACCGGAGAGCCGATCGAGGAGCGCGCGCAGGCCGAGGTCGCGCAGTGCGCCGACCCCACCTCCGCGAGGCCGACCGACCGACCCGGCACGCCCGATCGTCGGGCACGGTTCGCTCTCGTCGTCCTGCACCGTCAGCATCGTGGCCTCGGGCCAGTCGGAGAGCGCGGCGGCGACCCGCTGCGGGGTCGCGTCCGTGCAGCGGTCGAGCACCACCGCCACCGCGGTGTCGACGCCGTCCGGCACGTGGGCGAGGGCGCGACGCAGGCTCCGGAGGCACCTGCCGATCCGCTCCTGCTCGTCGCGGGCCGGGACGACGACACCGACGGCCGCGACCGATGGGTCCGGCGTGAGGGCGAGGGCGGTCACCGGCGCCGCGACACCAGCAGGACGAACCTGTCCGACGTGCTCGACGACGGTCGTGAGCTCGGGCCGGGCACGCAGCATCCGGTGGGTGGCCACCGCATCGCGCGGGGCCTAGGCCGGCCAGCCCCGCCAGTGCACCACCACGACGTCCCCGCCGGGCTCCACGGCCGTCAGGGTCCGGTCCAGCGTGGCCTCGACGGCGGCGTCGTCGAGGTAGTAAAGGACTTCGCTGAAGACCGCCAGGTCGACCGGCTCCTCGGGCACGGCCTCAGGCAGTGCGGATCGCTCCACGCGGACGCCGGGGCTGTCCGCGACCCGCTCGCGGGCCTGCCGGACCGCGTCGGCCACCGGGTCCGACGCCAGCACCGCATCACAGCGCGCCGCCAGCTCCCGGGTCAGCTCGCCGGTCCCGCAGCCGGGCTCGAAGGCCCGGCGGTACCGCTCGCGCGGCAGGCTCGCCAGTACGACGGCCCGCTTGCGCCGCTCGTACCAGGATCCGGCCCGCCACGGATCCGCGCCGTCGGCGTAGAGCTCGGCGAAGCGCGCGACCGGCGCCGAGGCCGTGCGGGCGACGCGGAACAGCAGCTCCGCGGGTCGAGCCGTGTGCGCCAGCATCGCGGCGTCCAGCACCGGCGGTGAGCCGTCCGGGCCGGGGCCGACCTGCGAGGTGAACGCGGCGACGGCGGCCCGCTTCGCCGCGAGGGCCGCGGCGTCGAGCCGGAGCAGGCGGGCCCGGTCCCACGGCACGGTGGGGTCGCCCGGGGTGAGCCACGCCCACATCCAGATCGGGTAGGCCCAGCCGTGCGCCGTGACCGGCGCGACGTCGGCGGCCGCGAGCCCGGCGGCGCGGTGGTCCGGGTGCGGATCGCCGTCCCAGGGAGCGAGGTAGGCGTCGGCGTCGGCGAGCAACGGCCGCAGCGCCGTGCGCAGCGCGGCTGCGCATCCCTCGAGCCCCGAGTCCGGCAGGCCCAGCCAGTGCACGTCCACGTCGTCGAGCCCCTGCGCCCGCAGCGCCGCGGCCAGTTCGAGGCGCCGGGCACGAGCGAGCGCACGCCGGCCGTCGACGTCGAGCGCCGGGTAGGCGGCCTCCCCGTCGGTGGCCACCGCGAGGGTGATCCGGGCACCGGCCCGGTGCAGGGCCTGCAGGCAGCCGCTCGCGCCGAGCGTCTCGTCGTCGGGATGGGCCGCGACGACCGTGACGCGGTGGTGTCCGGCAGGCTCGAACAGCGACGGACCGCGTTCCTCCAGCGCCGTCGTCCAGTCGTGCACCGGGGTGACCGGCCGAGCCGCTGCCGACGGCGCCGGTGAAGCTTCGCTCATGCCGAGCGCCACCGGTCGACGACCTGGCCGCCCAGCGCCGCGTGGTCCCGCTCCGCATGGTGCTGCCGCACGTACAGCGCGAGATCGGCCAGCGCGCGGGCCAGGCCCACGTCCCGGCTCAACGGCGCCGGGCCCACGATGCGCGGCACGCGGTCGAGCACCTCTCGCGTCGCACGCTCCACCGCGGCACGGACGGTCGCGACCGCGAGGCCGTGATCCGCCGCCGGGTCGTCGTCGACCGTCGCGGCGGTCTGCGCGAGCAGCGCGTCCGATGCGGCCAGAGCGGCGTGCAGTTCGCCGACGTGGGCGAGCTGGTGCGCGTCCGGTACCGGGCGGAGGTGGCCGAGCACGCGGTCGAGCACCCCGGCGGCCCCGCCCCACCACACGGCCGCGACGCCGGCACCGCCGAGCGCGAACCCCGGGCGCGCGACGTACCAGCCGGGTGGGCCGACCAGATCGGCGTCGGCGACGGCCACCTCGCGGAAGGCGACGTCCAAGGTGTCGGCATCCGCCATCGCGGCGGTGCACCAGCTGTCGGGCTCCGGCTCGGCGCCGGCCACGCGGACGTCCACGTCGACGAGCAGCCGTTCCGTGGACGACGAGTCCGCGGCGGGGTCGGCGACGAGGAGCACCCGGTCGAGCACCCGGGCGCCTGAGCAGAACCGCATGTCCCCGGTGAGCACGCGGGACGTCCGGCCCTGCTCGAGCCGGACCGCGGCACCACCGGAACGCGATGCCCAGACTCCGTAGAGAGCGCCCGGCACCGGGGGGCGACCGGCTTCGGCGAGGATCGCGAGGGCGTCGACGTGCCCTTCGGCGAGCCGCGCGAGGGAGAGGTCGCGACCGCCCCAGTCGGCCAGCGCCGCCCAGCGTCGGGCGGTCTGCCCGGCTCCGGGTAGCGGCAGGTCGAGCTCCCCGGCGTGCAGCATCTGCCGCAGCTGCCCGGCGAGGGGTCCGTCACCCGCCCGAACGCCTCCCACCGCGCTCGCGACCTCCACCACGCCCGGGCCGCCGATGGACCGGTCGAGTGGGCGGGCGACGTGCGGGCGCCGTCTGGATCATGGTCGCATCTTCCCCGCAGGGTGGCCCACGAATCCGCCACGGCCGGCTTTGTGACCAACGTCTGCCCCGCTTAGCCACCCACCCCACCCCCGGCCCGCAGCAGCCACAGCCCGTCGCGGCTCTGGGCGAGACCGCGCCGCTCGAGCTCGGTCAGTGCGGCGCGGATCGCGTCCGGCGGCACCCCGGACTCGCGGGCCAGCCACCGCGTGTCGCGTGCCCCCTGCGCGGGCAGCGCGTCGTGCACCAGGGCGGCAGCCTTTCCCAGGCCGTCCGTGCGGCGGACCGCCGTCTCCGGCTCGGGCGCCAGGTCGACCCCGAGGCGTCCGACGGCTTCCAGCACGTCGTCGACGGAGGTGACGAGCAGCGCACCGTCGCGGATCAGCTGGTGGCAGCCGGCCGACGGCCCGGAAGTCACCGGTCCCGGAACGGCCATCACGAGCCTGCCGAGCGTCTCGGTGTCGATCGCGGTGCGCTGTGCACCGCTGCGCAGTGCCGCCTCGACGACGACCGTTCCTCCGCCGAGCGCCGCGATCAAGCGGTTCCGCACCAGGAAGCGGTGCCGGGCGGGGACACTCCCCGGCGGGTACTCGCTCACGACGAGGCCGGTCGCCGCGATCCGCTGGAGCAGGGTGGCATGGCCGGCCGGGTAGGCCCGGTCGACGCCGCACGCGAGCACCGCGACCGTCGGGCCGTCGGCCGCCAGGGCCCCGCGGTGCGCAGCTCCGTCGATCCCGATGGCCGCGCCGGAGACCACCGTCGTCCCGGCCGCGGCGAGGCCGGCGCCGAACTCCCCGGCGAGGTGCGTGCCGTATCCCGTCGCCGCCCGCGCGCCGACCACGGCGACCGCGCGGTCGCTCAGCTCGTGCGCCGACCGCGGCCCGCGTACCCACAGGGCCACCGGCGGCGCGAGGGTCGCGACACCGCTGAGCGTGCACGCGGCGAGCGCGCTGTGCGGCCATGCCGGGTCTTCGGGCACGAGCAGCCGGGCCCCCACAGCGTGCGCGGCTGCCAGGTCCGCCTCGGAACGGTCGATCGTGCGGCGGGCCGCGGTCTCGCCGGCGACGAGGTCCGGGACGTCCGCGGCCCGCACCCGGTCGGCCGCCTCGACCGGTCCCAGGGCGTCGACGAGGGCGATCAGCGCGGGCGACGGCGGTTCGGCCACCCGCGACAGGTAGGCCCGGGCCCGGAGCACCTCGGCGGAGGGGCAGCTCATGCCGCCCTCCGGTCGCGGAAGTACAGCGCCTGCTCGACGCTCTCGCGGTCCGGCCGGGCGAGCCCCTGCAGATCGGCGACGGTCCAGGCGACCCGCAGCGCCCGGTCCGCGCCGCGCGCCGTCAGCTCACCGCTGCGCAGCCCCGCATCGAGCGGCCGCACGACGGCGGCCGGCAGTGCGAACCGCGTGCGGAGCGCGGGACCGGGCACGTCGGCGTTGCACCGCCAGCCGTGCGCCACCCACCGTTCCTCCGCCACCGCGCGGGCAGCCAGGACCCGGGCGCGGACGGTCGCGGTGTCCTCCGCAGGCTCGCCCACCGCGGACAAGGCCGTGACCGGGTACAGGCGTGCGCGCAGGTCGACGCGGTCGAGCAGCGGTCCGGACAGGCGACCGAGGTAACGGCGCCGCACGAGCGAGGGGCAGACGCAGTCGCGGTCGTGCGCGGGGGCGCACGGGCACGGATTCGCGGCGAGGACGAGCTGGAACCGGGCCGGGTAGCGCACCGTGCCCTCCGTCCGGGCGAGCCGGACCTCCCCCTCCTCCAGCGGGGTACGCAACGCGTCGAGAGCGTGGCTCTTGAACTCCGGAGCCTCGTCCATGAACAGCGTGCCCCGGTGCGCGAGTGAGACCGCGCCCGGTTTGGCGAGCCCGCTGCCCCCGCCGACCAGCGCCGCCATCGACGTCGAATGGTGGGGCGCCACGAACGGCGGCACGCGGGTGAGCCCTTCGGCGGGAAGCCGGCCCGCCACCGAGCGGATCGCGGCGAGGGCCAGCGCGTCGTCCGCGGAGAGCTCGGGCAACAGCCCGACGATGCGCTGGGCGAGCATCGTCTTCCCGGTCCCGGGCGGCCCGACCAGCAGCAGGTGGTGCCCACCGGCCGCGGCGACCTCGAGCGCCCGGCGTGCGTCGTCCTGCCCGACGACGTCCGCGAGGTCGTGGGACGGCGCGGCCGACAGAGCGGGCGGCGGTCCCGGCCGAGTCAGTACCGGGGCGCCCTCCAACCAGGCGAGGACCTGCCCCAGCGTCGCCGCTCCGTACACCTCGATCCCGTCCACGAGCGCGGCCTCGGGCAGGGCGGCCTCCGGCACCACCACCCGGCGGAGACCCGCCGTGCGGGCCGCGAGCAGGCAGGGCAGCACGCCGCGCACGGCTCGCAGGCGCCCGTCGAGCGCCAGCTCACCGACCAGGACGGTGTCCTCCAGCGCGCGTTGCGCGACCGTCCCGGCCGCCGCCAGCACGCCGCAGGCCAGGGCCAGGTCGAAGCCACTCCCGGTCTTGCGCAGGGTGGCCGGCGAGAGCGCCAGCACCACCCGCTCGTTCGGCCACGTCCGACCGGAGTTCACCACCGCCGCCCGCACCCGGTCGCGCGACTCCTGCAGCGCCGTGTCCGGCAATCCCACCAGGTGCACGCCGGGCAGCCCACCCCCGATGTCGGCCTCGATCTCGACGATGTGGCCCTCGACGCCACGCAGCGCCACCGACCACGCCCGCGCCAGCCCCATCAGAACGCCGCCTCGTAGTGCTGCAGCGTCGCCGGGCGACCCGGCTCCATGAGGACCGCGACGACGTCGAACCGGATCTCGCACCACCGCACGTGGTGCGTCGCCAGCCAGGCTTGGGTCAAGCGGCGGATCCGCGCGGCCTTGCGTGGTGTGACGGCCTCGGCGGGCTCGCCGAACCGGGTGCCGGACCGCGTCTTGACCTCGCACACCACCAGCCGGTCGCCGTCCACGGCGACGACGTCCAGCTCACCGTCGCGACATCGCCAGTTCCGCGAGAGCACCACCAGCCCGCGTCGTTCCAGGTAGTGCACCGCCTCGTCCTCGCCGCGGCGGCCCAGCTCGTCCTTCGCTGCCATGCGTCAACGATCGGGGCTCCGGGGGCCGCCCGACAGACTTGGTCATCTTCTGTGGACGGCCGCACCCGCATGGGGACAACCGGGGCTGTCGGCAGGCCGGAGCCCGGGACTGTCGGTGGGACGTGCTAGGAGCCGAACGGCCCGTCGCCCGGCAGGCGCAGGTCCGGCTTGTCGAGCTCCTCGACGTTCACGTCCTTGAAGGTGAGCACCCGCACGTTCTTGACGAACCGTGCCGGGCGGTACATGTCCCACACCCAGGCGTCCGACATCCGGACCTCGAAGTAGATCTCCCCGTCCGCGTTGCGGGCAGCGACGTCCACGGAGTTGGCCAGGTAGAAGCGGCGCTCGGTCTCCACCACGTAGGAGAACTGGGACACGATGTCCCGGTACTCCTTGTAGAGGGTGAGCTCCATCTCGGTCTCGTACTTCTCGAGATCCTCGGCGCTCACTGTTGCATTCCTCCCAAGTCCGGCGGGACGTCTCCCGGCCCGCCTTCCCCGTTCCTGTGATTGTCATTGTGGACCAGGGCGGACGAGCCTCCCACAGCGGCGCGCACGTTGACGAACGAGTACCGGTGGACGGCGCTGGGCCCGTGGGCCGCGAGCGCCGCGTCGTGGACCGGCGTGCAGTAGCCCTTGTGGGCGTCGAAGCCGTACTGCGGCAGCTCGGCGTGCAGCTCCACCATGATCCGGTCGCGGGTCACCTTCGCGAGCACAGACGCCGCGGCGACGCAGGCCGCGGCCTGGTCGCCCTTCGGCACAGCGAGCGCAGGACGGCCGAACCCACGGACGGCGAATCCGTCGGTGAGGACGTATCCCGGGGGTGTGACCAGTGCCGCGACGGCCCGGCGCATGCCTTCGATGTTCGCCACGTGCACCCCGCGCCGGTCGATCTCGGCGGGCGGGATGACGACCACGGCGCTGTCCGCGCAGCGACGGACGATCAGGTCGTAGTACTCGTCGCGGGCGGCCGGGGTGAGCAGCTTGGAATCCGTCAGCCCGTCCAGCCGCCTGGCGTCTCCGGGCCGGAGCACGCACGCGGCGACGACCAGGGGGCCCGCACACGCCCCACGGCCGGCCTCGTCCACGCCGGCCACCGGCCCGAGGCCGTGCCGGTGCAGCGTCGACTGCAGGGTCCACGTCCCCGACGAGCGGCGGACGACGGCCCGGGAGGGGCGCCACTCGGGCGGCAGCGGCGAGCGGCGGACAGATCGTGCGGTCATCGCGACGAGCGTGTCAGGTGCGCCGCCGACGCCGCGCAGGGGGCCGCACATCAGACGCCAGGAACTGCTCCCGTCGCGGACGCCGGAGCGCCGGCACGGCGGCGAGCACGGCCAGGGCCGCCGAAGGACCGCCGATGCTTCCGGCCATGGCCTCAGCCATCCCCACCGCGTCCGTGTGCGGGTCGACCGCGGCGATCGTGCCGAACCTGTCGAACGGCATGACGATCAGGCGGGCCTGGCCGATCACGTTCTCGAGCGGCACCGCGCCGTGGCCGGGAACCCGCGAGTCGGCGGAGTTGTTGCGGGAGTCGCCCATCATCCACAGCTCGTCGGCAGGCACCGTGACGGGCCCGAACGGCGCCTGCCGCGCCGGCCCCGCCTCGGGCAGGTAGTAGATGTAGGGCTCCTCGAGCGGCTTGTTGTCGACGAGCACCCGGTTGCGCGGGTCGCAGCAGGCGATCGTCTGGCCGCCCACGGCGATCACGCGCTTGACGAAGTCCTTCTCGTCCGGCGGCGCGAGCCCGATGAGCGACCCGAGCCCCTGCAGGCCACGCACCAGCGGGCTCGCGGGCTCGTCGACCGTGAACTCGCTGCGCCAGCTGTCGGGCCCGCGGAAGACCACGACGTCGCCAGGCTGCGGATCGCGGAACCGATACGTGATCTTGTCGACCAGCACGCGGTCGTTCACGCACCCCGTGCACCCGTGCAGCGTGGTCTCCATCGATCCCGACGGGATCACGTAGACCTTCGCCAGGAACGTCTGGATGAGGAACGTCAGCACCAGGGCGACGACGACGAGGATCGGCAGTTCGCGCCAGAAGCTGGGCCGGCGACGCCGACCCGACCGAAGCGATTTGCTACCCGCCTTCGGAGCCTGGTAGCTCGACGCCGGGCGCTCCGTGGGCGAGCCGCCGAGCTGCCGCCGTCGCCGTGACTCGCTCGAAGGCTTCTCGTCACAGGGCTCCGGTACGTCGTCCGCGACGACGGGCAGCGATTCCGTCGGCTCGTCGTCGACGGGCCGACGCGAATGTCGCACCGTCGGCACCTCGGTACTGCGCCGGTCACGCGGCGGGACCGGGCGGCCGGGCGAACGCGGCACCGCCGTCGGTTCCGCCGGACCGTACCGACGGGGATGTGCCCGCCGGTCGTCGGGGAGCTCGGATAGCGCCACGCGACGAGGCTACGGCAAGCCCGACCGACGCCGTCAGGACGCGGAGGTCGTCTCCCGCTTCTCCTTGATCTTCGCGGCCTTCCCGCGCAGCTCACGGAGGTAGTAGAGCTTCGCCCGGCGGACGTCACCGCGCGTGAACAACTCGATCCGGTCGATGTTCGGCGAGTGCACCGGGAAGGTGCGCTCCACGCCGACGCCGAACGACACCTTGCGGACGGTGAAGGTCTCGCGGGCACCGGCGCCCTGCCGACGGATGACCACGCCCTGGAAGATCTGGATGCGGGAGCGGTTGCCCTCGATGACCCTGACGTGCACCTTGAGCGTGTCGCCCGGCCGGAAGGCGGGGATGTCGGAGCGCAGTGTCTGCGCGTCGAGGGCGTCCAGGGTGTTCATCGGGGGGTCCGTTCCTCGTCTGATCGCGGTCATGCGTGGGCGCCACTCCGCACGTGGGGTTCGGCGCCCGGCGGGCCCGACGCTCGTGCGTCGGACGCCAGCAACCCGTCCATAGTGCCAGACGGCGCAGCGCGCCGTGAAATCAGCCCTCGTCAGCCAGGGAGCTGAGCAGACTCCGGTCGGCGGCGTCGAGGGCGCCGTCGGGCAGCGCCGCGAGCAGCTCGGGCCGCCGGGACGCCGTCCGCTCCAGTGCCCGGTCCCGGCGCCACCGGGCGATCGCGGCGTGGTTACCGCTGCGCAGCACCGCGGGGACTGCATGCCCGCGCCAGACCTCCGGACGGGTGTACGAGGGGCCTTCCAGCAGCCCGTCGGAGAACGAGTCCTGCTCGGCGGACGCGGGATTGCCCAGCACGCCGGGGAGCAGTCGGACCACCGCCTCGACCATCACGAGGACGGCCGCCTCGCCGCCGACGAGCACGTAGTCGCCGATGCTCACCTCGTCGACCGGCATGCGCGTGGCGGCGTCGTCGACGACCCGCTGGTCGATGCCCTCGTACCGGCCGCACGCGAACACCAGGCGCTCCTCCGACGCCCACGCCCCGGCTGTGGCCTGCGTGAACGGACGACCGGCCGGCGTGGGCACCACGAGTCGGGGTGGCCGCGGATCGTCGGCGACGACGGCGTCGAGCGCCTCCCCCCACACCTGCGGCCGCATGACCATGCCGGGCCCCCCTCCGTAGGGGGCGTCGTCGACCGCCTGGTGGACGTCGTGGGTCCAGGTGCGCAGGTCGTGCACGGCGAGGTCGATCAGCCCCCGCTCGATCGCGCGGCCGAGCAGCGCCTCGCGTAGGGGCATGAGATAGGCCGGGAAGATCGTGACGACGTCGATCCGCACGGCCCGATGCTCGCAGGGCGGCCGTCCGGGAGTGCAGCATGGTGGCTTTGCTGCACTCCGACCGCAGCAAAGCCACCATGCTGCGGTCCTCGGCGGACCCCGGTTCAGCCCGCCCGCCGCCCCCGCAACAGCTCCTCGACGATCACCCGCGCGACGTCGAGCTGCACTCCCCGCGCGACGAGCACGTCGTGCGCGATGCCCTCGCCGTGCACCATCCCCAGCAGCATGTGCTCGGTGCCGATGTAGTTGTGCCGCATCCGCAACGCCTCACGCAGCGACAACTCGAGCGCCTTCTTCGCCTCCTTGGCGAACGGGATGTGGCCGCCGATCCAGCGTCGCTTCGGCGAGCGGGGCCGGTCCAACGCGCCCGGGCCGAACGCCTCCTCGACGCGCCTGCGCACCTCGTCGAGATCGATTCCCAGCGCGGCCAGCGCGTCGGCATCCGCAGCCGAGCCATCCGGCGCCGTCTCAGGACGGGCGGCCAGGTCGGCCTCGACGTCGGCCTGCCGCACCGAGAACCCCTCGAGCACCATGATGGCGAGGTTGTCCGGCACCGCGAACAACGCGCGGAGCACGTGGCCGGTGTCGATCGCGGAGTCGCCCCGCTGGCGGGCGTCCTGCTGCGCCAGCACGACGACGGTGCGGGCCTTCTCGGTGAACCGTTCGAACATGACGTCTCCCCTACGACACGATGCGGCGGTACTTCTTGTGCACCGCCTGCCTGCTCACGGCCAGCGAGTCCGCGATCTGCTGCCAGGACCAGCCCTGCGCGCGGGCGTTGGCGACCTGCAGCTCCTCCAGCGACTCCGCGAGCCGCCGCAGGGCCGCGACCGCCGCCAGTCCGACGGCGGGATCCCTGCTGGACGCCGCGGCCGCGACGTCGGTGGCCTCGCTCATGTCGTCAACCTAGGTTGACGTGAGCAACTTGTCAACCAAAGTTGACGTCGAGAACACGAAGAAGGGCGCCCGCCGGGTAGGTGGGGGCCCTCGCCGTCGATCAGAGTTCGAGCAGACCCTCAGGCGGGGTCAGCACCACCCGGCGCCCGTCGAGGTCGACGGTCGGCACGATGGCACGGACGAACGGCACCAGAGCGTCCGGCGCGTCCGGGCGGGCGACGACCAGCAACTCCCCGCCGGGGCCGTGGGCTATCTCCCGGACCATGCCGACCACGGTGCCGTCCTCCAGCTCGGCGGACAGGCCCTCCAGCTGGTGGACGTGGAACTCGTCCGGGTCGCCCGTCGGCGGCAGGGTCGCGGCGTCGACGAGCAGCCGGCTTCCGCGGAGGGCCTCCGCGGCGTCGCGGTCCACGGCTTCGACGAACCGCACGAGCAGACGACCGGAGTGCGGCCGCGCCGCTTCCACGGTCAGCACGCCGGCGTCCGTGCCGTCCGGCAGCCTCCGCGTGAGCACCGCACCCGGTGCGAACCGCTCCTCGGGAGAGTCGGTCCGCACCGCGACGACCACCTCGCCGCGCAGGCCGTGCGCCCGCCCGACCACTCCCACCAGGAGTGGCGGCGGGGTCGGCTGGGCCTCAGCGGTCGGTGTCGACGACATCCACCCGCACACCCCGACCACCGATGCCGTTCACGACGGTGCGCAGGGCGGTGGCGGTCCGTCCACCCCGGCCGATGACCTTGCCCAGGTCTTCCGGGTGCACCCGGACCTCGAGGGTCCGGCCACGCCGTGTGGTCACCAGGTCCACGTGCACGTCGTCCGGATGGTCGACGATGCCCCGGACCAGATGTTCGAGAGCGTCCGCGAGCACACTCACGCGACCTCCTCGGTCAGGACTCGGACGGGGCCTCAGCCGCGTCGTCAGCCTTCGGGCGCCGGTCGGCCTTCTTCCGCGGCGTGGTCGCCTCGGTGGCGGGCTCCTCGCCGGCGGCTGCGAGCGCGGCCTGGAACCGGGCCAGCTTGTCCAGCTTCTCCGCCTGCGGCTTGAGGGTGCCCTCCGCGCCGGGGAGACCCTTGAACCGCTGCCAGTCGCCGGTGATCTCCAGCAGGTGCTGCACCGGCTCCGTCGGCTGTGCACCGACGCCGAGCCAGTACTGGGCGCGCTCCGAGTCGACCTCGATCAGGCTCGGCTCGTTCTTCGGGTGGTACTTGCCGATGGTCTCGATCGCCCGGCCGCTGCGCCGCGTGCGCGAGTCGGCGACGACGATGCGGTAGTACGGCTGGCGGATCTTGCCCAGCCTCATCAGCTTGATCTTGACGGCCACGCTGTCCGGTGCTCCTCGCTCAAGTGGTACTCGTAGTCGGCTTGTGCCGATGAGAACTGCACAGCTCGCGTGGGGTTACGGGCCGCGCGGTCCTCGACGTCTGGGTGGCCGCGGCACAGTAGAGGGCCAGCCGCGGGGCCGATCCACCATTGTGCCAGACGGTCCGCCGTCAGGAGCATCCAGCTGGTCGTCCCACCTGTGGATCAGCCCATGTCGGCCGGCAGCACACCGACGAGCGCCAGGGCGAGCACCACGCCCGGAAGCAGGTTGTTCACCTGGTGGGCGACGACGCTGGCAGCCAGCCGGCCGGTCTGCATCCGCGCGAACGCGATCGGCAGTGCGACCACGAAGAGCAGGGGCGTGCGCGTGAACTCGAAGTGGGCCAGCGCGAACAGCAGGGTCGTCACCACGAACGGCACCCAGCGCGGCACCGCGTAGCGCTCCACGGCCCCCCACAGCAGGCCCCGGTAGACGATCTCCTCGCACAGCGGTGCCAGGACAACCACGACGAGGGCGACACCGATCGCCGCGAGCGGCCCGGCACGCAGACCCTCGAACACGTCGCCCACCGCCGAGCTGGCCTGATCCGCGCCCACCAGCACCACGTAGAGCAGGGACGCCGGGATCGTGACCACGAGCCCGCCGACCCCGTAGAGGACGCCGACCCGCACGTCGTGCCACGACCAGACGAGGCCGAGGTCGGTCCGCGGACCGTTGCCCCGCAGCCGCGTGATCAGGACGGCGGTGCCGGCGGCGAGCACCGTCGGCACCGCGAGGGCGACGGTGAGCGCACCGACGGACACCGGCCTGCCGAGGAAGGCGAAGCCGATCAGCAGGGACACCCCGAGGAACACGGCCTCGACGACGACGTAGGCGCCGATCCCCCAGCGGTGCGTGCGCCGCAGGGGAACCGGGACTCCATCGGGCACCCGGAGGTCGGGAACCGTGGCGGCCTCGACGTCGACCAGGTCGGCTACAGGTGGCTGTGACGGTGCGGGGACCACGACACCCGGATCGGGCACGGTCCGCGGCAACGGAATGTCCTGACGCGACGGGCCGACCGGTTCGCAGGATGCGCTCCGCTCCCCTTCCGGTGCTCCCACGCTCTCGACGCTACAGCCCGCGTTCGACGGACCGCTTGCTGACGACCGGGCGATCCGCCTTCCGTGGAGGACTGGGTGAAAGAAAGATCGGAGACGAGCATCGGCGCTGTCGCGGGACCCTTCACCGTGAACCGATCGGGCCCGCCGGGACCCCTCGTTTGAGGGGTCGAGGCCCCCGCATCGTCGGCTTCCGCTGCGAACGGGCAGGACAGACGATTGTTCGACGGTTTCTGTCCACCCCACGCGGTGCCGACGAGTTCTGGGGGATCGCGATGGACGACGGCACGCGTTCCGTCAGGTTGTGGCACATCGTGCTGACCCTGCTTGCCGCGACGCTGACGGCGCTGGCCACGGCCCCGACCGCGGCCGCGAGCGCCCTTGCGGGACTCACGGCCGAGGCCGCGATCGGCATCGACGGCGTCGACGTCTTCGCCACGTCGACGAGCTCGGCACTGCAGGTCGACGGCCAGGACGGCAGGTTCCCGACCACGCCGATGCGACACGACGGCGACAGCACCCGCTTCTATGCCCGCGTACCGGTCAGTCCGGGCCAGTCGGTCACCTCGGTCACCGTCCGCGACACCCAGGCCGACCCGCCCACCACCGTCTCGGTCGACGTGCAGGCGATCTCGATCCTTCAGGCCACGTACGACGGGGCGACGCTGACGATCGCCGCGGTCACGGACGCGACGAAGTACCCGCTCACGGTCGACGCCGGCGGTGCCGTCGGCATCCTGTCCTCGTCGGCCCCGGTCACGTTTCCGCTCTCCGCACCGCCGCGGACGATCACGGTGTCGTCCGGCGCGCTGCGAGCCGTCGCACCGGTGACGATCACCGACGGCACGGCGTCCACCGACGGCACGGCGTCCACCGCCGTCACCGCAGCTGCGCCACCGACCGCGACCGTCGCTGCGGCCACGCTGTCCGCCCCGCGTGGGGTCGCCACCGCCATCGACGGCAGTGGGTCGACGAACGCCACCACCTTCAAGGCAGTGATCAAGAACGGCCCGCAGGGCGCGACCTTGGTCGACGACTCCACCAGCAGACCGTCGATCCTCCTGCCGACCTGGGCGGCACCCACCGACGTCCTGCCACGCGTCGCCGCGGCCCTCACGCCGACGGTGGTCACCTTCACCGCGACCAACGGCACGGCGTCGAGCACCGTGGACGTCACCGTGAATGCGGTCGGCGACACCGTGGCCGTCTCCACGGCCCGGTCGCGAGCTGGAGCGGAGTTGCAGGTCGCCGGCACATCGACGATCCCCGGCGTGGGCCCGACACTCGCACCCCCGACCCAGGTCGTGGTGTACGCCCGCCCGAACCTGGTCGACGACCCCACCGGCCTCGAGCAGGGCTGGGTCAAGGTCGGCTCGGCAGCGGTCGACGCCACGGGGGCGTTCTCGGTCCGCCAGCGACCGGCATCGAACGTCGCCTACGTCCAGTACCTGGTGCAGACCTCCCGCGGCACCCAGGTGGCGGGCGCGCTGAGCCGATAAGCCCAGCGCTCTACCGCGACGAGGGCCCGTCGCCTCCCGCGACGGGCCCTCTTCCTGTGACCCGTACAACAACGTCCCCTCGCATTGGGGGCCGGTGCTCCCCCCTAGCTCGGCTGTGGCAAATCGCAGGTAAAGCGAACGCTGAGGAGACCTCAAAGGACCGCTTCACAGGGGTGGGCGGCATTCGGGAGCACAGGAGCACCACATGAAGATCCCCAGTCGGACCGGGGTCACCGCTGGGGTGACCACTGGTTCGCCACCGGACGAGCGGTCGCGGGGGCGCCGCCGCCGGGCCGTCGTGGCCGGGCTCGTGGCCTCGGGCCTGGTCGGCACCTCGTTGATCATGCCCGGCATCGCGGCCGCCGCCGTGCCGGCTTTCCCGGACAATGTCGTGGTCTTTCCCGACCGCGACTTCGTCACCCTCGAGGGCTATCAGGACCACGTCGGCCAGACCGCGACCGTCGAGGTCTGGCGTGGCACCCAGATCGTCGGCTCGGCGCAGGGCGTGGTCGAGGCGGGCGATGTCGCCTTCGAGATCAATCACCCCGGTGGCGTCTGCTGGGGTGCCGGCACGAACCTCAAGGTCACGCCGGACATCAAGCCGGGCGACCGGGTGTCCATCCGGTTCGGCACTGCCGCGAACGCCGCTGCGGACGACTCCACCACGGTGGCCGACGCGTTCGTCAACGCGAAGTCCTCGCTCGACGAGGCCACGAGGACGCTCACCGTCACCGGCCACTTCAATCCGACGCTCGACCCCACCCGGGTCGAGCAGCGCATCGTCAACCCGGATCTCACGGGCACCGACGTCGCGCGTCGGGACGTCCGCGCGGTCCCGGGCGGGCTGGTTGCCGCCCCCAAGGGGGGCTACTCGTCCGACCTCGTGATCACGGGCGACACCTTCAAGGCCACCTACGTGTTCAACACCATCGAGACCGCACGGATCGCCGCCACCGGCGGTGGCGAGCGGTTCATGTCCTGGCAGGAAGAGGACGCAGAGGCGAACCGTCAGGGCCTGACCATCGCCGAGTACGGCGAACTCGGCGGTCCCGGAATGGGTGGTTGCCCCGCCGGCCCCACCGACGTCGCCGCCCCGGCCGGCACCGCCCAGGTGATCCGGTCCGGCGCCTCGGCCCAGGTCAGCTGGACGCCGCAGACCGCTGTGCCCGACGCATCGCCGGTGAGCGGCTACAGCGTCCTGGCCATCGACACGAGCGTGACACCGGCTGCGCAGGCCGGTGTGCGCACCGACGCCGCCGGCAAGCAGGCCACGATCAACGGCCTCGTCGAGGGCAAGAACTACACGTTCGAGGTCCGCTCACTCGCCGCGGACGGCAGCAGCAGCAAGCCGTTCACGATCGGCACGGCGGGCACCGGCGGTACGCAGACGCCCGGCGCGGAGGCCGGCATCACCCTCGCCCCCGGCGCGGGTGCCACCGATCTGACCGCGGTCGCGACCGGACTGGTGACTGCCACTCCCAACTCGACCGGCGGACAGATCTGGTACACCGACGGCCCGGTGGATGTCGTCACCGGCGACGCCCTCGCCGAGACCGCCAAGCTCTACACCGCCCCCGTTGCGGTGACGGCGCCCGTCCGCTTGTCGTTCGCCTACTTCAATCCGGACGGCAACGTTGCTCAGGCGTCGGGCTACTACAAGCCCGGTACATCACAGCCGGCTCCGGTCGCGCCGACCGGCCTGGCGTCGTCGGCGATCGGCTCCGACCGCGTCACCCTGACCTGGGCAGCCGTGACCGGTGCGACCGGATACCAGGTCGAAGCCACGCCGGCGCTGGCAGTCCCGATTGCGGCGACCACGGCGGCCACGCAGGTGGTCACGGGCTTGGCGCCGAACACCGCGTACACCTTCACGGTCAAGGCCAAGAACGCGGAGGGCACGCTCGGCCCGGCGTCCAACTCGGTGCCCGTCACCACGACGGCGACCACCGACCGGGTCACGATCGGTACGGCCCGCTGGAAGGCCGGTGACTTCCGGGTCAGCGGCACCGGCTCCGTCAACGGCAACACGGTGCAGATCTACCGCGCCAACCCCGACGGCACGATCGGCACGCAGACGATCGGGACCCCGACCACCATCACAGCGAACGCGTTCGACATCCGCCTCAGGAACGGCGCCGCCCCGGCGACCAACCCGGGCCGGATCTTCCTCAAATCGAGCGGCGGCGGGGTGACCGGACCCTTCACCGTGACCAACGGCTGACCTACCCGCACCACACCGAGGGCCCCGTCGCAGCCGGCGACGGGGCCCTCGGCCGTTTCGGCAAAGCAACGGCCAAGACATGGCCGAATGTGTGCTGTCCCTCAACGACGGGGTGCTAGTGTCCTGCGCCGTTGATTCGGCGTAGAAGTCGTCCGAGTCGTTCGAGGATGTCCTCGGCGGTCTTGGTCCAGATGAACGGTCTTGGGTTGTCGTTCCAGGCCTTTACCCAGGTTCGGATGTCGGCTTCGAGGGCGTGGACGCTGCGGTGGTCACCGCGTTGGAGCAGGTCTTCGGTGAGGTAGGCGAACCAGCGTTCGACTTGGTTGAGCCAGCTGGAGTAGGTCGGGGTGTGGTGCAGGGTGAAGCGGGGATGACGGGCCAGCCATGTCTTGATCGCCGGGGTCTTGTGGGTGCCGTAGTTGTCGGCGATCAGATGGACCTGCAGGTGCGCGGGGACCGTGGCGTCGATCTTGGTGAGGAACTTCTTGAACTCGACCGTGCGGTGCCGGCGGTGCAGCGAGGAGATCACGGTGCCGTCGGCGGTGTTGAACGCCGCGAACAGGCTGGTGGTGCCGTGACGGACGTAGTCGTGGGTGGCACGCTCGGGCATGCCGGGCATCATCGGGAACGCCGGCTGGGACCGCGCCAGGGCCTGGACCTGCGACTTCTCGTCCACCGACAGCACGACTGCACCCTCGGGCGGGTTGAGGTAGAGCCCGACGACGTCGAAGACTTTCTCCACGAACAACGGGTCGTTTGACAGCTTGAACGTCTCGGCGCGGTGCGGCTTGAGTTCGAAGGTCTTCCAGATCCGTCCGATGCTCGAGCGCGACAACCCGGTCCGTTCGGCCATCTTCGCCCGCGACCAGTGCGTGGCGTTCGCCGGCGTGGACTCCAGCGTTGCCACGACAACGTCCTCGACTTGCTCGGCGGTGATCGACGATGGGCGACCGGGCCGCGGATCATCGGCCAGCCCGTCGAGGCGGGCCTGCACGAACCGGGCCCGCCACTTACCGACCGTCTGGGGCGAGACCCCGAGTTCGTCGGCGACTGCGGTGTTGGACCGACCCGCCGCGGCGGCCAGCACGATCCTCGACCGCATCGCCAGCGCCTGCGCCGAGGTGGCCCGCCGCGCCCACCGCTGCAACTGCTCGCGCTCGTCATCGGTCAGTTCCAGCACGGCTTTGGGGCGTCCGGTCCGGGCCATACCTCCAGTCTACGACTTAACTTGCGAAATACTGGCGCAGGACACTAGCACCTCCTTCTCATGGCTGCTGATCAGCCGACTTCCGACGGATTCTGTGCGGCATCGACTGCGCCGGCTGCGGCTGCCGGGAGCACGTTCGACGCCCGGGGCGCCACCGCCCAGACCCGCCCGCGGTTCGAGTAATCGCTCGCAGTAGCGGCGGCGGTGAGAGCCCGGCCGTGGCGGTGCCGTAACCACCCGCACGACCGCACGACCTGAGGGCCCCGTCGCCTCCCGCGCGACGGGGCCCTCACCCCGTCCGGAGCACGCGGGGCGGAGGGAACGCGGCGTTGGGCAAGTCGTACTTATCCAACGCCGCGTTCGCTCACCTCAGGCCGGGCGCTCAGGACCAGACGTCAGGGGCGGTACGGTCGCCCGCGCAGCAGCACCAGTTCGGGATGACGCAGGGCTGCAGGGTCCGCCCGCGGGTCGTCGCGGTAGACGACCAGGTCCGCCTGCGCCCCGAGCTCCACCGCAGGCCGGCCCAGCCACGCCCGCGCCGCCCAGCTCGCCGCACCCAGCGCGTCCGGCACACCCGCGGCGTGCAGCGCCGCGACCTCGTCCGCGATCCGGCCGTGCCGGATGCCGCCGCCCGCATCCGTGCCTGCGTACACGGGCACTCCCGCTTCCGCCGCGCGTCGCACCACGTCGCGGGCCCCGGCGTGCAGCTCCCGCATGTGCGCGGCGTAGGTCGGGAAGCGGCGCGCGCTGTCCGCGATGCCGGGGAAGTTGTCGACGTTGATCAACGTCGGCACGAGCGCAGTTCCGCGGCGGGCCATCTCGGCGATCAGGTCGTCGGTCAGCCCGGTGCCGTGCTCGATGCAGTCGATCCCCGCGGAGATCAGCCCGGCCAGCGCGTCCGTCCCGAAGACGTGTGCGGTCGCCCGCGCGCCCTCCGCGTGCGCCGCGTCGATCGCCGCCACGAGCACGTCGTCCGGCCACACCGGGGCGAGGTCGCCGACCTCCCGGTCGATCCAGTCGCCGATCAGCTTGACCCAGCCGTCGCCGTCGCGGGCCTGCTGCCGGACCGCGTCCGGGAGCAGCGCCGGGTCGTCGAGCTCGACGGCCAGACCCGGGATGTAGCGCTTGGGCCGCCCGAGGTGCCGACCGGCGCGAATGATCTCCGGCAGGTCCGCGCGCCCCTGCAGCGGCCGGGTGTCGACCGGCGAGCCGCAGTCACGGATCAGCAGGGTGCCCGCGTCGCGATCGGTCTCCGCCTGGCCGACGGCCTCGTCGAGCGGCACCGCGCCGTCCGGTCCGAGCCCGACGTGACAGTGCGCGTCGACCAGTCCGGGCACGAGGAAGCCGCCGTCGACCAGGGTGTCCGCCCCGACTCCCGGGTCGACGAACACGCCGCCGTCGACGTGGAGCTCGACCTCGTCGGCTCCAGCAGGTCCGAGCAGGGTGCCCCGCAGCCGGTGCACGCTACTTCTTCGGGAACTTCAGCTTCGACGGGTCGAAGCCGGGGGGCAGCTGGTCCATCCCACCCAGACCCGGAGGAAGCTCGCGGAGGCTCGGCGGCAGCTGGGACAGGTCGGGCATCCCCGCAGGCAGCCTGGCCGGCCCTCCCTGGCGAGCGGCCGGGCGTCCCTTGGCGCTCTTCTTCCCCTTGCGGCTCTTGGCGAGGCGCTTGGTGGCGCTGCGGCTGCCGAACCCGAACTGGCCCGCCATCTGCTTCATCATCTTGCGGGCCTCGAAGAACCGGGTGACCAGGTCGTTCACGTCGCCGACGGCCACCCCGGACCCGTTGGCGATGCGCAGCCGACGGGAACCGTTGATGATCTTCGGGTCAGCCCGCTCCGCCGGCGTCATGCCGCGGATGATCGCCTGCAGCTTGTCGAGCTGCCGGTCGTCGACCTGCGAGAGCTGGTCCTTCATCTGGTTCGCACCGGGCAGCATCCCGAGGATGTTGCCGATCGGACCCATCTTGCGGATCGCCAGCATCTGCTCGAGGAAGTCCTCCAGCGTCAGCTCGCCCGTGCCGATCTTGGCGGCGGTCTTCGCCGTCTGCTCGGCGTCGAACGCCTGCTCGGCCTGCTCGATGAGGGTGAGCAGGTCGCCCATCCCGAGGATCCGGCTCGCCATCCGGTCCGGGTGGAAGACGTCGAAGTCGGCCAGCTGCTCGCCGTTGCTCGCGAACAGGATCGGCTCGCCGGTGACCTGCCGGACGGACAGCGCGGCACCACCGCGCGCGTCGCCGTCCAGCTTGGTCAGCACGACGCCGGTGAAGCCGACGCCGTCGCGGAACGCCTCGGCCGTGGCCACGGCGTCCTGGCCGATCATGGCGTCGACGACGAACAGGGTCTCGTCCGGCTGCACGGCGTCGCGGATGTCCGCGGCCTGCCGCATCAGCTCGGCGTCGACACCGAGGCGGCCCGCGGTGTCGACGACCACGATGTCGTAGTGCTTCTCGACGGCGTGCGCGACGCCGCGGCGGGCCACATCGACGGGATCACCGACGCCGTTGCCGGGTTCGGGAGCGAACGTGGGCACGCCCGCGCGCTGGCCGACGATCTCCAGCTGCGTCACGGCGTTCGGGCGCTGCAGGTCGCACGCCACCAGCAGAGGCGTGTGGCCCTGCCCCTTGAGCCAGCGCGCCAGCTTTCCGGCCAACGTCGTCTTGCCGGAGCCCTGGAGGCCGGCAAGCATGATCACCGTCGGCGGCTCCTTGGCGAACCTCAGCCTGCGGGTCTCCCCGCCGAGGATGCCGACGAGCTCCTCGTTGACGATCTTGACGACCTGCTGGGCGGGGTTGAGCGCACCCGAGACCTCGGCGCCCTTGGCCCGCTCCTTGATCCGGTTGATGAAGGCGCGCACCACCGGCAGGGCGACGTCCGCCTCCAGCAGCGCGATGCGGATCTCGCGCGCGGTGGCGTCGATGTCGGCGTCGGAGAGACGCCCCTTGCCGCGCAGGTCGCGCAGGGCCTCGCTGAGCCGGTCGGAGAGGGTGTCGAACACACCACGAGACTACTTGCAGGGGCTGGGGTCCAGCACCAGTCCCGCCCGGGCCGCGGAGCGGTCCGCGACGGTGACCGTCCGCCAGCCGATCGCGCGGCCCTCGCGAAGGGCGACGGTGGTGGCCGCGGCCCGGCGGACGTGCCCGGCGAACGAGGCCGACGGGATGAGCCGCCCGCGGTCGCGCTGGCCGCGGAGGGCCTCGGCGGGGTCGACGTGCAGCCACAGCAGGTGCGCGGTGCGGCCGGTCATCGCAGCGACCAGCGCGACGGCCGACCGCAGGACGGTCGAGGTCGCGGGCAGGTGCACGACGACGGTCGACGCGTCCGAGAACGCGGCACGGACGACGGCGGCGCGGTGCCGTAGGTGCACCAGCGCGCGGTAGCGGCGGTAGGGCAGGCGGGGGAACCGGCGGGCGAGCGCGACGCGGTGGTCGTCGGAGTCGAGGACGACGATCCCGGGGCGGCGACGCAGCCCGGCGAGCAGCGTGGACTTGCCGGCGCCGGGCATGCCGGCGACGAGCACGAGGGCCCGCCGGGACACGGCGAGGCGGATCGGGGCCGACCCGGCGTGACCGCGGCGGTGCGGCGCGCGGGCAGCGCGCGGCGCCGGGACGGCGGGCACGGGCAGCTCGAGGGTGGTCACGCCGGGTCAACGTCCGGTACGACCGGTTCGTTCCACGCCGACGGCCGGCCGGAGGGATTCGCACCGGCGATGCCGACGCCGGATCAGCGGGCCGCCGCGAGTACCGCCGTCTCCATCTCGCGGCGCCGCGCCGCCGTCGGCCCGCCCTCCAGCCGGCACCGGATGCCGAAGGAGTCGACCACCGACGAGCCCAGCGTCGCCACCCGGGCCCACTGGATCTGCGCGTTGCACGCCTCCAGCGCCGCCGCCACCCGGTGCAGCATCCCGATCCGGTCCGTAGCCCGCAGTTCCAGCACCACGCCACCGGTCGCCTCGTCGTCGAACCACAGCGCCCGCGGCGGGGTGGGCACCTCGCCCGGCGGGAGTACCGGGGCGTAGTCGCGCTCCTTGCGGGCCAGCGCCTCGCCGAGCACGAGCGAGCCGTCGAGCACCCGCCCCAGCTCGGCGCGGAGGAGGGCCGGATCAGGCAGACCGCCGAACCGCGGCGACACCGTGAGGCGCAGCACCGCGACCGGCGACGGCTCTGCGCCGTCCGGCGCGTCGCCGGGCCCGGTGGCGGTCTCCAGCTCGGCCGCGTGCACCTCCAGCGAGTGCAGCGCGAGCACCCCGGCCGCGGCCGAGAGCACTCCCGGGCCGTCGGCGACGACGATCAGCACCGTGGCCGGCTCCCGCTTGGTGAACCGCACCTGCGGGCGGCCGCCCGCAGCGACCGCCGCCACCAGATCCGGGGCCACGGGCTCGGACGGGACGCGACCGATCCGCTCGCCCGCCAGCGCGGACCGGCAGCGCCGCGCCAACTCGCCGAGCAGCGTCTGCTTCCACGGGCTCCACACACCGGGCCCGGTGGCCAGCGAGTCGGCCTCGGCGAGGCCTTCGAGCAGGTCGAGCAGGAGGCCCGTACCGCCGTCGACCTTGCGCGCCCCGTCGGTGGCCGCGAGGGTCTCGACGACGCGGGTGATGGTCGCGGGATCGTCCAGGTCGCGGCGGGTCGCGGTGTGCGGTAGCAGCAGGTGGTGGGCGACCATCGCTCCCAGCAGCGCGACGTCGGGCTCACCGAAGCCCAGCCGCCGGGCGATCTGCTGGGTGACCGACTCCCCCACCACGGAGTGGTCGCCACCGCGGCCCTTGCCGATGTCGTGCAGCAGGGCGCCGACCAGCAGCAGGTCCGGACGGGCGACCTGAGTGGTGAGCCGCGCGGCGAAGGCCGCGGCTTCGACGAGGTGCCGGTCGACCGTCCAGATGTGCGCGCGGTCGCGGGGCGGCAGGTCACGCACCGCGCCCCACTCCGGGAACAGCCGGCCCCACAGCCCGGTGCGGTCGAGCGACTCGACGACGTCCACGAGCGCCCGCCCCGCGCCCAGCAGCGACAACAGCTCGTCGCGCGCCGCCCGCGGCCAGGGCTCGCGCAGCTCCGGCGCCGTGTCGGCGAGGTGGTGCAACGTGCCGGCGGCGACCGGGAGCCCGGTCCGGGCGGCGGTTGCCGCCACGCGCAGGACCAGCGCGGGGTCGCGGGCCGCGGCGGCGTCGCGGGCCAGCGCCACCTCTCCGAGGTGTTCGACGACCCCGGCCGCCAGCGGGCGGCGCACCGGCGGGCGGCGCAGCGCGGCCAGCCCCCGGCGGGGCAGTGCGGACCGTGCCGAGCGCAGCCCCACCTCGGCGGCGAACGCGATCGCGCGGGCCGCGCCGGACAGGGCCCTTGCCAGGTCGAACCGGTCGCCGATCTCCAGCACGGCGGCCACCTCGTCGGCGTCCTGGGCGCGCAGGACGTCACGGGGGCGTCCGGCGAGGCGGTGCAGCTCGGTGCGCACGTCCAGCAGCAGGTCGCGCGCTTCCAGCACGTCGCGCCCGGGGCGGTCGAGGAGTTGCGCGACCGCGAGCGCGTCGATCAGGTGGACGTCGCGCAGTCCGCCGTGCCCGTTCTTCAGGTCGGGCTCCACACGGTGGGCGATCTCCCCCACCTTCGTCCAGCGGCCGCGGGCGGCGTCGGCGAGCTCGTCGAACCGGCCCCGGATCCCCGCCCGCCAGGCCTGCCGGACGGCACCGCGGACGGTGTCGGAAAGGGACTCGTCGCCCGCGATGTGGCGGGCCTCGAGCAGCCCCAGCGCGGCGCGCAGGTCCATCGCGGCGACCTGGACGGCCTGCCCGGGCGTCCGTACGGAGTGGTCCAGCCCGATCCCGGCGTCCCACAGCGGGTACCACATCTGCTCGGCGAGACGCTCGATGTCCTTGCGACCGTCGTGCAGCAGCACGAGGTCGAGGTCGGAGTACGGCGCGAGCTCGCGGCGGCCCAGCGCGCCGACCGCGACGAGTGACGCGCGTTCCGTGAGGCCGATCGCCTGGGCGTGCGACGACAGCCAGAAGTCGTGGAGGTCGACCAGCGCCGCGCGCAGCGCCACGGGGCCGAGCCGGCGGCGGCCGCCCGCCTGGGCCAGCAGCACCGCCTTGGCCCGCACGAGGTCCTGCGCCGACGTGGGTGCCGTCGGCACCGGGCCGGTGGCTCCGGGGTTCGTCGAACTCACAGCGCGTCGGCACCCCGCTCCCCGGTCCGGACGCGGACCACCGTCTCGACGGGCGTCACCCACACCTTGCCGTCGCCGATCTTGCCGGTACGCGCCGCCTTGACGACGGAGTCGACGACCCGATCCACCGCGGCGTCGTCGACGACCACTTCGACGCGCACCTTGGGCACGAAGTCGACGTGGTAATCCGCGCCCCGGTAGAACTCGGTGTGTCCGCGTTGCCGACCGTAGCCCGACACCTCACCGACCGTCATCCCGGACACGTCGACGCGTTCGAGCTCGGAGCGCACGTCGTCCAGGGCGAAGGGTTTGAGGATCGCGGTCACGAGCATCATCAGGGAGGCTCCTTCGCCGGGTCGGGGAACGGGTCGGGCGGAAACGGCGGGGCCCGCCGCACCGGGATGGGTGCGGCGGGCCCGGGCCGTGCCGGCGGCGTCTGTGGGCGCCGCCGTTGTCGAACGACGTCAGACGGCGTCGCCGCCGCGCTCTCCCGTGCGGACACGGACGACGCTGTCGACCGGGATCACCCAGACCTTGCCGTCGCCGATCTTGCCCGTGCGGGCGGATTCAACGATGGCGTCGACGACCTTGTCCGCGAGGGTGTCGTCGGCGACGACCTCCACCCGGACCTTCGGCACGAAGTCGACGGAGTACTCCGCACCCCGGTAGACCTCGGTGTGGCCCTTCTGGCGGCCGTAGCCCTGCACTTCGCTGACCGTCATGCCCAGCACCCCGATCTGCTCGAGGGCACCCTTGACGTCCTCCAGGACGAACGGCTTGACGATCGCCGTGACCAGCTTCATCGGGGCTCAGCCTTCCTTGCTGGCGTGGGCGGGGACGTGGGCGGCGGCCTTCGCGGTCGCGGCGTCCGGGCGAGGCGTGCCCCCACCGCTGATGCTGCGGAGGGTGGAGAAGTCGTAGGCCGTCTCGGCGTGCTCGGCCTCGTCGACGCCGTTCGACTCCTGCTCGTCGTCCACCCGCAGACCCATGATCGCCTTGACGACCAGGGCGATGATGTAGCTCAGGACGAACGAGTAGATCAGCACCGCGGCCGCACCGACGATCTGGCGCCACAGCTGGTCGACACCGCCGCCGTAGAACAGGCCGGCGACGCCCGCCGGGCTACCCGGGTCGGCGAGGAAGCCGACCAGGATCGTGCCGGTCAGACCACCGACGAGGTGCACGCCGACCACGTCGAGCGAGTCGTCGTAGCCGAAGCGGAACTTCAGGCCGACGGCCAGCGCACAGAGCACGCCGGTGATCACGCCGAGCAGGATCGCGCCCATCGGGGAGATCGACGAGCAGGACGGGGTGATGCCCACCAGGCCCGCGACGATGCCGGAGGCGGCGCCGAGACTGGTCGGGTGGCCGTCGCGGATCTTCTCGGTGACGAGCCAGCCGAGCATGGCGGCGCAGGTCGCGACGATCGTGTTGATCATGGCGAAGCCGGCGATGCCGTTGGCGCCCAGCGCCGAGCCGGCGTTGAACCCGAACCAGCCGAACCACAGCAGGCCGGAGCCGAGCATCACGAACGGCAGGTTGTGCGGGCGCATGGCCTCACGCGGCCACCCGCGGCGCTTGCCGATGACGAGACAGAGAGCCAGCGCCGCCGCACCGGAGTTGATGTGCACCGCGGTGCCACCGGCGAAGTCGATCGCGGCGAGGTCGTTGGCGATCCAGCCGCCGACGACGCCGGTCGCGTCGCTCGAGAAGGCGAAGACCCAGTGCGCCACCGGGAAGTACACGACCGTGGCCCAGATCCCGGCGAACACCAGCCAGGCGCTGAACTTCATGCGGTCGGCCACCGCGCCCGAGATCAGGGCGACGGTGATGATGGCGAACGTTGCCTGGAAGCCCACGAACACCAGGGCCGGGATCGTGCCCGAGAGCGGGTACGAGATGGCGTCGCCGGTGTAGCTGCCGACGAACAGGCCCTTGAGGCCCCAGGCCTCGAACGGGTTGCCCAGCAGACCCCCGCCCACGTCGTTGCCGAAGGCCATCGAGTAGCCGTAGAGCGCCCACAGGATGCCGACGAGTCCCATCGCGCTCAGGGACATCATCATCATGTTCAGCACGCTCTTGCTACGGACCATGCCGCCGTAGAAGAACGCCAGCCCCGGCGTCATCAGCAGCACCAGCGCGGTGCTGGCGAGCATCCACGCGGTGTCGCCGGTATCCAATCCGTCCACGGAACTCCTCCCGTCCAGGCCGCCATCGGGGTGCGGCATATGGAGGAAATCGTCGGAGCGCCGTGTTTCCGTCGTCCTCCGCTCGCGTTTCCTGGAGGTGAACGAGGCAGCCGGAGAGGTTACAAGCGCATTACCGGGCCCGTTTCCGTGGGCCCGGTCACGCGTACGTCCCGGTTGTGCAACGAACCGTACCAACAACACGGTGCGCGAGCATGACGGCCGTCACGTCGCCCACGGGCACCTCTCGGCGACCGTGAACGACTGCGCCGTCACGGCGTCACGTCAGCAGGGCGTCCACGAAGGCGGCGGGTTCGAAGGGCGCGAGGTCGTCCGGACCCTCTCCGAGCCCGACGAGCTTCACCGGCACGCCGAGCTCGCGCTGCACGCGGAAGACGATGCCGCCCTTCGCGGTGCCGTCGAGCTTGGTCAAGACGATGCCGCTCACGTCGACGACATCGCCGAAGACCCGGGCCTGGATGAGACCGTTCTGGCCGGTCGTGGCGTCGAGGACCAGCAGTACCTCGTCGACCTCGGCCTGGCGGGAGACCACCCGCTTGACCTTGCCCAGCTCGTCCATCAGGCCGGTCTTGGTGTGTAGGCGGCCTGCGGTGTCGAGCAGCACGGCGTCGGCGCCCTCCTCCGTGCCCCGCTTCACCGCGTCGAACGCGACGCTCGCCGGGTCTGCGCCCTCGGGGCCGCGCACCACCGTGGCACCCGCCCGCTCGCCCCAGGTGCCGAGCTGCTCGGCGGCCGCGGCACGGAACGTGTCGGCGGCACCGAGCACGACGTGCCGGCCGTTCGCGACGAGCACCCGGGCGAGTTTCCCCGTGGTGGTGGTCTTGCCCGTGCCGTTGACGCCGACGATCAGCAGCACCGCGGGCCGTCCGTCGTGCGGGAGGGCGGCGACCGAGCGGTTCAGCTCCGGGCGCAGTGCGTCGGTGAGGACGTCGCGCAGGAGCTGGCGCGCCTGTGCGGGGGTGCGGACGGCACGCCGGGCGAGCTCGACCCGCAACGTCTCGACCAGCTCCGCGGTCATCTCCGGCCCGAGGTCGGCCTGCAGCAGCGTCGCCTCGACGTCTTCCCACGACTCCTCGTCGAGCTCACCCGCGCCGAGCAGGCCGAGCAGGCCCTGCCCGAACCCGGACCGGGAGCGCGCGAGCCGCCCCCGCAGCCGGTCCAGCCGGCCCTCCGCAGGATCGATGGCCTCGCTCGGGGCGGCCGGTGCGGTGGGCGCCGGTGCGGTGGATGCCGGAGCGGGTGCAGGTGCCGGAGCCACGGGCGGCGCGGCCGGTGCCGTCGTGGGAGGTGCGGGGGGCGCCGTCGTGGGAGGCGCGGCGATCGGCGGCACCAGGGTGGGGGCCGAGCCGTTGGCCGAGCGCGGCTCGTCCGGGGCCGGCGCTGTCGGTGGGTACGGGGTGGTCGGCAGCGTGGGGGCCGACCGTTCGGGCGCCGGCGGAGCGACGGTCTCCGCGGCCGGCGTCGGGACGTCACGTTCCGGCGCAGTGGTCTCCGGCGCGGTGGTCTCCGGCGCGGTGGTCTCCGGCGCGGTGGTCTCCGGCGCGGTGGTCTCCGGCGCAGCGGTCTCCGGCGCAGCGGTCTCCGGTACCGCGATCTCCGGCGGGGCCGGCGGGGCCTGGGGTACCGCGGACTCCGCCGTGGGCACGGCACGTTCGGGAGCGACGGTGGCGGCCGGGCCTGCCGGTGCTGCCTCCTGTGGGGCCTGCGCCGGACGGAGCTCCGGGGCGTCCGGTGGCGGGGCCTGCGGGGCCGCCTCCGGAGCGATCCCGGGCACGCCCGGCTGCGGAGCCGAGGTCGGGGCGGCTTCCGGCGGGACGGCGGACGCGCCCGGTGGCGGGGCCACCGGGGCCGCCTCCCCCAGCGTGGGTGTGGCGGTGGGGCCTGCCGAGAAGGAGAACCCGCTCTCCGCCTTGTACGAGCCGCCCTTGCGCGGCGGAGTGGGACCGGACTCCCGCTCGAGCCGCTCGGACTCGCGCAGGCTGATCCGACGCTGCCTGCGCAGCACCAGGCCGAGCACGGCGGCGATCAGGAATACCGCCACGACGACCGCGACGACGATCCACAAGGTCTGCGTGGTCACCGCTCCACCCTGTCACGCGCGCGCGGCGGAAGCTGCCCCGAGGGGGCCGCGACGTCACGACGCGGCGGGCTCCGCGGCGCGGAGACGCTGCGAGATCACGGTGGTGATGCCGTCGCCGCGCATGGACACGCCGTAGAGCGCGTCGGCGACCTCCATCGTCGCCTTCTGGTGGGTGATGACGACGAGCTGTGACGTGGTGCGCAGCTCCTCCATCAACAGGATCAGGCGCCGGAGGTTGACGTCGTCCAGCGCGGCCTCGATCTCGTCGAGCACGTAGAACGGCGAGGGGCGCGCCCGGAAGATCGCCACCAGCAGCGCCATCGCCGTCAGCGAACGCTCGCCGCCCGACAGCAGCGAGAGGCGCTTGACCTTCTTCCCCGGCGGCCGGGCCTCCACCTCGATGCCGGTGGTGAGCATGTCCGACGGGTCGGTGAGGACGAGGCGGCCGTCGCCGCCCGGGAACAGCGTGGCGAACACGATCTCGAACTCGCGTGCGACGTCCGTGTAGGCCTCGGTGAACACCGCGAGGATCTTGTCGTCGACCTCGCGGACCACCGTGAGCAGATCCCGGCGCGTGTTCTTGAGGTCTTCGAGCTGCGTGGACAGGAACCGGTAGCGCTCCTCCAGCGCGGCGAACTCCTCCAACGCCAGCGGGTTCACCCGGCCCAGCAGCCCGAGGTCCTTCTCGGCACGCGCGGCACGGCGCTGCTGGGTGGCGCGGTCGTAGGGCATCGGCGGGGGCGCCACCACGTCGTCGCCCCGCTCGCGGGCCGCCTCGTACTCGGCCATCTCCGCCGCGGACGCCGGAACGGGCACGTGCGGCCCGTACTCGTCGGCCAGGTCGTCCGCCGCCAGTCCGTGGTCGTCGAGCACCTTGGAGGTGAGCGCTTCCAGCCGGGCCCGCGACTGGGCGCGGAGCACCTCGTCGCGGTGCACGGCGTCGACGAGCTTCTCCAGGAGGGAGGTGAGCCGGGTCGTCACCGTGCGCACCTCGACCAGCGCACGCTCCCGCTCGGCGCGTGCGGCCGCAGCGGCGTCGCGCTCGACGGCGGCCGTGGCGAGCGACTCGGCGATCGCGGAGCAGGCCGTCTCTCCGGCGGAGACGACGACCGCGGCGATCCTGGCTCCGCGTTCGCGGGCCGCCCGCGCGGCGACGGCCCGGGCCCTGGCCTGGCGCTCCGACGACGCCTGGCGGCGCAGCGAGTCGGCCCGGCCGGCGATCGCCCGGGCGCGCTCCTCGGCGGTGCGCAGCGCCAGCCGGGCGTCGACCTCGGTGGCGCGGGCACGGGTCAGCGCATCGGCAGCAGCATCGCGGATCCCGGTGTCGGGCTCGTCGTCGACCGGTTCGTCTTCGGCGACCGCGAGCTGGCGCTCTGCCGCCTCCAGCGCCAGCAGCGCGTCGGACCGCTTCGCCTCGACCGCGTCGCGCCGTACCCGCAGCCGCTCGGCCTCGGCACCGGCCGACCGCACGGCCTGCTCCAGCCGGCCCAGCTGGGCCGCGGCGGCGCTCGCCCGGCGCTCGGCGGCCGTGCGGGCCTCCCGGGCAGCAGTCAGGTCGGCCAGCCGCGCCGCTTCCTCGGCCCGCGCGCCCTCCACCGCCGGTCGCACCCGGGCCAACTCGTCTTCCACGGCGTCGCGGGCGGCCACGGCCTCGTCGACCGCCGCCTGCACGTCCAGCGCGCTCGCCCCGCCACCCGAGCCGCCCGACGCCCGCTCCGGGGCGAGCAGGTCGCCGTCCGTCGTCACGGCGGTCAGCCCGGCGGCCACGACTGCGTGTGCCGAGTCGAGATCGTCCACCACCACGACCCCGGACAGAACCCGGCCGACCGACGCGGCCAGCGCGGCGGGCGCGTGGACGAAATCGGCCGCCCACCGCCCCACCGGCGGCGGGCCTTCGGCCGATGCGCCCACACGCACCCCCGGCCCGTGTCCGCCGTCGACACCCGCGTCCACCCGCCCCACGAGCAGCGACGCCCGTCCCGCATCCGCCACACGCAGGTGGCGCAGGACGCCGACCGCGGCCTCCGCCGACTCGACCGCCACGGCGTCGGCCAGCTCCCCGAGTGCGGCCGCGACGGCGGTGCGGGCCTCGGCGTCGACCGAGACCAACCCGGACAGCGCCCCCACGACGCCGTCCGGGCCGGTGTCGCCCAGCAGCGCGCTCGAGCCGTCGCGCCGGGCCAGGCCGACCGACAGCGCATCCACCCGCGCGCGCCAGTGCGCCCGCTGCTGCTCGGCGGCCCGCTCGGCCGCGACCAGCTCCCGCACCCGCGTGCGCGCGGCCTCGTGAGCCTGGCCCGCCTCCGCCACCCGATCCCCGAGGCCGTCGTCGGCCTCGGCGTCCACTCCGGTCGCGTCGCGGGCGGTCTCGAGCTCCTCCTGCGCCGTCCGGGTGCGCATGTCCGCCTCGCCCAGCGCCTCGGACAGCCGCTCGATCTCCTCGGCGTTCGCCGAGACACCGCTGCGCAGGGCCTCCGCCCGGCCGGCCAGCGTCGCGAGCCCGGCCCGGCGGTCGGCCAGCGCCCGGACGGCGGCGACGTGGGCGCGTTCCGCAGCGGCGAGCGTCGCCTCGTGCTCGGTGCGCTCCTCCAGCACCTCGGCGAGCTGCTGCCGGGCGTCGACGACGGCCTCGGCCAGCTCCGCCTCCTGCTCGGCGACGATCTCGGCCTCGGCATCCAGCTCGTCCGGGTCGCGCCCCGGGGTGCGCGTGTCGCCGACGTCGGCGAGGTGCCGCGCGCGCTCCTGCGCGAGGCCGACGGTGCCGCGCAGGCGTTCGGCCAGCGTCGAGAGCCGGTACCAGGTGTCCTGCGCGGCGGCGAGCCGCGGCGCGTCCTGGGTCAGGGCGTCTTCCAGCCGCTGTTGCTCGGCGCGGGCCACGGCGAGCTGCTCCTCGACCTCCAGCCGGCGGGCCCGCGCGGCCGACTCGTCGGCCTCCTCCCGGGCCAGCTCGCCGCGCAGCGTGACGAGGTCGTCGGCGGCCAGCCGAAGACGCGCGTCGCGCAGCTCCGACTGCACCGCCTGCGCGCGCCGGGCGATCTCCGCCTGCCGCCCGAGCGGCTTGAGCTGGCGGCGCAGCTCGGTCGTGAGGTCCGTCAGGCGGGTGAGGTTGGCCTGCATCGAGTCGAGCTTCCGCAGCGCCTTCTCCTTGCGCTTGCGGTGCTTGAGGACGCCCGCGGCCTCCTCGATGTAGGCACGGCGGTCCTCGGGGCGGGACTGCAGCACGGAGTCGAGCTGCCCCTGCCCGACCACGACGTGCAGCTCGCGGCCGATCCCCGAGTCGCTGAGCAGCTCCTGGATGTCGAGCAGGCGGCACGCCGTGCCGTTGATCTCGTACTCACCGGCGCCATCGCGGAACATGCGGCGGGTGATCGAGACCTCGGAGTAGTCGATCGGCAGCGCGCCGTCGGAGTTGTCGATCGTCAGCGTGACCTCGGCCCGGCCCAGCGGCGCCCGGCCCGAGGTGCCGGCGAAGATCACGTCTTCCATCTTCCCGCCGCGCAGCGCCTTGGCGCCCTGCTCGCCGAGCACCCAGCTGATGGCGTCGACGACATTGCTCTTGCCCGAGCCGTTCGGGCCCACGACACAGGTGATCCCGGGCTCCAGGCGCAGCGTGGTGGCCGAGGCGAAGGACTTGAAGCCCTTCAGCGTCAGGCTCTTCAGATGCACGCGCACTCCCCCGACCGGCCGACCACTCGTGTTCCGTGGCTGGGCGCAGGCTATCGAGCCGCCCCGACAGTTCCGGGAGCTCCCGGGGACGCTCAGCCCTCGACGAAGCCCCGAAGATCACCGCGAGCGCTGGTCCACTGCTCCACGACCTGCCGCACGGCCCCTGGGGCGTGCCCACCGCGCAGGGCCTCGAGCAGGGCCTCGCAGGCTGCACGGTCACCCTCGGCCACCACGGCCACCCGCCCGTCGGTCAGGTTGCGTGCGGAGCCCACCAGCCCGAGCTCCAGCGCCCTCGACCGCGTCCACCAGCGGAAGCCCACGCCCTGCACGAAGCCCTCCACCCAGGCGGTGAGGCGGACGACGTCGCCGGTGCCGGCGCTCCCCGAGTCGGTGCTCACAATCGCGCGACCGTATCCGACGGGCGCGGGGACGGATGGGACGTCCCGGGCGATGCCACGCACCGCACCGGTGCCGGCCCCGACCCGGGATTACGCTCGTCGGTGGAAGGGGGTGGGCACCGTGTCGGTGGTGGACAACGCGATCTACGTCGACGGACGGCGGAAGCTCGCCCCATCGTCGCTCGACACCGCCTTCAGCGCGCTGCGCAGCTGCTCGGACGAAGGCCGCAGCTTCGCCTGGATCGGCATGCTGCGCCCCGGTAAGGACGAGATCGACGCCGTCGCGCGCGAGTTCGGGTTGCACGAGCTGGCTGTCGAGGACACGGTCAACCAGCACCAGCGCCCGAAGCTGGAGCGGTACGGCAACACCGTCTTCGTGGTGCTGCGGCCCGCCCGCTACGTCGACCCCGTCGAGGTGATCAAGCTCGGCGAGCTGCACCTCTTCCTCGGCCCCGAGTTCGCGATCACGGTCCGGCACGCCGACGAGCCGGACCTCGCGGTGGTCCGCAAGCACCTGGAGGAGGACCCGGAGCTGCTCGCGCACGGCCCCTACGCGGTGCTGTGGGGAGTGCTCGACCGCGTCGTCGACGACTACCAGCCCGTGCTGGAGGGGCTGCAGGACGACATCGACCAGATCGAGGAGCAGGTCTTCGGCGGTGACGCCGCCGTGTCGAAGCGGATCTACCAGCTCAGCCGCGAGGTCATCGCGTTCTACCGCGCCGTCGAGCCGCTGCGCGACATCTTCGCGCAGCTGCGGTGGCAGTTCGGCAAGAACGGCGACACGACCGACGTCGAGCTGCGCAGGCGGATGCGCGACGTCGAGGACCACGCCACGCGCGTGCTGGAGCGCGTCGAGAACTTCAAGACGCTGCTGACCAACCTGGTGAACGTGCAGGCCACCCTGGTGGGGCAGCGCCAGAACGAGGAGATGGCCCGGCTCACCGAGGCGGGCTTCGAGCAGAACGAGCAGGTCAAGCGGATCTCGTCGTGGGCCGCCATCGCGTTCGCCCCGACGCTCGTCGCGGGCATCTACGGGATGAACTTCGACAGCATGCCCGAGCTGCACTGGGCACTGGGCTACCCGTTCGCGATCCTGCTGATGGTGCTGGCCGGCGGGCTGCTCTGGGTGCTGTTCAAGCGCAACGACTGGCTGTAGGTCGGCAAGAGATCAGCGACGCGGACGGGGCTGGCAGCGCGGGCATGAGAACGAGCTGCGGTTCATGAAGGACTCGCGGCGGATCGGGGTGCCGCAGCGCGGACACGGACGGTCGGCCTGGCCGTACGCCGCCAGCGAGCGGTCGAAGTAGCCCGACGCGCCGTTCACGTTGACGTACAGCGCATCGAACGACGTCCCACCCTGGGCGAGCGCTTCGTCCATGACCTCGGCGGCGGCCGTGAGCACCGTCCGCCCCTGCGCGCGGGTCAGCTTCTCCGTGGGCCGCGCGCCGTGCAGTTTCGCCCGCCACAGCGCCTCGTCGGCGTAGATGTTGCCGATCCCGGACACGGCCGTCTGGTCCAGCAGCGCGCGCTTGAGTTCGGTACGGCGGCGGCGGATCGCGGCGACGGCGTCGTCGAGAGAGAACGCGGGGTCCATCGGATCGCGCGCGATGTGCGCCACGGGGGCGGGCAGCAGGCCGCCTCCCACCGCGGGGACCAGGGGGTGCACCGAGAGGCCACCGAACGTGCGCTGGTCGACGAACCGCAGCTCCGGCCCCCCGTCTGAAAAGGCGAGCCGGATCCGCAGGTGCTTCTCGTCCGGCCGGTCAGGAGTGGCGACGAGCATCTGCCCGCTCATGCCGAGGTGCGCGAGCACGGCGTCGGACCCCGGCTCCCCACCATCGAGCTCCAGCCACAGGTACTTGCCCCGCCGGCGGGCCGCGGTGATCGTGCGCCCCTGCAGACGGGCTGCGAAGTCGCCGCCGCCTTCGAGGTGCCGCCGTACCGCGCGTGGGTGGGCCACCTCGACGCGGGCGATGGTGCGGTCGACGACGTGGTCGGCGAGGCCCCGCCGGACCACCTCGACCTCGGGCAGCTCGGGCACGGAAGGTCAGCCCGTGGTGGCGCCGGTGCCGGACGCCGCCTCGGCCGTCAGGGTCCGCCAGGCGAGCTGGGCGGCCTTCTGCTCGGCCTCCTTCTTGGTGCGGCCGTCGCCCGAGCCGAGCGAGCGGCCGCCGACCACCGCCGTGGCGGTGAACAGCTTGGAGTGATCCGGGCCCTCTTCGGCGATCCGGTACTCGGGCACGCCCAGATCCGCCGCAGCCGTCAGCTCCTGGAGGCTCGTCTTCCAGTCCAGGCCGGCGCCGAGCAGCGGGGCCGCCTGGAGCAGGGAGTCGAAGAGCCGGTGCACGACGGACCGCGCGGTCTCGAGGCCGTGCTCGAGGTACACCGCTCCGATCAGCGCCTCGGTGGCGTCGGCGAGGATGCTCGTCTTCGTCCGGCCGCCGGTCAGCTCCTCGCCGCGCCCGAGGTACAGGTGCGCCCCGAGCCCGGCCGGGCTCAGATGCGTGGCCACTCCGGCGAGGGCGTGCATGTTGACCACACTCGCCCGCAGCTTGGCCAGCTGCCCCTCCGGCAGATCCGGGTGGTCGCGGTACAGCCGCTCGGTGACGACCACGCCGAGCACCGAGTCGCCGAGGAACTCCAGCCGCTCGTTGGTCGGCAGCCCGCCGTTCTCGTACGCGAAGGACCGATGAGTCAGCGCGAGGGTCAGCAACTCCTCGTCGAGCTCGACGCCCAGAGCAGCGAGCAGCGGCTCCCGGTCCGTGACGGGCCCCTGCAGGCCGCGCTCAGCCATCGTGCCCGGCGCGGTCAGGCCGGGCTGACGACCTGGCGGCCGCTGTAGGTCCCGCACGTCGGGCAGGCCGTGTGCGGCGGCTTCTTCGCGCGGCATGCGCGGTTCTCACAGTTCACGAGGGTGGGAGCAGCAGCCTTCCACTGCGCCCGGCGGGAGCGCGTGTTGGACCGCGACATCCGGCGCTTGGGAACGGCCACGATGAATCTCCTTGCGGTAGTACAGGGACGCCTAGTTGGGCATGCGCTCGCGCAGAGCGGCCCATCGAGGATCCAGTGTCTCATGCCCGTGGTCCGGGCCGAGGTCGGCCCGGCGCTCGCCGCATTCCGGGCACAGACCGGGGCAGTCGTCGGAGCAGAGCGGAGCCAGCGGCAGGGTGAGTACCACGGCGTCGCGCACGGTCTGCTCCAGGTCGACGTGGTCGTCGGCCACCCGCGGCAGCTCGTCCTCGTCCGTGGTCTCGTCCGTGACGCTGTCCGGATAGGCGAACAGCTCACCGATCTCGACGGTGACGTGGTCGGTCAGGTCGTCCAGGCAACGCGCGCACTCGCCCGCCAGGGGCGCCGACGCGGTGCCGGAGACGTACACGCCCTCCGTGACCGACTCGAGCCGCACGTCGAGCACGATGGTCGCGCCCGGAGGCACGGCGAGGACGTCGAGGCCGATGCGTCGGTCGTCGCCCGGAGCGGGGACGTCGCGGTGGAACGCGCGCATGGCACCGGCACGCCTGCCGAGCTCGCGCGTGCTGAATACCCAGGGGTTCGCCGGGTCGACGTGCGTGGTCACCCGACCAGGGTAGGCCCGTCGGCCGCCTGCGTGCCGGGTGCCCGAGAACCGGGGCCCGGGATCAGTCGATGAGATCCATGCCGGTGCCGGACCGCCCCGGCGGCACCGCGGCCCCGTTCGCCGGCCGGCCCGTCCCACGCCACAGGCTCGCCCGGCTGCGGCTCACCATCTGCAGCGCGCCGCCCAGGCTCTCCTCGAGTTCGCGCAGGGTGGTGTCGACGTAGTTGTCGCAGTCGCGGCGCAGCCGGTCCGCCTCGGCGTCCGCCGCGTCGACGATGCGGGCAGCCTCGGCCCGCGAGGCCTGCACGACCTCGGCCTGGGACACGAGCCGGGCCTGCTCGGCGCGGCCGTCGGCGACGAGGCGCTCGTGCGCCGCCCGCCCCGCCGCCGCGAGCCGCTCGGCGTCGGACCGGGCGCGTTCGGTGAGGTCGGTGTACTGCCGGCGTCCGTCGGCCACCGCGAGCTCGGCCTCGTGCCGGGCCTGCGCCACGGTCGCCCCGGCCTCGGCACGGGCCTCGGCGACCAACCGCTGCGCCTCCCCCCGGGCCTCGGAGACGAGTTGCTCGGCGTCCGCGTTCGCGGTGGTGCGCGTGTGCTCGGCCTCCTGCTCGGCCTCGGCGACGATCTCGTCGCGGCGGTCGATGACGTCCTGGGCATCGTCCAGCTCGCCGGGGAGCGCCTCGCGCACGTCGTCGAGCAGCTCGAGGACGTCACCGCGGGGCACCACGCAGTTCGCGGTCATCGGGAGGCCGCGGGCCTCCTCGACGACCGTGACCAGCGCGTCCAGCGACTCGAAGACCCGGTACACGCGCCACATCCTCGCACCGCACACCGCCCAGACGGCGGATTGCACCCACCCGCGTGTCCGGATCCACCGTTCGGGATCACTCTCAGGGGCCCGAGGCCGGGGGACTCGAGCCCGAACGCTCGGCCACGCGCACCGCCCCGGCCTCAGCCCCCTGCCTCACGCGCGTTCGCGGATCCGCTCGACCATGCGCCGGTACACGGGCTCCGGCAGCAGGTGCGCGACGTCGCCCCCGTACGTCGCGACCTCCTTGACCAGCGAGCTGGACACGAAGCTGTACTCGGGGCTGGTCGACATGAACAGCGTGTCGACACCCGAGAGGCGCTGGTTCATCTGCGCCATCTGCAGCTCGTAGTCGAAGTCGGTGACGGCGCGCAGCCCCTTCACGATCGCCCGGATGTCGTGCTCGCGGCAGTAGTCGACCAGCAGGCCGTGGAACGAGCCGATCGTGACGTTGGGGAACACCCCGGTGACGTCCGCCAGCATCCCGATCCGCTCCTCCACGGTGAACAGGCTGCGTTTGCTCTTGTTCACCAGGACGGCCACGACGACCTCGTCGAACAGCTCGGACGCACGACCGATGATGTCGAGGTGCCCGTTGGTCACCGGGTCGAAGGAACCGGGGCAGACGGCGCGCCTCATGGGGCGCGACGCTACCGCGCCGGGATCGTCCCGTGCCGGTCGTGACCTGCGTCGTGCACCACTGCCGCATCCATGCCGCCGACGTGCAGGACCGTGTCGCCGTAGCGCCGCTCGCGCACCCCGACCAGCGGCGCCGGCCACGGGAAGGACGGTCCTCTGCCCCGTTCGACGACGACCACCGCGTCGTCGGCCAGCCAGCCGTTCGCCGACGCGGCGGCGAGCCAGCCGGCGACCTCGGCGTCGGGGGTGGCGTAGGGCGGGTCGACGAGCACGACGTCGTAGACGCGGTCTGCGGGCCCCGCGAGCACGGCCCCTGCCGACGAGGCCCGGACGGTCGCGCCCGGCAGGCCGAGGTCGGCGACGTTGCGCCGCAGCACCGCGGCGGCCCGCCGGTCCGACTCCACGAAGAACGCGTGCGCGGCACCGCGGGAGAGGGCTTCCAGGCCCAGCGCCCCCGAGCCCGCGCACAGGTCGAGCACGGCGGCTCCGTCCAGGCCGGGATCGGCGGTCAGCGAGCTGAACAGCGCCTCGCGGACCCGGTCCGACGTCGGCCGCGTCCCGGCCGGCGGCACGGCGATGCGCCGCCCCCCGGCCCGCCCGGCGATGATCCGCGTCACGGTCCCATCCTCCCCGTCGAGGGGCACGAACGGCCCGCCGGTGCGCGCCGAGGTTCGCAGCATGGTGGCTTTGCTGCACTCCGACCGCAGCAAAGCCACCATGCTGACGTCATCCGCACCGCCGTTGCGGACCCGCCGCTACTCCAGAACCACCAGCAGGTCGCCGCCCTCCACCTGCTCCACGGACCCGATCGCCGTTCGCGCCACCGTCCCGGCGCGCGGGGCGGTGATCGAGGCCTCCATCTTCATCGCCTCGATCATCGCGACCGTCTGGCCCTGCTCCACCGTCGCACCGCTCTCGACGGCCAGCGTCACCACGCCGGCGAACGGGGCCGCGACGTGGCCGGGGTTCGCGCGGTCCGCCTTCTCGGCGGTCTTCACGTCCACGGCGACCGACCGGTCCCGGACCGTCACCGGCCGGAGCTGGCCGTTGAGGGTGGTGACGACCGTGCGCATCCCGCGGGCGTCGGGCTCGGAGACGGCGCCGAGTTCGATCAGCAGCGTCACGCCCGGCTCCAGCTCGACGTTGTGCTCGACGTCCTGCTCGAGCCCGTAAAGGAAGTCCTTCGTCGAGAGCACCGACGTGTCGCCGTAGGCGGCGCGGTGCGCGGCGTACTCCCGGGTCGGCCCCGGGAACAGCAGGCGGTTCAGCGTGGTCCGGCGGGTGGCGACGTCGTCGGCGCGCAGGCCGGAGCGGTCGTCGTCGGTCAGCTCGGTGACGCCCTTGGGCGCGGGCCGGCCGGCCAGCGCGCGGGTGCGGAACGGCTCGGGCCAGCCGCCGGGCGGGTCGCCCAGCTCGCCGTGCAGGAACCCGATCACCGAGTCCGGCACGTCGTACTCACCCGGATCGGCCTCGAAGTCCTTGGCCTCCACGCCGGCACCCACGAGGTAGAGGGCGAGGTCACCGACGACCTTGGACGACGGCGTGACCTTGACGATCCGCCCGAGCATCCGGTCCGCGGCGGCGTAGTAGTCCTCGATCAGCTCGAACCGGTCGCCGAGCCCGAGCGCGATCGCCTGCTGCCGCAGGTTGGAGAGCTGCCCGCCGGGGATCTCGTGCGTGTAGACGCGGCCGGTCGGCGACGCGAGGCCCGACTCGAACGGCGCGTAGACCTTCCGCACGGCCTCCCAGTAGGGCTCCAGGTCGGCGACCGCCTGGCGACCCAGTCCGGTCGCCCGCGGCGTGTGGTCGGTCGCGGCGACCAGCGCGGACAGGGACGGCTGACTGGTGGTGCCGGCCATCGATGCAACAGCGCCGTCGACGGCGTCCACGCCGGCGTCGATCGCGGTGATCAGCGTGGCCAGCTGGCCACCGGCGGTGTCGTGGGTGTGCAGGTGGACGGGCAGGTCGAAGCGCTCGCGCAGCGCCGTGACCAGTGTCCGGGCCGCGGGCGGGCGCAGCAGGCCGGCCATGTCCTTGATCGCCAGCACGTGCGCGCCCGCGTCGACGATCCGCTCGGCCAGACGCAGGTAGTAGTCGAGGGTGTAGAGCGTCTCGGCGGGATCCGACAGGTCGCCGGTGTAGCAGAGAGCCACCTCGGCGACGGCCGTCCCCGTGGCCCGCACGGCGTCGATGGCGGGGCGCATCTGCCCGACGTCGTTGAGCGCGTCGAAGATCCGGAAGATGTCCATCCCGGTCGCCGCGGCCTCGGCGACGAAGGCGTCGGTCACCTCGGTCGGGTACGGCGTGTAGCCGACGGTGTTGCGTCCGCGGAGCAGCATCTGCGTGCAGATGTTCGGAACGGCCGCGCGCAGCGTCGCGAGGCGCTCCCACGGGTCCTCGGCGAGGAACCGCAGCGCGACGTCGTAGGTCGCGCCACCCCAGCACTCCAGGCTCAACAGCTCGGGCACCAGCCGGGCGACGTGCGGCGCGACGGCGGCCAGGTCCCGGGTGCGCACGCGGGTGGCGAGCAGCGACTGGTGCGCGTCCCGGAAGGTGGTGTCGGTGACCGCCACGGCGTCCTGCGCACGCAGGCGGGCGGCGAACCGCTCCGGCCCCAGCGCGGCCAGCAGCTGGCGCGACCCGTCGACGACCGGGGCGTGCAGGATCCCCTCCGGGAGCTTGTCGACCGGTTCGACGGTCGCCGGGCGCCTGCCGTTCGGCTTGTTCACCGTGGTCTCGGCGAGGTAGGTGAGGATCCTCGTGCCCCGGTCCGCCGAGCGGCGGGCGTCGAGCAGCTGCGGGCGCTCGTCGATGAAGCTCGTGGTGATCCGGCCCGCGCGGAAGTCGGGGTCCTCGAGCACGGCGGCGAGGAAGGACAGGTTCGTCGCGACGCCCCGGATCCGGAACTCCGCGATGGCCCGCCGGGCCCGGCGGACGGCGTTCCCGAAGCTGTAACTGTTGCAGGTGAGCTTGACCAGCATCGAGTCGAAGTGCGCGCTGACCTCGGCGGCCACGTGGGTGCCGCCGTCGAGCCGCACGCCGGGGCCGCCCGGCGAGCGGTAGGCGCTGATCACCCCGGTGTCGGGGCGGAAGCCGTTCGCCGGGTCCTCCGTGGTCACCCGGCACTGCAGCGCGGAACCGCTGACCCGGATCTGGTCCTGCCGCAGGTTCATCTCGGGCAGGGTCATCCCGCCCGCGATCCGCAGCTGGGCGATCACCAGGTCGCGGCCGGTCACCTGCTCGGTCACGGTGTGCTCGACCTGGATGCGCGGGTTCATCTCGATGAACACGTGCTGTCCGCGCTCGTCGAGCAGGAACTCCACGGTGCCGGCGTTGACGTAGCCGATGTGGCGGGCGAAGGCGACGGCGTCGGCGCAGATGCGGTCGCGGATCTCCGGGTCCAGGTTCGGCGCCGGGGCGATCTCGATGACCTTCTGGTGCCGGCGCTGCAGCGAGCAGTCGCGCTCGTAGAGGTGCACGACGTTCCCGTGGGCGTCGGCGAGGA
Organism: Pseudonocardia charpentierae; assembly: GCF_031845345.1. NCBI lineage: Bacteria > Bacillati > Actinomycetota > Actinomycetes > Pseudonocardiales > Pseudonocardiaceae > Pseudonocardia > Pseudonocardia charpentierae. Next base: position 66,749 of record NZ_JAVREJ010000010.1, on the reverse strand, counting down.
TCTGCACCTCGATGTGCCGCGGGTTGATCACCGCGCGCTCGAGGAAGACTGTCGAGTCGCCGAACGCCGCCTGCGCCTCCCTCATCGCGGCGAGTGCGGACTCGCGCAGCTGGTCCGGTTCGTCGACGCGGCGCATCCCGCGCCCGCCGCCGCCGGCGACGGCCTTGACGAACAGCGGGAATCCGACACCGTCCGCGGCCGCGACGAGCTCGTCGACGTCGGCCGAGGGCGGCGACGACCCGAGCACCGGCAACCCGGCCTCCCGCGCGGCGGTGATCGCCCGAGCCTTGTCGCCGGTCAGGTGCAGCACCTGAGGCGGCGGCCCGACGAAGATGATCCCGGCATCGGCGCAGGCCTCGGCGAGGTCCGGGTTCTCCGACAGGAAGCCGTATCCGGGGTAGACCGCATCCGCACCGGCCCGGCGCGCCGCGCCGATCACCTCGTCGACCGACAGGTAGGCCCGCACCGGGTGCCCGCGCTCGCCGATCAGGTACGACTCGTCGGCCTTCGCGCGGTGCAGGGAGTTGCGGTCCTCGTACGGGAACACCGCGACCGTCGCCAGATCCAGCTCGTAGGCCGCGCGGAAGGCGCGGATCGCGATCTCGCCGCGGTTGGCGACGAGCAGCTTGCGGAACACGGGACCCCCCGAGGAACGGCCGAGCGTGCGGTGGTCACCGCCGACTCACTGGTGGAGAAACCGTAACGGCGCGCACCCGTTCGGCCCAGGCGCAGCGGTGTGCAGTTCGGTACCAAGGACGTATGCCACATCGTCCGGGGCGGGGGCCCGACCGACGCGCGGCACGCGGCGCCCGGGAGTTCATGCGCGCCGGAGGGCGGTACCCGCACGCCCGTCGACGCCACCCGGCCTGGATGGCCACCTCGGCAGCGTTCTTCGCGATCGGCCTGCTGATGTGGTTCTTCCTCGCGGCGGTCGCTCTCGAGGTCGCCGGGGAGATGCCCGTCCCGGTCTTCCTCGGCATCGCGCTGCTGTTCGTCACCCGGCACCGCCGGCGCCGTCGGCGGAGCCGGCTCGGTGCCGCAGGCATCGCCCCGATCCCGTACCGGCAGCCGCCACCGCCCCGGCCGGTCCCGGTGCGCCCGGAGGCGGCCTGGGCCCGCGCCATGGAGCGGTTCGCCGCCCTGCGCGGGGAGTACGCCGCCTACGAGTGCGACCCGATGGCGGTGCTGCGGCTGCCGGCGCTGTCCGACGTCACGGTGCCGAGCACGGGCCGCTTCGTGGAGGCGTTCGCCGAGGCGCAGGCCCTGGAGACCGACGCGTTCCCACCGGTCGGGCACGCCTCGACGTTCGTCGCTGCGGTCGAGCGCGCCGAGCGGGCCTGGCGCGCCGCGCGCGACGCCGCCGAGCGGATCCGGCTGTCGAACCTCGCCCCGGAGGAGCGCAACGCCGTGGAGCGAGTGATCAAGCTGCTCACCACCGCCCGTGACTCGGACAACGACGCCGAGCGCCTCACCGCCTATGCCCGGGCACGCAGCGAACTGGCCCGCCTGGACCGGGCCGGCGTGATCCACATGCCACGCACGGCGCAGGCGGCGCTGGAGGTCGCAGGCCGCGGCCAGCTCCCGGCCTGACCGGCGCTTGCCGGACTTACGCTCAGGCCTTGTCCAGGTAGGCCGCGCGCTCCTCGTCGCCCACCGTCTCGGCCACCAGCGCGTGCAGCCCCGGGTGGCGCACCAGGCCGGGATCGCCGTCGACGATCTCCGTGGCGCGCACCCGCGCCTTGGCGATGATCTCCTCGTGGCGCAGCAGCGACAGCAGCCGCAGACCGGAGCGGCGGCCGGACTGCAGTGAGCCCAGGACGTCGCCCTCCCGGCGCAGTTCGAGGTCCATCCGGGCCAGCTCGAAGCCGTCCGTGGTGCTCGCCACCGCGTCGAGGCGCTCGCGGGCCGTGGTGCCCGCGGGCATGTCGGTGACCAGCAGACACACCCCGGGCGCCGAGCCACGGCCGACCCGGCCACGGAGCTGGTGCAGCTGGGACAGGCCGAAGCGGTCGGCGTCCATGATCACCATTGCGGTGGAGTTCGGCACGTCCACGCCCACCTCGATGACCGTGGTGGCCACCAGGACGTCGAGCTCGCCTGCGTCGAACGCGCGCATCACGGCGTCCTTCTCGTCCGGGGGCAACTTCCCGTGCAGCACGCCGATCCGCAGGCCCGCGAGCGGTCCCTCGGCCAGCTGGGGTGCCACCTCGAGCACCGCCAGTGGGGCGCGACGCTCGTCCGTGCCCGCACCGGCGTCATCCGGGTCGTCGGGGAACTCCGTGTCGTCCTTCCCCGTGTCGCCCCCCACCCGCGGGCACACGATGTACACCTGGTGCCCGGCGGCGACCTCCTCGTGGATGCGCTTCCAGACCCGCTCCAGCCACGTCGGCTTCTCCCCCGCCGGCACGACGGTGGTCGCGATCGGCGACCGGCCACCCGGCAGCTCGCGCAGCGCCGAGACCTCCAGGTCGCCGTACACCGTCATCGCCACCGTGCGCGGGATCGGGGTGGCCGTCATGACCAGCAGGTGCGGAGCCTTCTCGCCGCGCCCGCGCAGGGCGTCGCGCTGCTCGACGCCGAAGCGGTGCTGCTCGTCGACCACCACCAGCCCCAGCTCGGCGAACCCCACCCGGTCCTGGATCAGCGCGTGCGTGCCGACGACGATCCCGGCCTCGCCGGACTGCGCCTCCAGCAGGGCCTTCTTCTTCGCCGCGGCCGGCAGCGACCCCGACAGCAGCGTCACCCGGGTGGCCTGCTCGGCCCCGCCCAGCTCGCCGGCCTGCGCGAGCGGACCGAGCAACGACCGCAGCGAGCGGGCGTGCTGGGCGGCGAGCACCTCGGTGGGCGCGAGCATCGCGGCCTGGCGGCCGCTGTCGACGACCTGCAGCATCGCCCGCAGCGCCACCACCGTCTTGCCCGCGCCGACATCGCCCTGCACCAGCCGGTTCATCGGGGTCTCGGAGGCGAGGTCCGCGGCGATCTCGGCGCCGACCGACCGCTGGCCGGCGGTCAACGTGTAGGGCAGCCGGGCGTCGAAGGCCTCCAGCAGGCCGCCCGGCACGTGGGGATTCGCGGCCGCGGGACGCTGCACGGCCCGCTTGCGGCGCAGCGCGAGCGCGAGCTGCACACCCATCGCCTCGTCCCACACCAGCCGGTTCTTCGCGGCGTACTGGTCCGCCTCGGTCTCGGGCATGTGGATGCGGCGCAACGCCCTCCCGAGATCGGACAGGCCCTCGGCCCGGCGCAGCGACTCGGGCAGCGGATCCGTCGGGTCGTCGAGCAGCTCCAGCACCTGGCGGACACAGCGGGCGATCTGCCAGGAGTCGAACCCCTGCGTGGCCGGGTAGATCGAGACGAACGGCCGGACGCCCTCGCTCTCCTCGATCGGCTCGAACTCCGGGTGGGTGAGCTGCAGCTTGTCGCGGAACCGGGAGACCTGCCCGGAGAACAGCGCCCGCAGCCCGGGAACCATCACCGCCTTCAGCTTGTACGGGTTGAAGAAGGTGCAGTCGAGCCGCCGCCCGCGGCCGTCCGTGATCACGACCTGCATGAGCTTGCCGCGCCGGTGGCGCATGTCGCGCATGGTGACCTTCTCGACCTCGGCGAGCACCGTGACGTGCTCGCCGAGCTCCAGGCCTGCAATGTCGGTGAGCTTCCCCCGGTCGACGTACCGGCGCGGATAGTGGCGCACGAGATCGCCGACGGTGTGCAGGCCGAGCTTGGTCGACAGCGCGTCGGCCGCCTTCTTCCCGATCGGACCGAGCAGCGGCGTGTCGAGGTCGACCTGCGTCACGACGGTCATTCCACCCCCAGTTCCACCGGGTGGCCCGGACGCGCCCCCCGATGCACCACGACGTCCACTTCCGGATGCGACCGGCGCAGCTCGGCCACCAGCCCCTCGGCGAGCGCGTCGTCGACGCCGTCGCCGAGCAGCACGGTGACCAGCTCGCCACCCGCGGTCAACATGCGCGAAGCCAACCACAGGGCACCGACAGGAAGATCCGGGGCGATCAGCACCACCTCGCCGTCGACGAGTCCCAGCACGTCACCCGGCACGCACGGGCCGGCCCACGTGAGCGCGGCGGCATCGGCGATCCGGAGCACTCCCGACCGGGTGCCCGCCGCCGCCTCGGTCATCGCGACGACGTCGTCGGCCGCGTGCCGTCCGGGGTCGTGCACTGCGAGCGCCGCCAACCCGGCCACCACCGACGCGGTGGGCACCACCACGACCTCCTGTCCGGCTCGCCGGGCGGCCGCGGCCGCCCGCTCGGCGGCGAACGCGAGGGCACCGTCGCCGGTCACGAGGGCGACATGGCGCGCGGCCGTGCCGGCCAGCGCCCCGACGAGGCGGGCCTCGTCGACGTCGGCCGGGAGGTCGCCGGGCAGCGGGCAGTCGCGCACGAGCACGTCCGCGCCCACCTCGCGGGCGAGCGCCGCCACCTGCGGCCCGAAGACCACGGCGAGCACGGCGCGCGCGCGGGGGAAGACCTCCCGTCCGCGGTCCACCAGCGGCATCACCCGCACGCCGTGCGGCCGGCCCGCCGCCATCCCGGCCTCCAACGCGGCGCCGATGTCCGCACAGTGCACGTGCACGGTCCAGGTCCCGGTGCCGCCGGGAGCACCGTCGCCGACCACCGCCGCCGCGTCGCCGAGCCCGTCCAGCGCGACGCGCAGGGTGTCGGCCCGCGCGTCGTCGCAGCCGTCGAGCAGATACATGACCTCGTAGCCGCAGTCGGACGCAGCGGGCAGGTCCGTCGCGAGCGGACCCCGTGCAGCCGTGCCGCCGGTCGCCGCGAGCCCCCCGACCACGGCCGTCTCCTTCCGGACGACGTCGCCGATGTCGGGCAGCAGCGACACGAGCGCATCCAGGACGACGACGAGGCCCATGCCACCCGCGTCGACGACCCCCGCACGGGCCAGCTCCGGCAGCTGGTGCGGCGTCGCGCGCAGCGCGGTTCCCGCGGCTCCTGCGGCGGCGGCGGCGACCAGGTCGAGCCGGTCCGATCCTGTGGCCACCGCACCGTCCGCAGCGGCGGCGAGCACCGTGAGGACCGTGCCCTCCTGCGGCCGCGTGACGGCCTTCTCGGCCAGCCGGGCACCGCGGGTGAGGGCATCGGCCAGCACGGCTCCTGCGCACGGGCCGTCGACCGCCGCCACCGCCTCCGCCAGCCCGCGCAGCACCTGGGAGAGGATCACTCCGGAGTTGCCGCGCGCGCCGAGAAGCGCCCCGCGGGCGAGCGCGTCCGCGACGGCGACGACGGATCCGCCCGGGTGCGGTTCGGCCGCTGCCGCACGCATCGTGAGCAGCAGGTTCGTGCCCGTGTCGCGGTCCGCGACCGGGAAGACGTTGATCTCGTCGATCACCGCGCGATGCCGCTCCAGCTCCGCGACGGCGGTGCCTGCCCAGTGCTCGAGCAGGGCGGCGTCGAGCGTCGGGAACACACCGACGAGCCTAATGCTCGCCGACGGCGCCCGACCCCTGCGCAGGTGCCGCCGGTGCGCGGGTACTCTGGACGGCCGTGACCGGGTTCGCCCGGCAGATTGTGTACGTCTACCCCGAGGAGTGTCCGAGATGGCTGCCGTCTGTGACGTCTGTGGAAAGGGTCCGGGCTTCGGCATGTCCGTCTCGCACTCGCACCGCCGCACCCACCGCCGCTGGAACCCGAACATCCAGACGGTGCGCACCCGGGTCGACGGCGGGAACCGCCAGCGCCTGAACGTCTGCACCTCGTGCCTCAAGGCCGGCAAGGTCACGCGCGCCTGATCAAGCCTTCCCCACTGTCGGCCCGCTCCCCGTCCGGGGACGGGCCGACAGTGCGTGCTGCTACGGCAGCTTCCAGTCCACCGGCTCCCCGCCCAGCTCCTCGAGCAGGGCGTTGACGCGGCTGAACGGCCGCGAGCCGAAGAAGCCCCGGTCCGCGGACATCGGCGACGGGTGCGCCGACTCGACGTAGGGCACGTCGCCGAGCAGCGGGATCAGGTTGCGGGCGTCGCGCCCCCAGAGGATCGCCACCAGCGGCTCGCCCTCCCGGTCCACCAGCGCGCGGATCGCCTGCTCGGTGACGGCCTCCCAGCCCTTCCCGCGGTGCGAGCCGGGGCTCCCGGGCTCGACGGTGAGCACCCTGTTGAGCAGCAACACCCCCTGCTCGGCCCACGGCGTGAGGTCGCCGGTGGACGGCGCGGGGTGGCCGAGGTCGCTGCTGTACTCCCGGTAGATGTTGGCGAGCGACCGCGGGATCGGGCGGACGTCCGGCGCCACCGAGAACGACAGGCCGACGGCGTGCCCGGGCGTCGGGTACGGGTCCTGGCCCACGATCAGCACGCGGACCCCGTCGAACGGGTGCGTGAAGGCGCGCAGGACGTTGGCGCCTGCCGGCAGGTAGCGGCGCCCCGCGGCAAGCTCGGCGCGCAGGAACTCGCCCGCCTGCGCGATCACCGGCTCGACGGGGGCCAGCGCCTGCGCCCACCCGGCCTCGACGATCTCCGACAACGGCTTTCCGGCCACCCGCGGTCCCTCCACGATCTCCTGCACAAGGTCCCGCGCGCCGCCCGACGCAGCGCGCCTGGCGAGCCTAGGACTCCGTCCGGTCGGCGAACCGGCCGGGCCGCCCGGCCGGACGCCACGTCCGCGGACGGGCCCGGAAGGTGTGTACGAGTGTCAGCCGCGGGCGTCGTCGGAGTCCGACGGCGGGTCGTCGCCGACGAGCGCATCCGCCGGAAGGTGCTCGGCGAGCTCGTCGACGACCAGCCCGTCGTCCGGCAGCGCCCCACTGCGGTACGCCGCCCGCCCGACCAGCTGGGAGAGCACCGGTGCGCTGATCACCTGGAACAGCACGACGAGCACCATCGTGGCGGCACTGGCCAGCTCCACCCGCAGCGCCGCACCCAGGAGGATCAGCGACAGGCCCAGCGTCTGTGGCTTGGTCGCGGCCTGCAGCCGGGCCGGCAGGTCCGGCAGCCGCACGAGCCCGATCGCCCCGAGCAGGCACGACAGCGCCCCGAGCAGCATCAGGCAGGCCGCGATGACGTCCGCCACCGGCCCGGCGGCAACAGGATTCATCGGTGCCGCTCCCGCCGCACTGCCAGCCGCGCCGCCGCCGTCGACCCCACGAACCCCACCAGCGCCACGGCCGCCAGCAGCGGGATGTTCGACCCGTCGCGGTAGTACGCCACGTACACCCCCGCAGCCACGACGGTCAGCACGACGACGACGTCCAGGGCGACGATCCGGTCCAGCGTCGTCGGCCCGCGCAACAGACGGTAGAGCGCCAGCGCGGCGGAGACGCCCACCATCGCGAGCACGACCGCGAACACCACACCCATGTCAGCGTCCCCCTTCCGCCAGCAGGCGTTCCGCGGCGGCCAGCTCCTCGGGGGTGCCCAGCGCCGCGAGCACGCGTCGCTGCATGTCCATCGTGCGGCGGCGGCTGCGCTCCACCCCGGCCTCGTCCCGAGGGCCCAGCGCGTAGACGAACCACAGCCCGTGGGCGTGGTCGATCTGCAGCGCCATCGCCCCCGGCGACAGCGACAGCGCGTTCGCGATCACCGTGACCACCCGGTCCGAGCTGCTCAGCAGCGGCACCTCGAACACCGCGCCCCGGGCGGCGGGCCCGTACCGCAGCGTCTGCCAGCTCACCTCGGCGCCGGAGACGACGACGTCGTAGGCCAGGTAGCCGACCAGCCCCACCAGCCGCAGAGGACGCAGGGGCAGGTGCGCCTCGGCAGGCGGGAACCGGAACGCCCCGATCACGGCGACGGCCACGACCACCCCGCCGACGATCGACAACGGGGTGAACGTCCCCCAGAGCAGCACCCAGACCAGCGTCAACCAGACGATCTCGAGCACCCGCGGCCGCACCCGGGCCGTCCGGCGAGGCCGCTGCTTCGCCACCGTCGCGGTCACGGCGCGCTCCCCAGCACGGCCACGCGGTACCCGTCGCGGGCCACCAGGTCCGCACCGGCGCGACCGGTGACCTCCGACAGGGGCCCTGCGAACACGGCGATGGCGAGGCTCACCACCACCAGCCCGGCCGTGGCGGCGTACATGGGCCACGGCGTGCGCGCCGTGCCGACCTCCAGCTCGTCGTCCGGATCGGGGTCTTCGACCGTCTGGGCCTGCGTCCCCCAGAACACCCGCACCCAGACCTTGACCAGCGCGTAGAGCGTGAGGAAGCTCGCGACGATCACGACGCCCGCCACGACGGTGGACCCCACCCCGGCTTCGGCACCCGCCTGCAGCAGTTGCAGCTTCGCGACGAACCCGGCGGTCGGCGGCAGACCGGCCAGCGTCATCGCCGGGATCGCGAACAGCACGGCCAGGGCCGGGGAGGTCCGCAGCAGTCCGCCCATGCGGTCGAGCGCGACGGTCCCGGTCCGCCGCACGATCAGACCGCTGACGAGGAACAACGTGGCGAGCACCGTGATGTGGTGGGCGGCGTACAGCGTGGCTCCCGACAGGCCGCGGGCGTCGGAGACACCGAGCCCGAAGAGCATGAAACCGATGTGGCTGACGAGCAGGAACGACAGGAGCCGGTTGATGTCGTTCTGGGCGACCGCGCCCAGCGCACCAATGAGCATGGTGGCCACCGCGAACCACAGCATCAGCGTCCACGGCTGGTCGTGCGGGAAGAGCAGGGTCTGCGTGCGCACCATGGCGTAGAAGCTGACCTTGGTGAGCAGCCCGGCGAACAGCGCGGTGACCGGGGCGGGGGCGTTCGGGTAACTGTCGGGGAGCCAGAAGTGCAGCGGCACCATCGCCGCCTTGATCCCGAACACGACCAGCAGCATCAGCGAGAGAACGGTCCGCAGGCCGGGCGACAACGTCTGCACCCGCTCGGACAGGTCGGCGAGGTTCACCGTCGCCGTCGCCGCGTACACCATGGCGACGGCGGTGAGGAACAGCAGCGACGACAGCAGGCTGACGGTCACGTACGTCATGCCGGCGCGGATCGTCTGCGTGGTCGTGCGCCGCGTGATGAGCACGTACGAGGCGGTCAGCATGATCTCGAACGAGACGAACAGCGTGAACAGGTCGCCCGAGAGGTAGGCGAGCGAGACCCCTGCCGAGAGCACCAGGTACATCGGGTAGAACGTCGAGCTCGCCATCCGCCTGCCGTAGTCGGCGATGCGTTGGGAGATCGCGTACACGAGCACGGCGAGCGCGACCAGCGTCGAGACCAGCAGCAGCAGCGTCGACAACCGGTCGGCCACCAGGGCGATCCCCACCGGGGGCGCCCAGCCGCCCAGTGCGGCCACGACCGGCCCGGTGCGGTCGGCCGCCACCAGGAGCACGCCGGCCACGGTGGCGACGGCGCCCAGGGTGGTCAGCGCGATCACCCGCTGCGTGGCCACCGAGGTGCCCAGGACGACGGTGAGCGCGGCGCCGAGGATCGGCAGCAGCACCGGCAGGGTGGGCAGGACGGTCATCGCGCTCCCTCGTGGGAGCCGTTCGCACTCCGCCGTTCTTCGTCCGCGTCGTCGTCGCGGTCGTCGTCGCCGTCGGTCTCCAGCGTCGCGACCGGGAGCCGGGTCCGGGCGATGCGGCGGTCCTCGAGGTCGTCCTGCACCTCGTCGTGGCCGACCAGGGTGAACGAGCGGTAGCCCAGTGCCAGCAGGAACGTGGTCAGGGCGAACGTGATGACGACGGCGGTGAGCGCGAGCGCCTGGGGCAGCGGGTCCGCGAACGTGTCGGGCGGGGAGTTGCCGACGATCGGCACCCGGGCGGGCCGGCCACCGACGAGTTGGAGCAGCAGGTTGGTGCCGTGTCCGAGCACGACCACGCCGATCAGCACGCGCATCAGCGACCGCTGCAGCATCAGGTAGAAGCCGACGCTGTAGAGCACGCCGACGGTCAGCGCCATGACGAGGTTGACCGTGGGTGCCGTCACGAGATCGCCGGGGGTCACGTCGCCTCCCCCGCGCCGCGCATGTCGCGTTCGATGCCCGACCCGAGTGCCCGCAGCAGGTCCAGCACCACGCCGACGATCAGCAGGTACACCCCGACGTCGAGGAACAGGCTGGTCACGATCTCCAGCTTGCCGAGGAGCGGCACCGGCACGACCAGTTTGGCGCTCGTGAGCACCGGGGCCCCGAACAGGGCAGGGGCCAGCGCGGTCAGCACGGCGACGGTCAGCCCGACCCCCATCAGCACGGGCGGCCGGATCGTCACCACCGCGCCCGGGTCCGTCGATCCCCCGGCGAGGTAGCGCAGCACGAAGGCCAGTCCCGCGACGAGGCCGGCCGAGAACCCGCCGCCGGGACCGTAGTGGCCGACGCACAGGAGGTAGACGGAGAAGACGAGGATGGTCGGGAACAGCGCCCGCGAGGTGACCTCGAGCAGCAGGGTGCGCCGGCGCGGGTTGCGGCAGCGGCCCGGCAACAGCCAGGGGGTGCGCGGGAGGTCCCACGACTCGAACGGGGTCGACTCGGGGGTCGGGCGGCCCGAGGGCGCCGCCCCGTCGTCGTCGGGGCTGCTCAGCAGCGGATTCATCTCGGTTCGCTCGCGAACTCGCTCACGGGCGCACCTCCTCATGCTCGCTCGGCACAAGGGCTGTCCCCGCCGAACCCTCCGGCGGCTCCTCTCCGGCGACATCCCCGATGACCTCCGCCTCGTGCCCGGGGCTCCCCGCGCCGCTCTCCTTGCCCCTGCGCCTGCGCCTGTCGTAGGGCGTCGCGAGGACGAGGCTCGCGACCCCGACCGCGGCGACGAACAGCACGGTGATCTCGCCGACGGTGTCCAGCGCCCGGAAGTCGACGATGATCGCGCTGATCACGTTCAACGCGCCCGCGCCCTCCGGGGCGAGCCGGATGAACTCGGCGCTGGTCGTCGCCGGCACCTGGCGGGCACCGCTGAGGACGACCGCGGTCCCGGCGACCATCCCTCCCGCGACCACCGAGATGAGGGCCTTGGGCACCTGCGTCCTCGCTCGCTGCCGCTCGAGGGTGAACCGGCTCGGCATCCGGCGCAGGACGAACACGAAGGCGACCAGCGACAGCGTCTCGACGAGGAACTGGGCCAGCGCGAGGTCCGGGGCGCCGTCGACGATGAACAGCCCACCGACGCCGTAGCCGACCACCCCGACCAGCAGCACCGCGGTGAACCGGCGGCGTACGCGCACGAGCGCGAGCGCCGCGAGGGTCGCCAGCACGGCCAGAGGCAGCTGCAACGGCGCGTGGTAGATCGGCTGGTCCGGCCACGAGCCCCCGACCAGCACAGCCGTACCGGGCAGGGCCACGACGGTCACGAGGATGACGACGAGGTAGGTCGGAACCGAGCCCGCCTGCAGCCGCCCGGTGACGGCGGTCGCGACCCGTTCGGTGCCGCCGACGGCGATCTCGTAGGCATGCTGCGCCGACAGTGCCCGCGGGAAGTGGCCGGCGAGCCGCCCGACGCGGCTCCATCCGCGGTGGAGCGAGTAGCCGAGCACGAGCGCGACGGCCGACGCCAGCAGCGGCAGACCGAGGCCGTGCCACAGCGCGAGGTGGTAACCGGCCTCGACCGGCGACGTCGCCGGATACGCGCCGGCGTAGCTCTGGGCGTCGGCGTCGACGACGGGGTTCGCGATGCCGAGCACGAGCCCACCGAGCGCACAGAGCCCGGCGGGCCAGGTCAGCAGCGGCCCCGGCCCGTGCACGGGGGTGTCGGCCACGCCGGGCTTGCGGGCGAACGCACCCCACAGGAACCGGGCGCTGTAGGCGACGGTGAAGACCGAGCCCGCGACGAGCGCGAGCGTGACGAGCCTGCCCCGGAGGTCGTCCTCGGCGAGGAACGCCTCGAACCCGGCCTCCTTGCCGACGAAGCCCAGCAGCGGCGGCAGGCCGGCCATGGAGGCGGCCGCCGCGGCGGCGATGATCGCGCTGCCGCGCATCGACGGCCACAGTCCCGAGAGCTTGCGCACGTCGCGGGTGCCGGTGGCGTGGTCCACGATGCCGGTGACGAGGAACAGCGGGGCCTTGAACAGGCCGTGCGCGAGCAGCATCGCGATCCCGGAGATGGCCGCGATCCGCGTGCCGGCGCCGAACAGGACCATGAGGAAGCCCAGCTGGCTGACGGTGCCGAAGGCGAGCAGCCGTTTGAGGTCGTGCTGCGCCATCGCGCGCCAGCCGCCGATCGCCATCGTGGCCAGGCCGAGCACGACGACCGGCACCCACCACACGGCGGCGTCCGCCACCCCCGGTGAGAGGCGGGCCACCAGGTACACGCCCGCCTTCACCATCGACGCCGCGTGCAGGTAGGCGCTGACCGGGGTCGGCGCGGCCATCGCCGCCGGGAGCCAGGGGTGGAAGGGCAGCTGAGCCGATTTCGTCAGCGCGCCGACGAGGATCAGCGCGAGGGCGGCCGTGACCGTGCCGCCGCCCAGGCCGCCCGCCTGCCCGAGCGCCACGATCTCCGAGATCCGGTAGGTGCCGGCGGCCTCGCCGAGCAGGATGAACCCCAGCAGCATCACCAGCCCGCCGAACACCGTCACCAGCAGGGCCTGGACCGCCGCGCTCCGGTTCTCCCGCGCCTCGCCGCTCTGGCCCACGAGCAGGAACGACGTCACCGACGTCAGCTCCCAGAACAGGTACAGCGTGAGCAGGTCGTCGGCGAGGACGAGCCCGAGCATCACGCCGGCGAAGGCGAGCAGGAGCGCTGCGCTGCGGGTGCCGTCGGGCGAACTCTCCCCGAAGTAGCCGATGCAGTAGACGAGGATCAGCGCGCCGATCCCGGACACGAGCACGACCATCGCCAGCGCCAGGGCGTCGAGCCGGAAGCTCAGGGAGAGCCCCAGCTCCGGCGCCCAGTCCAGGGTGGCGCTCACGCCGGTGGTCAACGCCTCCCTGGCGTGTGCCAGGGCCCAGATCAGCGCGGCCGTCGGCAGCACCGCCGCCACCGCGAAGCCGGCTCGGCGGCTGCGGGCGGACACGAGGGGGAGCACGCAGGCCAGCACGAGATGGGCGACGACGAGCCCGAGCACACACACCCCCGTCCGTCATCTGGTCCGCCCGTCCGGGCGACTGTCCCGAGCGCTCCGGATCAGGTCCGGGATGACCTCCACGGGCGCCGTCGGGCACCGCCACCCTAGACGACAAGCGGCTCAGAACCCCCGGCAGACTAGCGGCGCAGGGGGGTACCCGAGCCTTTCGTGAGGACCCTCACGCGTCTCCACTGGAACGATTCAGAAGATCGATTCGCTGTACCGGGTGTACGACACGGGACAACGACAACAGGAGCTGACATGACAGACCTCATCCGTAACACCCTGCGCCGCCTCGACCGGTGGACGCTCGTGGTCTTCAACCCCTACATCGCCTCCGACCACCGGGCCTCCGACCACCGGCGCTGAACGCCGTGAGCGCGGAGCAGACAGCAGCGCCCCCTCCTCGGAGGGGGCGCTGTTGTGTTTCCGCGTCGAGCAGGGGTGGTCAGTGGTGTCCCATGTGCATGGGACCACCCTCGTCGATCTGGGCCATCTCGTCGGGCTCGGGCGGCATGGGCGGCTTCACGAACGCCCAGACGTAGAAGATGATGCCGACGATCAGCATCGACAACCCCATCCATAGGTTCAGAGCCAGGCCGCCAGCCTTGGCCAGCTCCTCGGGCGTCTCACCGATCAGTCCGAGGACGGTCAGGACCAGCCCGTAGACGACGAACAGCAGCCCGATGACCGAGCGCAGGTCGAAGAGGATGGCCGCCAGACCGGGCCGCTCCCGGAGCGTCTCCTCGATGCCGTGGTGCTCGTGATGTTCGTGCTTGTCGTGGTGCTCGTGCTTCTCGTGCGGCTCGGTCATATCGCTCACCACCAGATGATGTAGAGGACCAGAGTGAGGATGAGCACGGCCGTGCCCATGATCACGGGGTTCTTGATCCAGCCTGCGTCGGCGGCCGCCACCGGCCCGCGGCCCTTCTGGACCGGGGTCGACGTCGCCCAGGTGAGCCCGGCCAGCTCCTCGTCGGTCTTGCCCGGGGTGAACTGGGAGACGACGAAGGCGACGAGGCAGCCGACGACGAACGCCGCGCTCGCCCCCATGAAGCTACCGGCCTGCGACGAGACGTTGATGATGTCGGCGCGGACGAGCAGGTCGACGAGCACCGCGGTGGCCACCCCGGACAGCAGGGCGATCCAGGCGGACGTACCGGTCATCTTCTTGTAGAACAGGCCGAAGATGAAGATCGCGAACAGCGGGGCGTTGAAGAAGCTGGCCAGCGCCTGGATGTAGTCCATCAGGTTCGAGAAGCTGCCGGCCAGGTAGGCGGTGAAGATCGCGATCACGCACCCGCCCACGGTGACGGCGCGGCCGACCTTGAGGTAGTAGCCGTCCTCCCGGCCCGGCTTGACCCAGTCCTGCCAGATGTCGTAGGTGAACACCGTGTTGAACGAGCTGATGTTCGCCGCCATACCGGCCATGAAGGCTGCGAGGAGGCCGGCGATGGCGACACCCAGCGCGCCGTTCGGGAGGACCTCCTTCATCAGGAGCGACAGCGTGTTGTTGTAGGTGACGTCGGTGGCGCCGCCCGCTTTGAGGGTGACCAGCTGCGGGATGAGGACCGCGGCGACCATGCCCGGAATGACGATGACCAGCGGGACCAGCGTCTTCGGGAAGGCCCCGATGATCGGGGTCATCCGACCGGCGTTCATGTTCTTGGCCGAGAGCGCGCGCTGGACCTCGGCGAAGTTCGTGGTCCAGTAGCCGAACGAGAGCACGAACCCGAGCCCGAAGACGATGCCGAACACCGACAGGAACGAGTTGGAGATCTCCGTGATCGGGGTGCCCGGCCAGGACGAGAGCTGCTCGGCCCCGCCCGGTCCGGCGGTGATCTTCTCGACCAGCCCGGAGTAGCCGCCGACCCGGGCCAGCCCGGCGACGGTGACCGGGATGAGCAGCGCCAGGATGACGAAGAACTGCAGCACCTCGTTGTAGATCGCCGCGGACAGCCCGCCGAGGAAGGTGTAGCTCAGCACCACCAGGGCGGCCACCGGGATCGCGACCGCCTGTGGCCAGCCCAGAAGCGCCTCGAGCACCAGGCCCAGCGCGTACAGGTTGACCCCGGCGATCAGCAGCGACGCCAGTGCGAACACCACGGCCTGCACCCGCTGGGTGGTCCGGTTGAACCGGATCGCCAGGAACTCGGGGACGCTGCGGGCCTTGCTGCCGTAGTAGAACGGCATCATCACGATGCCCAGGAACACCATCGCGGGGACGGCGCCGATCCAGTAGTAGTGCGCCGTCGGGATCCCGTACTGGGCCCCGTTCGCCGTCATCCCGATGAGCTCGATGGCGCCGAGGTTCGCCGAGATGAACGCCAGCCCCGTCACCCAGGCCGGCAGGGACCTGCCGGACAGCAGGAAGTCGAGACTGGACGAGATGGATCGTCGGGCCACGAGCCCAATACCGAGTACGAGTACGAAGTAGAACGCGACCAACAGGTAGTCGAGCGCGTTCGCGTCGAGTCTCAGGTCTGTCTGGGCCTGAGCCAGGAATCTCATGCGTGGCCGCCTTCCGCCGCGTCGTCGCCAGCGAGGGGATCGTTCGCCACCCGGGCCGATCCCGCCAGACCTGATCGACGATTCACCCGTTCCTCGGAACCGGTTTCGCGAAGTACCGGCTGTTCGGCGAGTGCCTATAGACCCCGAAACCGGCCATTTCCGTGTACCCGGCGCTCATGTAGAGGGCCATCGCCTCGGGCTGGGACAGGCCCGTCTCCAGCACCATGCGGCGCCGTCCGGCACGGGCCGCGGTGCGCTCCAGCTCGCCGAGCACGGCCCGCGCGTAGCCCCGGCCACGGTGTGTGACCAGCACGAACATCCGCTTGATCTCCGCGTCGCCGTCGCGCAGCGGCTCGCCGAGCTCGCCGAGCTCGGCGTCGCGCGGCCGCCAGCCACCGCATGCGACCGGAGTGCCGGCGACGTAGCCGACGGTGAAGAACCCGTGCGGCGGGGCGAACTCGTCAGGGTCGACCGGAGTCGCGTCCCCGTCACCATATCGTTGCACGTACTCCCACTGAACGGCAGCGACGAGGAGCGTCACGTCCGGGTGTCCGTAGGCGCGAGCGTGCAGCTCCAGCACCCGTGTGATCAGTCGGTCGGGCTCGGAGCGGCGTCGTCCAGGACGGCGGTGCGGGTGCCGCCACCGTCGGCCCCCGAGCCAGCCTTCGCCTGCTGCCGCCAGTGCGTCAGCGCGCGCTCGGTGTAGCCGTTGGGCTCCTGCCGACCGGCGAACACGAGCTCGAGCGCGGCCTGGAACGACGGGCTGTGCTCGAGGTCCTTGCTCATCGGTGCGTAGCCGGGCTCCTTCGCGTT
This sequence comes from Pseudonocardia charpentierae, assembly GCF_031845345.1. Lineage (NCBI taxonomy): Bacteria > Bacillati > Actinomycetota > Actinomycetes > Pseudonocardiales > Pseudonocardiaceae > Pseudonocardia > Pseudonocardia charpentierae. The sequence goes on along the minus strand of NZ_JAVREJ010000010.1, from coordinate 50,469 downwards.
CTGCTCGTCGACGAGCACCGCCATGCGGGCGAAGGTGTCGCGGACCGTGGCCTCGTCGACCAGCCCGTGGTGGAGCCAGTTCGCGATCTCCTGGCTGGAGATCCGCAGCGTCGCCCGGTCCTCCATCAACCCGACTCCCTCCAGGTCCGGCACCGTGGAGCAGCCGATTCCCAGCCCGACCCAGCGCACGACGTAGCCGAGGATCGACTGCGCGTTCGTCTCGAGCTCGTGGCGCTTCTGCTCCTCGGTCAACTGCGCTCCGCGCTCCGGGAGCAGGGGCGCGACCAGCAGCTTCCGCCGGTCCGTGAGCGGGCGCTTCGCGATCTCGTCCTGCACGGCGTGCACGTCGGTGTCCAGGTAGTGCAGCGCGTGCAACGTGGCGGCGGTCGGCGAGGGCACCCACGCGGTGTTCGCGCCGGCCTTCGGCTGGGCGCCCTTCGTGTCGAGCATCGCCCGCATCCCCGCGGGCTGCGCCCACATGCCCTTCCCGATCTGGGCGTGCCCGGCGAAGCCTGCCCGCAGGGCGACGTCGACGTTGCGGTTCTCGTAGGCCTGCAGCCAGACGCTGCCCTTCTCGTCGTCCTTGCGGATCACTGGCCCGGCCTCGAACACGGTGTGGATCTCGTCGCCCGTGCGGTCCAGGAATCCCGTGTTGACGAAGATGACTCGCTCCGCGGCCCTGGCCACACAGGCTTCGAGGTTGACCGACGTGCGCCGCTCCTCGTCCATGATCCCGATCTTGATCGTGGTCGGCGGCAGGTCCAGCGCCTGTTCCACGGCGGTGAACAGGTCGACCGACAGGCCCACCTCGTCCGGGCCGTGCATCTTCGGCTTGACGACGTACAGGCTTCCGCTGCGGGAGTTGGAGAACCGGCCCAGCCCGCGCAGGTCGTACAGGGCCGCGACCGCGGAGACGAGGATGTCGAGGCACTCCTCCAGCAGCGGGTCGCCGTCGGCGGTGCGCACGGCGTCGAGCCGCATGTGGTGCCCGACGTTGCGGACCAGCAGCAGCGAGCGCCCGGGCAGCACGAGCTCGGACCCGTCAGCCAAGTCCGAGTTCACGGCGGTGTAGGTGCGGTCGCCGTTCACGGTGCGGGTAACCGTCTTCCCGCCCTTGGGGAAGGAGGCCTCCAGCTCGCCCGTCATCAGGCCGAGCCAGGCCCGGTAGCCACCGACCTTGTCCGGGCCGTCGACGGTGGCGACGGAGTCCTCCAGGTCGACGATCGTGGTGACCGCCGACTCGAGCACGACGTCCGCGACGTGCGCGTGGTGCTGCCCGCCGACCCGTTGCCCGCCGTCGATCGTCAGCTCGACGTGCAGGTTGTGCCGGCGCAGCAGCACCGCGTCCGGCGAACCCGGTTCGCCTCGGTAGCCGGCGAGCTGGCCGGCGTCGGCGAGCCCGACGGCCCCGTCCGCCGTCTCCGCGGCCAACGTCGCGCCGTCGAGGCGGTAGGCGGTGATGTCGGCGTGCGAGGCGCCCTGCAGCGGGAAGTACGCGTCGAGCAGCCGGTCGGCCTCCGCGATCACCTGCGCACCGCGCTGCTCGTCGTAGCCGCGGGCGAGTTCGTGGTCCAGAGGCAGGGCGTCGGTGCCGTAGAGCGCGTCGAACAGCGAGCCCCAGCGGGCGTTCGCGGCGTTGAGCGCGTAGCGCGGGACCGTCGCCGGCACCACGAGCTGCGGCCCCGGCACCTCCGCGATCTCCCGGTCCACCCCGGTGACGGAGATGCGGGGCTCCTCCTGGGGCAGGAGGTAGCCGATCTCGGTGAGGAAGTCGACGTAGCCGTCGAGCTCGTCTTCACCGGGCGCGCCGTGCTCGCGATGCCAGGCGTCGAGGCGGGCCTGCAGCTCGTCGCGGCGCGCCAGCAGCTCGACCGCGCGCGGGGCGAACCGCTCGTGCAGCCCGGCCAGCGTCGTCCAGAACCACTCCGGCGACAGACCGACTCCCGGCAGCAGCTCGTCCGCCACGAAGGCGCGCAGCGCGGGATCCACCTGCAGGCCGCCGGTCTGGGCTGCGTCGCCGGTCTGGGCTGCGTCACTCACCTGGATCCACCATCCTCGTACGGTTCGTCGTCCGCGGTCGCCCGTTTCCTACCACTCCGGACCGTCGAAAGCCGGGCCTGCGGACAGAGCTGTGCACAACTTCCCGACCGGGGCGGGCCTGATCGGTCGACGAGTGGGTAATCACGCCGTCGCGACGTAGTCTTGCGCTCTGCCCAGTGACGGGAGGTGCGGTATGGCCCTGCCGCTGACGGTGCGGCGTGCGTTCGAGAAGGCACTGAACCCGCACGACGTGCTCACCGACCTTGTGCAGTGCCGCGCCTACGAGTGCGACGGGCTCACCGGCTACCGGGTCGTGCCCGAGCTCGTGCTGCTCCCCCGCGACGCGGCTCAGGTCGCCGCGGCCGTCCGGGTCTGCGCGGAGCACCGGGTGCCGTTCGTCGCCCGCGGCGCCGGCACCGGTCTGTCGGGGGGCGCGCTGCCCGTCGCGGACGGCGTGGTGATCTCGCTGGCCCGGCTCAAGCGGATCCTCGAAGTCGACCCGGTCGACCGGCGGGCCGTCGTCGAGCCCGGCGTCACGAACCTCGAGATCACCGCCGCGGCCGCACCGCACGGGCTGTACTACGCCCCCGACCCGAGCAGCCAGCAGGTCTGCACGATCGGCGGCAACGTCGCCGAGAACTCCGGCGGCGCGCACTGCCTCAAGTACGGGTTCACGACGAACCACGTGCTGGAGATGGAGGTGGTGCTGGCCGACGGGTCGGTCGTCACCCTCGGCACCGAGACGGGCGACCAGGCGGGGCCGGACCTGCGCGGGGTGTTCCTCGGCTCGGAGGGCACGCTGGGGATCACCACGAAGATCACCGTCCGGCTGCTGCGCACACCCGAGTCGGTGCGCACGCTGCTCGCCGACTTCCCGTCGGTGGGCGCGGCGGGCGACGTGGTCAGCGACATCGTGGGTGCGGGGATCGTGCCCGCCGCGGTGGAGATGATGGACACCCTCGCGATCGAGGCGGCCGAGGAGGCCGTGCACGCCGGCTACACCGTCGGCGTGCCCGCGGCGCTGATCGTCGAGCTCGACGGGCCCGAGGCCGAGTGCGACGCCGGGTTCGCCCAGGTCAAGGAGATCTGCGAGAGGCACGGCTGCACGCGCCTGCACATCGCCGGCTCCGCGGAGGAGCGGGCGGCGATCTGGCGGGGCCGCAAGGCGGCGTTCGCAGCGGTCGGCCGGATCTCGCCGGACTACTTCGTGCAGGACGGCGTGGTGCCCCGCACCCGGCTGGCGGAGGTCCTGGGGCGGATCGGGGACATGGGCGACGAGGCGGGGCTGCGGGTCGCGAACGTCTTCCACGCGGGCGACGGCAACCTCCATCCCCTGGTCCTCTACAGCTCCGCCGCCGGGGAGACCGAGCGGGCCGAGCACCTGTCCGGGGCGATCGCCGAGCTCTGCGTCGAGCTGGGCGGGTCGCTGTCCGGCGAGCACGGCATCGGCACGGACAAGGCGTGCTCGATGCCGAAGATGTTCGGTGAGGACGACCTCGCGACGATGGCCCGGGTGCGCTCGGCGTTCGACCCGCACGGCCTGTGCAACCCCGGCAAGGTGCTGCCCACACCGCGCCTGTGCGGAGAGCGGCCCGGCCGGTACAAGCCGCACCCGCTGGAGGAGGCGGGAGTCATCGAGCGGCTCTGACGCGTGTCCTGAGGATCGACGCCGCAGCGAAGCAAGACGAAGATCCCCAGGTGGAAGGAGAGCCCGGACACCTCAGGAGACGACCACCACCGTCGGCGAGGAGCACCCGTGACCGCAACTCTGATCAATCCGACCGACCTCCGCGGCGTCCGCGATGCCGTGCTCGACTCGGCCGGTCCCCTCGCGGTGACCGGCGCCGGTACCGCCGCGAACTGGGCCGGCGCACTCGGCCCCACCGACGCCGTGCTGGACCTGCGCGCGTTGAACGGAGTGATCACGCACAACCCCGGCGACATGACGGTGTCGGTTCGCGCGGGCACGCCGCTGCGCGACCTGAACGCCGAACTGGCCGGTCACGGGCAGCACGTGGCGCTGGACGCCGCCCGCGTCGCCGACGGTGCGACGGTCGGTGGTCTCCTGGCCACCAGCGACGCCGGGCCGGGCGCGCTGGTGCACGGCTCGCTGCGCGACCTCGTGATCGGTGTGACGCTGGTGCTGGCCGACGGCACGGTGGCGCGCAGCGGCGGTCACGTGATCAAGAACGTCGCGGGCTACGACCTCGCGAAGCTGGTGCACGGCGCCTACGGGACCCTCGCCGTCGTCGCGGAGGTCGTCCTGCGGCTGCACCCGCTGCCGCACGCGGTGGCGACGCTGGTGCTGCCGTGTCCGCTGGAGGAGGCCGCCGAGCACGCCGCCCGAATCCTCGGGGGCCCGTACGAGCCGGCCGCGCTGGAGTGGGTGTCGGACCCCGACGCGCTGCTCGTGCGCATCGAGGGCACGGAGGCGGCGCTCCCGGACCGGGTGGAGCGGCTACGGGAGCTGCTCGGGCCGGCCGCGACCGTCGCGGCCGTCTCTCCTGCCGACGGACGGGACAGTCGCCGGAAGCCACCCGACGACGGGGCGGCTCGTCAGGATCTCGACGACGCGCCTGCGGGGACGGACGCAGGGGCGGGAAGTGCGCCCGACGCCACAGCCCCGGACGTCAGCGCGGCCTCGGGTGTCGCCGCGGATCCGGCCGGTCCCGGCACCACCGAGGCCGGACGCCTCGCCCTCTCCCGCAACGAGGGCGACGAACAGCCACCAGCACGGTCGTCGGCGACGCCGACCGATGACGAGGGCCCGCCGATCGACGACCGTCTCGCCAACCCGTGGGACCGGCACGCGCGCCTGACCCGCGGGACGCTCGACGACGCCGTCTTGCGGATCGGGGTGCGGCCCTCCCGGCTCCCGGGCGTGCTCGCCGCGCTGGACGCCCGGTCGGTCACCGCCGGCCTGGGCACCGGCGTCGCCACCGTCGCGCTGCCCGCCGACCCGGCCGTGGTCGCCGCGGCGCATACGACCGTGCACGCCGCAGGGGGCACCTCCGTGCTGCGCAGCCGCCCCGTCGGCTTCGACGCCGCCGCGTGGGGGCCGCCGCCGTCCGCGATCGCCCTGCTCCGCGCCGTCAAGAACGAGCTCGACCCCCACGGCCGGTTCGGACCGGGCCGTCTCGCACCGTGGCTGACCGAAGGAGCCCCGTGAGTACGACACCCGCCGGTTCGGCAGAGACCAACCTCCCGCAGACCGGGCCGAGTGCCTTCGACGACCACCACCCGCCCCAGCGAGAGTTGCTCGACGACTGCGTGCACTGCGGCTTCTGCCTGCCCACCTGCCCGACCTACCAGCTGTGGGGCGAGGAGATGGACTCGCCGCGCGGGCGGATCTACCTGATGAACCTCGCCGAGAAGGGCGAGATCGAGCTGGACGGGCCGTTCACCGAGCACATCGACGCCTGCCTGGGGTGCCTGGCGTGCGTGACCGCCTGCCCGTCCGGCGTGCAGTACGACAAGCTGATCGAGTCGGTGCGCCCGCAGATCGAGCGGAACGTCCGCCGCAAGCCCGCCGACCGGCTGCTCCGCGAGACGATCTTCGCCCTGTTCCCGTACAAGCGGCGGCTGCGGGCCGCCGCGGTCCCCGGGGCGGTCTACCAGCAGCTGCGCCGGCTCGCACCCGTGCGGACGCTCGCCGCGAAGCTGCCCGGCCGGCTGGGCGCCCTCGAGTCGCTGCTGCCGCCGGTGTCGCTGCGGGAGGCGTTCGCGCGACTGCCCGAGCACACTCCCGCGGTGGGCGAGCGGCGGGCCTCCGTCGCGCTGCTCACCGGATGCGTCCAGGACGTGTTCTTCCACCGGGTCAACGCCGCCACCGTGCGGGTGCTCGCGGCGGAGGGCTGTGACGTGCACGCCCCACGCGCGCAACAGTGCTGCGGAGCGCTGGAACTGCACGCCGGGCGCGAGGACGACGCGCTCGCCCGCGCCCGGCGCGAGATCGACGTCCTCGGCTCCCTGGGCGTCGACTACGTCGTCACCAACGTCGCCGGTTGCGGGTCGTCCATGAAGGACTACGGCCATCTGCTCGCCGACGACCCCGAGTGGGCGGAGCGGGCCGCGGCGTTCAGCGCCAAGGTCCGCGACGTGCACGAGGTGCTCGACACGCTCGGCCCTCGGGCCCCGCGGCACCCGATCCGCGCCCGGGTGGCCTACCACGACGCCTGCCACCTCGGGCACGGCCAGCAGGTGCGCACCCAGCCCCGGGCGGTGCTGCGCACGATCCCGGACCTCGAGGTCGTCGACATCCCGGAGGCGGCGATCTGCTGCGGCTCGGCCGGCATCTACAACATCGTCATGCCGCACCCGGCGGCGGAGCTGGGCAACCGCAAGGCGGCGAATATCCGCTCGGTGCAGCCCGACGTCGTGGTCACCGCCAACCCGGGCTGCCTGCTGCAGATCGGCAAGCACCTGGCCGCGCCCGCGCTCGACGGGAAGACGGCGGACGGTCGGGCCCAGGAGGGCACCGAGCCGGACCGGGCCGACGTGCCGCTGCTGCACCCGGTCCAGTTGCTCGACGCCTCGATCCGCGGGGTGCCGGTCCCCCGCACCTGAGCCGACGCGCGGCCGTCGGCGGCCGACAGCCTCAGCAGGGATGATGGTCGCGTGCGCGTGGCCGAGCTGTGGCGGTACCCGGTCAAGTCCCTGCAGGGCGAACCGGTGAGTGCCGCCGTGCTGACGTCGACCGGCCTGACCGGCGACCGCTGCTGGGCACTGTTCGACCAGGAGACGGGCCTGGGGCTGACCGCCCGGCGGCACCCGGAGCTCCTGCATGCCGCCGCGCGGCTCCGCGACGACGGCGGGGTCGACATCACCCTGCCGGACGGCTCGACCGCCGCCGACGACGCCGCACTCTCGGCGTGGCTGGGCCGGCCGGTGGCGCTGCGGGCCGCGGGAGACGCGACCGGTCCGCGCCGCTACGAGAACCCCGAGGCCGCAGAATCCGAGGACTCGTGGAGGGTGTTCGAAGGCTCTGCGCAGGCCTTCCACGACAGCATCCCCGTGACCCTGCTGTCGGCCGCCACGATCGGCACCCGCCCGGTGCGGCGGTTCCGGCCCAACGTCGTGCTCGGCGGCGGCGACGAGGATGCGCTGCTGGGTGCCGTGGTGCAGATCGGGGGCGCGACGGTCGCGGTGACGAAACCGGTGGCGCGGTGCGTCATGGTCACCCGGTCGCAGCCGGACGGCATCGGGATCGACCGCGAGGTGCTGCGGTGGATCCACCGGGAGCGCGGCGGCGTGCTCTCCGTGGGCGGGGCGGTGGTGCACGAGGGCGCCGTTCGCATCGGCGACGAGGTGCGCCCGGTTCCCCGCGCCTGACAGGAGCGTGGTCCGGCGATCGTGTCGGTGGGCGCCGCTAGCGTGCGGCCATGACCTCCACCACACTCGACTGGACCAGGCAGCTGTCCGAGCAGCTGGAGTGGCACTGGACCAGGCAGCTGCGTCCCCGCTTCGACGGCCTGACGGACGCCGAGTACTCCTGGGAGCCCGCGCAGCCGGCGTGGAACGTCCGTCGGCGCACCGCCGAGGGGCAGCCGGGCACCGGTCCGTTCACCGTCGACTTCGCGTTCCCCGAGCCGGACCCGCCACCGGTCCCCACGATCGCGTGGCGGCTGGCGCACGTGATCGTCGGCGTGCTGGCCGTGCGGGTGGCGTCGCACTTCGGCGGGCCTGCGGCCGACTACGGGAGCTTCGCGTACGCCGGCACGGCCGCCGAGGCGCTGGCGCAGCTGGACGACGCGTACGCACGCTGGACCGCCGGGGTCGGCGGTCTCGACCCTGCCGGTCTCGCGCGGCCCTGCGGGCCGGCGGAGGGGCCGTTCGCCGAGTACCCGATGGCCGCGCTCGTGCTGCACATCAACCGCGAGGTGATCCACCACGGGGCGGAGGTGGCACTGCTGCGCGACCTGTACCGGGCTCAGGCGAAGTGATCCCACCCCGCAGGGCCGCCGTCGTACGGGCGTCCGTCGACGAGCACCACGGAATCGGCACCGTCGGCCGCCTCCACGGTGCCCACGCGGACCCAGCCGAACGGCAACAGGGCCTCGGCGGGGAACGTCGCGGCCAGCGCGTGGTCGTCGCCGCCGGTGAGGAGCCAGTGCCGGGGGTCCGCCCCCAGCGCGGCGCCCACGTCGCGGAGCCGGGCGGGCACGTCGAGGGTGGCGCTGCGGAGGTCGATGCGGACGCCCGAGGCGCGGGCGATGTGGCCGAGGTCGGCGAGCAGTCCGTCCGACACGTCGATCATCGCCGTGGCGCCGGCCTTCGCGGCCTCCGGGCCGGCCGCGTACGGCGGCTCGGGCACCCGGTGAGCGTTGACGACGACCGCGGGCGAACGGAAGCCGCGCTGCAGCACCGCCAGCCCCGCCGCCGCCCAGCCCAGCCGCCCCCGCACGGCGACCAGGTCGCCGGGGCGGGCGCCCCCGCGCAGGACGGGAGGCCGCCCCTCGAGCGAACCGAGAGCCGTCACCGCGACCATGAGCTGCGCGGACGACGCGACGTCGCCCCCCACCACACCGGCACCGACGACGCCGGCCTCGGCCCACAGCCCGTCGGCGAGGGCGGTCAGCGTGGCGACGGGGGTGTTCGCCGGGCAGGCGAGGCCGACGAGCAGCGCGGTCGGCACCGCACCCATCGCGGCGATGTCGGCCAGATTCGCCGCCGCCGCACGGCGGCCGACCTGCTCGGGCGTCGACCAGTCGAGGCGGAAGTGCACCGTCTCGACGAGGACGTCCGTGCTCGCGACCACGCGGCCGTCCGGTGCGGCGACGATCGCGGCGTCGTCACCCGGCCCGACGATCGTGGCAGCGGGTTGTGACCGGCCGGTCGCAACCCGTCTGATCAGGCCGAACTCACCGATCTCCCCGAGTGTGCCGTCCGTCTCGGCAGGGGCATTTCCCGCCTGTGACGATGGGGTCAACGGGCCCTCCTCGGGTACGGTCGTCCGACTTTCCTACCCGCAAACACCGTCACAGTCGGAAGGGGCACGCCGTGGTGCACGCTTACATCCTTGTCCAGACGGAGGTCGGCCAGGCGGCCGCGGTCGCCAAGGAGATCGGCGCGATCCCCGGCGTGGTGTCGGCCGAGGATGTGACGGGCCCCTACGACGTCATCGTGCGCGCGGAGGCCGACGGCGTCGACAACCTCGGTCGGCTCGTCGTGGCAAAGGTGCAGGGCGTGCCGGGTATCACCCGTACGCTCACCTGCCCGGTGGTGAACCTGGCCTGAGGCAGCGGGTCGACGACGGACGTCGCCACGCCGGAGGCAGGATGAGGGGGTGACCGACCCCGCCACGTCCGAGACCCGCCCCGCCCGGGGGCGGCGACGGTGGCCGTCCGTTCCGGTGCTGGTCGCCCTGGCGCTGCCGTTGCTGCTCGCCGTGGCGGTCGCGGCCGTCGGAGTCGTCGGGCGCGTGCAGGGGGTCGAACGAGCCGGACTCGGGAGCGCCGGCGGCACCGCCACGACGGCGGCGGCCGCACCGGAGACGGGGCCGCTCGCGGTCGTCCCCGTCGAGGCGCCCGACGCCGGTGGCCCGGACTGCAGCGCGCTGCTCGCAGCGCTTCCGGCCGAGCTGCCTGCGGGCAGCGGCACACTGCCGACACGCCCGCTGGCCGACCCGGCTCCACCGGGGACGCGCGCCTGGGCGGCGGCGCCGCGGCCGGCGGTGCTGCGGTGCGGACTCACCCGGCCTGCGGAGCTGACCCCGACCTCGGCGCTGCTGGAGGTGAACGGCGTCCGCTGGCTGCGCCTGGACGACGGGGTGCCCGACCCGGTGATCGTGACCTACGTAGCGGTCGACCGGCCGGTGTACGTGGTGCTCACCGCACCCACCGACGCCGGGAGCGGACCGCTCCAGGCCGTCGCCGACGTCGTCCGGCAGACGTTGAGCGCCACGGACGTCGCGGTGCGCTGACGGATCAGCGGAAGCCGGCCTTCTTGGAGCACACCGGCCACGCCTTCCAGCCCTGCGTCTTGAGCACCCGCTCGGCGACCCGGATCTGCTCGGCCTTGCTCGCCTTGTGCGCCGAGCCGTGCCCGCCGTGCGCCTTCCAGGTGCTGGGCGAGAACTGCAGGCCGCCGTAGTAGCCGTTGCCGGTGGCGGTGTTCCACTTGCCGCCGCTCTCGCACTGCGCGATGCGGTCCCACTTGGCCGTGGGCGTCGCGGCGTCGGCGGTGCCGGCCAGCGCGACGGGGGCGCCCAGGGCGACGGCGGTGGCGACAGCGGCCTGCAGCAGGCGGCGGCCCTTGGGCTTGCGGGTGGTGAATCGCGATTCCATGAGCTTCTCCTCGGTTCAAGGGGCCCGACGCTCGAATTTCGGCGCTCGGTGACCCGGACGAGAAGAACGCTACGGAGCAGTATTGATTACGACCAGGTAACGCTCCAGCTGAGTGAAACGACATCCCTGTTTCTTGACGACCATCACAACGCGATCACGGTCGATTTACCTGCAATAGTTTCGGTATGGAAACGTCGTTCGATGCCCTCGAACATCGACGCTGACCAGCCGAAAGGTACGACCGCTCGTGCAGATCAACACGGCCATTCCGCCCGTCGCAGCACCCGTATTCGAACTCTGCGTGACCGGGTGGCGACCGCCCCTCGGGAAGTGGTGGCGGTCACGCTTTCCCAGCGATTCTCCGCACCGCCGCACCACTCGTCAGCGCAGGCCGAGCTTGCGGGAGCAGGCGGGCCACGCCTTCCAGCCCTGCGTCCTGAGCACCCGCTCGGCCACCTTGATCTGCTCAGCCTTGCTCGCCTTGTCCGGCGAACCCTTGCCGCCGTGCGCCTTCCAGGTCGACTTGGAGAACTGCAGACCGCCGTGGTACCCGTTGCCGGTGGACGTGTTCCACCTGCCACCGCTCTCGCACTTCGCGAGCCGGTCCCAGTGACCTTTCGGCGCCGCATCGGCGATGTCGGCGACGGCCAACGGAGCTCCGAGTGCGACAATCCCCACAACGGCGAACCGGCCCAGCACGCGACGTGATCGGGCGGCGACGGACTCGTCCATGGATCTCCTCCTCGACGAGGGACCCGGCCGTGATCGGGGACACAACCGGAACGCGCCGGACGATACGTCCGAAACGCGATCACAGCAGCATCACTGAATGGATTCTTGAATATATCTGCAGGTCAAAGGGTGGATCACATCGCTATCACAGCGGAACAGTGCCGGATTGGAAAGGAAATTGCGGCTAGCGCAGGCCGGTCCCGCGGGCCAGCGCCGTGTCCACCAGCGTCGCCAGCAACGTCGGGTAGTCCACACCCGTCACGGCCCACATGCGCGGGTACATCGAGATCGAGGTGAAGCCCGGCATGGTGTTCACCTCGTTGACCACCGGCACGCCGTCCGCACCGAGGAAGAAGTCGACACGCGCGAGCCCCTGGCAGTCGAGTGCCCGGAACGCCGCGACGGCCGCCTCCTGGACCCGCACGGTGACGTCGTCGTCGAGCTTCGCCGGGATGTCGAACTCGCAGACGTCGTCGAGGTACTTCGCGTCGAAGTCGTAGAAGGCCGCCGACCCGACGATCCGGATCTCCGCGGGCAGACTCGCGCGGACCGTCCCGTCGGGCAGCTCCAGCACGCCACACTCCACCTCGCGCCCGATGATCGCCGCCTCGACCAGCACCTTCGGGTCGTGCGCGCGGGCTGCGGAGATCGCGTCGTCGAGCGCCGCCCAGTCCGTGACCCTCGTGATGCCCACCGACGAGCCGGCGCGGGCGGGCTTGACGAACACCGGCAGGCCGAGTCGCTCGCGCTGCTCCCCCGTGAGCGTCGGCGTGCCGGGTCGCAGGACGACGAGGTCGCCGACCGGCAGACCGTCGGCGACCAGCAGCTTCTTCGTGAACTCCTTGTCCATGCCCGCGGCGCTCGCGAGCACGCCCGCGCCGACGTAGGGCACGCCGGCCATCTCCAGCAGTCCCTGGATCGTGCCGTCCTCCCCGAACGGCCCGTGCAGCACGGGGAACACGACGTCGACGCCGCCGAGCACCTCACCGGCCCGCCCCGGCTCGAGCACCACCAGCCCACCGCGGGTCGGATCGCCGGGCAGCACGACGGCGGTGGCCGACGGGTCGACCGACGGCAGCTCCCGCCCGTGGATCGCGAGTTGTTCGGGGTCGTCCGTGCCCAGCACCCAGGCGCCGTCGGGCGCGATGCCGACGGGCACGATGTCGAACCGCTCGCGGTCGAGGTGGCGCAGAACGCTGCCCGCGGAGACGCAGGAGATGGCGTGCTCGCTGCTGCGGCCTCCGAAGACGACCGCCACGCGGGTCCGGCCCGGCCGTGTGCTCATGTTGCCCGAGCCTAGGGTCTCGACGTTTCAGTCCTCGTCGAGACCCAGCAGGCGCAGGTCCGGCGCGCCGAGAGTGCCCGAGTCGACCAGCGCGTCGATCAGGTTCCGGCGGTACGCACTGTCGTAACCCGTGCTGCCGGGGTCGGGCACCAGCGCCTCGACACCCTGCGCCGCGAGCCGCTCGCGGACCCGCTTGACCAGGCGCTCGACCTTCCTCGGCACCCACACGCCGGGCTGGATGACGTCGAGTTCCTCGGCCGCCTCGCGAGAGGTGAGCAACGTCGCGCCGGGACGACGCAAGAGCACGCGCTGGGCGACGACCGTCAGCACCAGCCGCTCCGCCGGGTCCAGCCGGAAGCAGCGGACCGGCACCGTGCCCGAACCAGGTTTGCGGTGCGGCTGCTCGGCCGCACCGACCACGTGCACGCGCACGAGGTGCACATCCCGTGGGTCGGCGCCCTCCACCAGCAGCGAGGTCCGGCCGTCGGCCAGTGGGACCGGCTCGTCCCCCTTGCGGAGCACCTGGGTGCCGCCGACCCGGACCGGCCGCCCCGGGCACGTACCCACCAGCACCCGGAGCTGTACTCCAGGGCGCCGTGCCGGCGGCTCACTCCGGCATCGTCGGAGCCGACGCAGATGTGCACGTTCGGCCGGTCGCGGCCGAACCACAGCACCATCCCCTCGGTTGGGCTCACGGTCAGGCCGCTGTCGGGTTCGAGCACGACGAGGGTGCCAGGTCTCATGCCCGTCAACCGCGTCCCTCCTTCCGAGCAGCTGCGTCGTGCGCACAGGGTACGAAAGCCGCCACAGCAGTGAGCGACCCTCGGTATCCGAAGTGTGACCCGGCACACGGGGACCCCTCCCCGACCATCCCCCGTCACAATGGCGGCCCGCACACAGGATCCCCGGACGAGTGGAGGCGAGGCATGTCCCTCCGAGTGGTCCCGGACGCGCTCGACGCCGAGCTGACCGGCCGCGTCGAGGCGCAGAACCACCTCGCGGACGCCCTCGTCGAGCTGGAGCGCCACCCCGGCAACCGGCTGCTCGGATCCGCGGCACTGACGGGCACGACGGCCGCGAGATGGGCGGCCGTCCGGGACCTCCTCCCCCGGTTGTGGACCGACCTCGCGGCGCATCGCGTCGTCGTGGCCGCCGCCTGTGCCGTGCGCACCCGGCGGCCGCGGCCCGGCGAGCGCGAGTGGGCGGAGCTGCACGAGCTGCTGGTGGCCCGGACCGTGGAGGCAACGACCCTCACACTGGGCGAACTCGCGACCCGGATGGAGGGGCGGATCCGCGAGGTGGCCGACGTCCTGGAGGCGGCCGAGACCGTGCATCTCGCAGCGCTGGCCGGGCTCGGCCCACTCGTCGAGCGGGTACGCGACGCGCAGGCCGCGGACGCGAACTGCTGGAGCCCGACGACCCGGACGCCGCGGCGCTCGCCGCGATGGCGACGGCCGTCGACGAACGGCTCGCGACGTGCACGAACGATCCCTTGTCTCTGCCGGCCCGGCTGCCGCGCGATCTCGCCGAGGGCATCGGCGACGGCCTGGACGCGCTCGAGGCGCGGCTGGCGGAGCTGGCGACGGTCCGCGACGGATGGGCCGACCGACGGCGGGCCGTCGCCGACGCGGTCGCGGCGCTCGACCCGCTGTGGGCACAGGAGGCCCAGGCCCGTGACGAGGCTCTGGCGCGCGTCGCCGTCGTCCTTCCCCCCCCATCGGATGCCCGGCCCGCGCTGCACCGCCGGCTCGCCGCGCTGCCGATGACCCGACCGCAGGCCGCCGCCCTCGCCGCCCTGCCCGGCCTCGACGCCGGCGCGACTGCCGCGGCAGACGCGCTCCGCGGCGCCGTCGAGCGGGCGACGGGGGTGACCGATCGCCGGGCCGAGCCCGCCGGTCGGTTCGCGGCCTACCGGGCGAAGGCACTGCGACTCGGGGTGTCCGACGATCCGGCCGTCGTCGCGCTGGCGACGCAGGTCCGCGCCCTGCTCTCGGCGCCACGGACCGACCTGCAGGCACTCACGCCCGCGCTGGTCGCCTACCAGCAGCGGGTGAACGGCGTGGAGAGGAGACCGGCATGACCGGTGCTGCACGTCCGGGCGCCACCGGCACGGCCGCAGGCGCGTCGTGCACCTCCGACGGGTGCGACGGGGTGCTGGAGGCCGACGGTTTCTGCGACACCTGCGGGCACGCCGCATCCCCCCCTGTCGTTTCGCGGACGGCACCGGCGCTTCCGCTGCCCCGCGCCGCGCCGGAGGCGACGGGCCGGCACGCGACGCCGACCGCAGCCGCCGGCGCGAACAACGGGACACCCACGGCGCCCCCCACCGCACGCCCCACCGCGCCACCGACCGCGGCCCGCCACGGCGCTCTCACCGTCATGCCCACCGGGTCGCAGCACGGCGTCCCGACCGGCGCACCCTCCGAGCCGTCGAGCACCACGGCAGGCGGCCGCTGGAGCGGGCCCCTGTCGACCGGCCCCACCGGCTCGTCGCGACTGCGCCGCGCAGGCGCGACCGACGAAATCCCCCCGGTGCCGCGCGTCAACCCGTCCAGCGCGCTGCTGCGCGACCGCCAGGTGCCCGAGCGCGACCGCTACTGCCGCCACGGTGGCAAGCCCCACGCCGTCGGGCGCAGGCGGGAGGGACGTCCCGGCCTCGTGCGCGGCTACTGCCCCCAGGACGGCACGCCGTACTCGTTCGCCCCGCCGCTGTCGGAAGGAGCGCTGGTCGCCGGCCAGTACGAGGTGCGGGGCGCACTGGCGCACGGCGGGCTCGGCTGGATCTACCTCGCGGTCGACCGCAACGTCGACGACCGCTGGGTGGTCCTCAAGGGCGTCCTCGACGCGAACGACCCGGCCGCGCTCGCCGCCGCCCGCGCCGAGCGGCAGTTCCTCGCCCAGCTCAACCACCCGAACATCGTCGCGATTCACAACTTCGTCCGGCACGTCGATGCCGACGGGGTGGCCGCCGACTACATCGTGATGGCCTACATCGGCGGCTCGACGCTCTCCCAGGTGCGCGACGCCCGGGCCGGCGACGGCGCGCTGCCCGTCGCCCACGCCCTCGCACTCGCCTACATGATCAAGGTGCTGCCGGCGCTCGGCTACCTGCACGCCGAGGGGCACGTCTACAGCGACTTCAAGCCGGACAACGTGATGCAGTGCGAGCGGCACCTCACGTTGATCGACATGGGTGCCGTGGCGCGCATCGACGACGCGGACGCCGTCGTCTACGGCACCGTCGGCTACCACGCCCCGGAGGTCGTCCGCGCGGAGCTGTCGCCCGCCTCGGACCTGTACACGGTCGGCCGCACCCTGGCGGTGCTGGCGCTGGGCATCGAGGCCGCGCAGGACGGGGTCGCGACCGAGCTCCCCGGCGACCACCCGCTGCTGCTCCGCCACGAGTCGCTGCACCGGCTCCTGCTCCGGGCCACGCACCCGGATCCGCGATACCGGTTCGGTTCGGCGGACGAGATGGCCGAGCAGCTCGACGGCGTGCGGCGCGAGGTGCTGGCCGTCGACGAGCAGCGCCCGCGGCCCGGACAGTCGGTGGTCTTCTCCGCGCCGCGAGGCACGTTCGCCGCCAGCCTGCTGATCGGTCGCACCGGGCCGGAGCGGCCCGTAGCCGCCCGGGTCGCGGACCTCCTGCCGATTCCGCTGGACGCCGCGGACGCCGATCCGGACGACTGGAGCCACGGCTGGTCCGCCGCGGTCGCCGCACTGGCGACCGGCGACCTCGACACCGCCCGTGCCGCCTTCGACGCCCTGTACTCGACCTTCCCCGGCGAGCTCGCCCCGAAGCTCGCGCTCGCCGCCGCCGCCGAGTGCGCAGCCGACGACGAGGGCGCACAGCACTACTACGCACTGGTCGCGACCGTCGACCCGAGTTGGGCCGACGCCGCTTTCGGGCTCGCCCGTACCCGCTTGCGTGCCGGGCAGCGGGCTGCCGCGGTGGCCGCCCTGCACGCCGTACCGACGAGCTCCAGCGCCTACATCGCCGCGCAACGCGCTGCCGTCGAGGCGACGCTGCTCCGCCACGACACCGGCGCTGCCGACGACGACGAGCTCCGCGCGGCGGCGGCGCTCCTGGAGCGACTCGACCTGGACCCGCTCACCACCCAGCGCATGCGTGTGGCCGTGCTCGAGGCGGCCGTGGACCGGGTCGACGCGAGTACCGGACCGGGGGCGCCGGTGCTGGGCTGCGCCTGGGAGGGGCGTGCGCTGCGGCTCGAACTGGAGGGGAGCCTGCGCAGGTTGGCGAAGCTGACGCCGGATCGGGCGGAGAAGATCACGCTCGTCGACCGGGCCAACAGTGCGCATCCCCGGACGCTGCGGTGACCACGGAGATCTCGACGGTCGTTCTGTGCCCGCGGTGCGGGACGTCCCCGGTGGCGGGCGACCGCTTCTGCGAAACCTGTGGCGCGGACCTGCGCGAACGCCCGGCCGCGACCGCATCGGGAACCGCCGACCACGTCGAGATCACCCTCGACGGGGGCGGCGCCGCCGTGAGCGACCGCGAGTACGTGCGCACCCGCAACGAGGACGCGGTCGCTCTGAAGAGCGTCGACGCCGCCGAGGCGCCCCTGCGGGCGGTCGCGGTGGTCTGCGACGGCGTGTCGTCGGTGCGGTCGTCCGAGCTCGCCGCACGGGCGGCCGCCGACGCCGCGCTCGACGTCCTCCTCGAAGGCACCGCAGGAGAGGGCCACACCCGTAGAGCCGTCGCCGCGGCCGCCGCAGCGGCCGCGGCGCTGGTGCCCCGCGGCACTCCCGAGCCGCCGGCGTGCACGCTGGTGTGCGGTGTGCACGACCTGGCGGACGGGGTGCTCACCGTCGGCTGGGTGGGCGACAGCCGGGCCTACTGGCTGGCCGAGCCGGGCGCCGCCGAGCCCGCGCGCCTGCTGACTGCCGACCACACGGCGGAGGCGGCTGCTGCAGCCGGGACCCTCGACCCGGCGCTCGCCGCCGTCCGGCCCGACGCGATCACGCGGTGGCTCGGGGCGGACGGCGACGCCGAACCGGACCTCGTCGCCCTCACCCCCGCCGGCCCGGGTGCGCTGCTGCTGTGCACCGACGGGCTGTGGAAGTACCTCCCCGATGCCGACGTGCTCGCCGCCCTCGCCCTCCCGGCGCTGCGGAGCGGCGGTCCGCACGCGGCCGCCGCCGCGCTCACCGCGGCCGCGCTCACCGCGGGCGGCGCGGACAACGTCACCGTCGCCGTCCTTCCCGTCCACCTGCACCAGGAGGAGAGATGACCCCGTCCGGGACCGCCGTCGAGGCCGAGTTCACCGTCCCAGCCAGATTCACTCTCCACACAGACCAGAACCCGTACCTGGCACCCGGCACGACGCGGGTCGACGCCGTGGTCACCGTCAACGCCACGGGCGGCGGCGCGCCGGCCGACGCCGTGGAGATCATCGTCGTGGACTGCTCCGGGTCGATGGCCGGCGAGAAGATCCGGTCCGCCCGGCGGGCCACAGCGGCAGCGATCGCCGAGCTGCGCGACGGCGTGGCGTTCGCGGTGATCGCGGGCGACCACCGGGCGCAGCAGGTCTACCCGGACGCGGGCACCGCACGGGCCGACGAGCGCACCCGGGCCGAGGCCACCCAGCGGGTCGGCCTGCTGCGCGCGGACGGCGGCACCGCGATCGGCGCCTGGCTGCGCGCGGCTCGAGGTCTCGCCGACCGGCACCCCGACGCCGTGCGCCACGCGATCCTGTTGACCGACGGGCAGAACGGCGAGGACGCGCCGGTGTTCACCCGAGCCGTGCAGAGCTGCGTCGGCACGTTCACGTGCGACTGCCGCGGCGTCGGCACCGACTGGCGGGTCGACGAGCTGCGCACCGTCTCGTCCGCGCTGCTCGGCACGGTCGACATCGTCGCCCGGCCCGAAGACCTGGCCGCCGACTTCCGGGCACTGACCGGGGCGGCGATGGCCAGGAACGTGCCCGACCTGTGGCTGCGCCTGTGGACGCCGCAGGGCGCGGTGGTGCGGTTCGTCAAGCAGGTCGCCCCGGCGGTGGAGGACCTCACCGACCGCCGGGTCGCCGCGGGCCGGCAGCGGGGCGCGTACCCGCTGGGTGCGTGGGGCGCGGAGAGCCGCGACTACCACCTGTGTGTGGACGTCATGCCCGCGGCGGTGGGGAAGAAGGTGCGGGCGGCGCGGGTCGATGTTGTCCGCGGCGACGGCTTGTACGGGGACGACGCCCTGGCCGAAGCGAACGTGATCGCCGAGTGGACCGACGACGCGTCGCGCTCGAGCGCCATCGACCCGAGGGTCGCGCACTTCACGGGCCAGGTCGCGCTGGCGGGCGCCATCGCGGACGGCCTTGCGGCACGCGAGGCGGGCGACGTGCCGCGGGCCGAGGAGCGCCTCGACGAGGCGGTGCGGCTGGCTGCGGAGTCGGGCCACGACGACACGGCGCGGCTGCTGGGTGGTGTCGTCGAGGTGCTGGACGTGAAGACCGGCACCGTCCGGCTGCGTCCGGATGCGGACAAGGCGGGCGCGATGGCGCTGGACGCCCGCAGCACGCGGACGATCACCGTGGGCCGGACGGGCTGACCCGTGCCCGCCTGTCCGCAGGGGCACGATTCGGCCGACCCCGACTGGTGCGACGTGTGCGGCCTCGCCCTGGCCGGGCCGAGCTCGGCCCCGTCCCCGTCGCCTCCGCCGGACTGCGTCGTGTGCGGTGCGCCGCTGAGCGGGCGCTTCTGCGAGCGCTGCGGACACGACAGCGACGCTCCGGCGCGGGCGACGTGGCAGGCCGTCGTGCGCGCGGACCCCGCCTGGTTCGAGGAGGTCCGCCGGCGGAACGGGGCCGACGCCGCCGCGCTGGAGTTCCCGCACCACGCCGTCGACCGGTGCTATCCGCTGTCCGGCGTGCGCGTGGCCATCGGCCGGCACAGCCGCATCCGCGGCACAACGCCCGAGATCGACCTCGCCGACGTGGACCCCGGTGTCTCGGCCGTGCACGCGGTGCTGGTGGCCCGCTCCGATGGCGGCTGGGACCTCGTCGATCTGGGCTCCACCAACGGCACCAGCCTCGCCGGCGCCGACGGCCCGATTACGGCGCACGTCCCGGTTCCGCTCGCCGACGGCAGCGTCGTCCGGCTCGGCGCCTGGACGACGATCACCGTCTCCGTCGATCAGTCGCGGTAGCGGGCCGGCGGGGGCTGCGGGACGGGCTTCAGCGTGCCGCCCAGCCACCGCTTGTAGCTCGCGGCGAGGCTGCCGTCGTCCCGGGAGCGCTCGAGCAGCGCGTTCACGAACCGCACCAGATCGGGCTGGTCGGGCCGCATCCCGACGCCGTACGACGAGTGGTCCAGCGCCCGGCCGACGACCTCCGTCTGCGGGTCCTGCGCGGCCAGCCCCGCCAGGATCACGTCGTCGCTGGAGACCGCGGACACCCGGCCCCGCTGCATCTCGACCACGCAGTCCGGAATCCCCCGCCGCGACACCACGTCCAGCCGCAGCGGCAGGGCGCGCAGCACGCCCTCGGTCGTCGACCCGAGCGACGTGCACACCCGCTGCCCGGTCAGGTCCTCGACCTCGCGCACGCCGCTGCCGACCGGCACCAGCAGCCGTTGCGACGCGGTCATGTAGGCGCTGGAGAACTCGACGCTGCGCTGGCGGTCGCAGGTGACGGTGAAGTGGTCGACGACCAGGTCGACCTCGCCGCGCTGCACCGCCCGCACGCGGTCGGCGATGTCGAGCACGACGAACTGGACCTTGTCGGCGTCGCCGAGGATGGCCTTCGCGATCGAGTGGACGATGTCGATGTCCGCGCCCACCAGCTGCCCGGTCTGCGGGTCGCGGTAGCCGGCGAGGAACTTGCCCCGGTCGACTCCCGCGATCAACCGGCCGCGCCCGGCGATCGCGGCCATCGTCGAGCCGGCCGGCATCGCCCCCGCGGCCGGGAGCGGGCCCGTGGGGCGCAGGCTCTCGCGGACGCCGGCACAGGCCGGGCTCTGCGTCGGGCTCGGCGGGGCGGACGTCGCGCTCGGCACCGCGCCGGAGGCGAGCTGGTTTGGAGCGGCGCCGCCGGGCAGCAGCAGCGCACCCACCGCGAGCACACCGGCGGCACACAGGTAGCCCAGCGGGCGTCCGACGTTGACGGTCGCTGTGGTCATCGGTCCTCCCCGATCCGTTGACCGAGACCGACCGCGACACCCGCGGCCGCCATCAGTGCCAGGAGGGCAGGACCGGCGACCAGGCCGGTCAGAGCCGATGCGGCGGAACCGGTGGCGTCGGTGAAGGCCGCGCGCTCCTCGTCGATCGCCTCGCCCAAGGCGGCGTCGAGGCGCTCGAAGGCCGCACCCGAGCCACCGGGCTCGGAGGTGACCACGGACGCCACCGCGTCGGCGTACCGCCCGCCGTCGTCGAGTTCGCGCACCTGCCGGTGGGCGGCCTGCCACTCCCCGACCGCCACACGCAGCGCCGTCACCCGGTCCGCCGAGCCGGGCGCCCCGCCGTCAGCCCGGCCGAGCAGGCCGCTCGCCCCGTCGGCGCCGACCACCGCGACGATCCCGGCGGTGAAGTCGTCGTCGGAGGCGAAACCGGCGCTGCGGGCCACCAGCGTGAGGCTCTCGGCGCTGCGGGCCTGCAGCACGGCGGTCCGGGCACCGTCCAGCGCTGTCACGGCGTCGCTGTGCCGCTGTGCGGTGGCGAGCCGGCTGTTGGCCGTGCCGACCGCCGCCACCCACCACACCAGCGCGGCCACCAGCGCGACCGCGGCGGTGAGCAGCCCGACGCTGACGATGCGGTGGGTGCGGCGCCGCTCGCGCAGCGAGACGTCGACGACCGCGACCAGCGTGGCCAGCAGCAGTGCCCCCACCGCGAACGGGATCGCGACGCCCCGCTCGTAGGCCCCGGCCAGCTCGGCGGCCTGCTGCCGGCGCAGCTCCTCGGCCGCCGGGAGGATCGTCCCGCGCATCAGCTCCGACGCGCTGCCCAGGAATGCCTGCCCCAGTGGCAGCCCCTCGCGGTTGAGCGTGCGCGCGGTCTCCACCAGCCCGGCGTAGACCGGCAGCTGGGCTGCGACGGTCGCGACCGGGATGCTGCCGGGCAGGCGCCCCGCGGCGTCGACCAGCCGGCCGGTCGCCCGGGCGATGTCGTCGTCGTAGCGGGTCCGCACCGCGATCGGTTCGCGGCCGCCGGAGACGTAGCCGCTCGTGGCCATCGCGTCGGCGTCGGCCAGCGAGCGGTAGAGCTCCGCGGAGTCGGCGGTCAGCGCCGCGATCCGGGTCTGCGCCTCCTCCACCGACGCGGTGCGCTGCATCCCGGCGAGCACGCTCACCAGCGCCGTGGCGAGACACCCGACGACCAGCACGATCGCCACCCGGAAGAGCCGCTCCGGTGTCGTGGACCCGCTGCCCAGCGACCGGCGCCACGCGGGCGCAGGTCGGGGCGGGGCGTCGACGCTCATGGCCACCTCCGACGGTCGTGCGGTGCAGCCATCGTGGCCCACGTCACCGGGACCCCTCCCCAGAGGCGCCCGCACGTGCCAGGCTGCGCCCATGAGTGTCGATCTCGACCCCGTCCGGTCCATGGTCGCGGGCGACCACGGCCTCGCCACGGTGGCGGTGGTGCGCGCCGACGGCACCCCGCACGTCTCCCTGGTCAACGCCGGTGTGCTGGACCACCCGCACACCGGCGAGCCCGTCGCCGCCTACGTCACGTACGGCCCGGTCAAGCTCCGCAGCCTGCGGGCCCGGCCGGCGACGGCGCTGACCTGGCGGGTCGGCTGGCGGTGGATCGCGGTCGACGGCGACAGCGAGATCGTCGGACCGGACGAGACCGATCCCGAGTCGCTGCGGCTGCTGCTCCGGGCGGTGTTCGCCGCGGCCGGCGGCACCCACGACGACTGGGACACCTACGACCGCGTCATGCGCGAGGAGGGCCGGGTCGCGGTGCTCGTGACGCCGCGCCGGGTCTACGGCAACAGCTGAGCACGGCACCGTCAGTAGCGGTTGACGACCGCGCTCTCCTCCAGCGCCGCGTCGATCTCCGCCGCCGGGACCGTCACCGCGGGGTGCTGGCTGCGGACGATCTCCCCGGCCGAGGGCACCTCGCCCTTCGCGGGCCACGACGCGGGATCCCACAGCGCGGACCGGCCGAACGCCTTGCTGCAGTGCAGGAACAGCTCGTCCACGACGACCTCGATCGCGAGGTGCGGGACAACCCCGCCGCGCGCCATCTCCGGGAGGTAGTCGGCGTCGGCGACGATCCGCCCGGTGCCGTTGACCCGCAGCGTGTCGCCCGAGCCGGGCACGAGGAACAGCATGCCCACCTGCGGGTTCGCCAGGATGTTGCGCAGGCTGTCGAGCCGGCGGTTGCCCTTGCGGTCGCCGAAGGCGAGGGTGCTGCGGTCGAGCACCAGGACACTGCCCGGGGGGTCGCCACGCGGGGACACGTCGCACGAGCCGTCGTCGGCGGAGGTGGCCAGCAGGAAGAACGGGCTGGCCTCGAGGAAGCGGCGGGAGGCGTCGTCGATGTGGTCGATCGCCTTGTCGGCGACGATCTGCGTGGGCGGGGGCACGATCTCGCGCAGCTCGTCGGCGGAACTGATGACTCTGGCCATGCGGCAAGGCTAGCCTTACGAGCGCTGCGCCAGCCGGGATCGCCGCCGCCCGTACGCCAGGTAGATCACCAGACCCAGCAGGAACCAGATGGCAAAGCGCAGCCACGTCACGGGGTCGAGGAAGCTGATCAGCCAGATCGAGAACCCGACGCCGACCAGCGGCACGACCGGCATCCCGGGGCAGCGGAACGTCCGCGGCAGGTCGGGCTGCTTGTAGCGCAGCACGACCACCGCGATGCAGACGACGATGAACGCCAGCAGGATCCCGATGTTCGTCAGCTCCGCCGCCTCGCCGATCGGCAGGAATCCGGCGATGAGGGCGGACGCGATGCCGAGGATCCAGGTGATCCGCGTCGGCGCGTGGGTCGTCGGTGAGGTGTGCGACAGCCAGCCGGGCAGCAGGCCGTCGCGGCTCATCGAGTAGCCCACCCGCGACGCCCCGAGCAGGAACGTGAACAGCACCGTGAGGATCCCGACGATCGCGCCGACGGAGATGACCGCCCCCAGCACCGGGAGCCCGACGTCGGCGAACGCCGACGCGAACGCCGCCTCGGCGTTGATGTCGCGGTAGTTCACCATGCCGGTCAGCACCAGGCAGGCCAGTACGTAGAGCACCATCGAGATCGCCAGCGAGTACAGGATTGCCTTCGGCATGTGCCGCTGGGAGTCCTTCGACTCCTCCGCGGCGGTGCTCATCGCGTCGTAGCCGAACACGGCGAAGAACACCGTCGCGGCGCCCGCGAACGCGCCGCCGAGCCCGAACGGGAAGAACGGGACGTAGTTGCCCGCCTGGATGTGGAAGGCGCCCACCACGATCACCAGCAGGACGATCGCGACCTTGAGGTAGACGAGCCACGTCTCGAAGCGTGCGGCGCTGCGCATCCCGCGGTTGAGGACGAAGGCGATGAGCAGGCACAGCAGCACGGCGAACAGGTCGATCTTGTAGGTGCCCGGAGGCACGTCGCCGGTCTCGGAACCGGGAGCGCCGAGCATCCACTGCGGCAACGACAGCCCGAGGAAACCGATCAGCTCGCCGAAGTAGCCGGAGATGCCGATGGCGACGACGGAGACGATTGCGGTGTACTCCAGCAGCAGGTCCCAGCCGATGAACCAGCCCGCGAACTCCCCCAGCACCACGTAGCCGTAGGTGTAGGCCGATCCCGCGCGCGGGATCAGGCCGGCGAACTCCGCGTAGGAGAAAGCGGCCGCGGCACTCGCGACGCCGGCGATCAGGAACGAGACGAGGACCGCGGGCCCGGCCTTCTCGTTCGCGACCGCCCCGGCCAGGGAGAAGATTCCGGCACCGATGATGCCGCCGATCCCGATGGCCGTGAGCTGCCACAGGCCGAGCGTGCGCTGCAGGCCGTCTCCGCCCTCGGACTCGATGTCGTCGATCGGCTTCCGGCGCAGGAACGCCGTGCGCAACCCCGACTCGGACATGCCGCCTCCCCCGCGTGATCGGACAAGGCGCCGGTCAGCCTCGGGTGGCCAGCGCCCGCAGGAAGAATGCGACATTGGCCGGTCGTTCAGCCAGTCGACGCATGAAGTAGCCGTACCACTGCGTCCCGTACGGCACGTACACGCGCATCCGTTCCCCGGCGGCGGCCAGGTCGACCTGCGCGCCGGGGCGGACGCCGTAGAGCATCTGCAGCTCGTACGGGCGGTCGCGACCGAGGTGCTGCGCGATCGCGACGAGCCGCGGGTCGTGCGTGGCGACCAGCGGAAGGCCCTCGCCGGCGAAGAGGATCTTCATGCAGCGGACGTACGACCGGTCGACGTCCGCACGGCCGGCGAAGGCGACCGACTCCGGCTCGTCGTAGGCACCCTTGCAGAGCCGGACCCGCGAACCCGGCCCGGCGAGATCGCGGCAGTCGCCCTCCGTGCGGCGCAGCTGCGACTGCAGCACCGCCGCGACCCACGGGAAGTCCGCGCGCAGCGCGGCGACCGTCGCGAGCGTGGCGTCGGTGGTGGTGTGGTCCTCCATGTCGACGGTGACGGTGGTGCCCGCCTCGGCCGCCGCCTCGCAGATCGCCCGGGCCCCGGCGAGGGAGAGCGCGTCGCCGTCGGGGAGGCCCTGCCCGACGGCGGAGAGCTTCACCGACACCTCGACCCGCTCGGCGAGACCCTCGGCGGTGAGCCGCAGCAGCAGGGCCCGGTAGGCGTCGACGGTCGCGTCGACCCCGGCCCGGTCCGTCGCGTTCTCGCCGAGGTGGTCGACGGTGACGAGCCGGTCGGCGGCCAGCCCGGCGATCACAGGTAGGGCGGCGTCGAGGTCGTTCCCGGCGACGAACCGGTCGACCACGGGCCGCATCGGTCGAGCCCCCTCCGCGAACGCTCGCATCCGCGGTGACTTCCCGGCGGCCAGCAACATCGACCTGAGCATGACCGGAAGCTACTGGTGGCTGCCGGCCACCCGCCGCCGACGCGCTGATCGGGCCCGCCACACCAGCCAGCCCAGCGCCGCGAGAACCGCCAGGAGCGCGACGATCACCAGCAGCGGCACGAAGAGGGCGATCAAGCTCAGACCGAGCGCGGCGCCGTCCTCGGCGGTCGAGAGCACCGGGGCGCCCATGCCGAGCGTCGCGACGTTGGCCGCGGGCCGGGCCGTCGTCTTGCCGACGTGGACGATGCCGGCCACCACGACGCCGAGCAGCATGCCCACCCACGGGTGCTGCATCTCCACGGATTTGTCGAGCTCCGCCGCGCCGGCCGTGGCCGCGGCGAGCAGACCGCCCATGGTCGGCCGGATGAAGGTCTGCACGGCGTCGTTGACGGTGTCGACGGCGGGCACCTTGTCCACCACGACCTCGGTGAGCAGCAGCGCCGACCCGATTCCGATCGCCCACCACGACTCGATCCACCCGTACGCCGACGGCAGGACGATCAGGTCGGTGTACTTGGCGATCAGCGCGACGACCAGGAACGGGATGTAGGCGTTGAGACCCGCGGCCGCGGACAACCCCATCCCGGTCAGCACAGCGATCATCGCGACCTCCTCGTGCCTCGGACTTCCTCCGATGATCCCGGTCCTGTCCGGTCGGTCCTCGAAACGTGCCGACTCCGTTATCACCCGCGAGTCCGCGACTTCGTCCCCGCGAGTCCGCGACTTCGTCCCCGCGAGTCCGTGACTTCGTCAGCGCGAGTCCGCCGGTTCGCCGGCGTGAACCCGCGCTTCCGACCTTCTCGGACACCCGAGGTCGTCGTCGGAACGTGCCTTTCGGCCTGACGAAGTCGCGGACTCGCGCGAGCGCGGGGTGCGCCGGGTTCCCGCGGCCAGGCCGATCACCAGACCGGCGGCGACCAGCCCCATGCCCGCCCACACCACCGGCGCCGGGATCGGTGCGCCGAGCAGCACGCCGCCGGCCGCCGCCGCAACCGGGACGACGCCGGTGAAGAGCCCCGCACGGTCTGCTCCCAGCCGGGTGACGGCGGTGTACCAGAGCACGAACGCCAGAGCGGTGACGACGACGGCGAGGTGTGCCGCCGCGAGGAGGTCGCCGGCGTCCAGGGTGACGATCGCCGCGGGCCCCTCGACGACGACCGCAAGCACCGCGAGCATCACCGCGGCGATCCACACCGTGTGCAGCGCGACCGCCCACGGCCCGAGGCGGCCCAGCACCGGCACCGCGAGCAGCGTGAACGCCACCTCCCCCGCGAGCACCACCGCCGCCCAGCCCAGCCCCGCGAGGTCGGTGCGGCCACCGCCGGAGACCAGCGCGGCCCCGACCGAGACGACGGCCGCCCCGGCGACGACGGCGACCGACGGCCGCGTGCCGCCGACGAGAGGGCCGGCTAGGGCGAGCACCAGCGGGACGGCCGCCACCGCGACACCGATGACCGCGGGCTCGGCGTGCGCCGTCCCGCGGACCACACCGATGTTGAAGATCACCAGCCCGGTCAGCGCGATCCCGCCCAGCCACGCCCACTCCCACCCGTGCGGACGCGGAAGGTGCCGTCCGGTGGCGCGTGCGAGGACCACCAGCAGCACCGCGGCGAGGGCGTAGCGCACGGCCTGCAGGGTGAACAGGGGGGCACCGGTGATCGTGGAGGACACGGCGACGGAGCTGCCGACGCAGGTCATGGCGGCGGCCGCGAGCACGGAGCCGGATCGGCGGAGCGACATGACGCTCACCTTCGGGCAGGCTTGGCCCATGGAACAGGGCCAAGCCGGAGCCGCGGCAGTGGACCAAGTCGGCCGGGGAGCGGATTTCCTTCAGCTCGACCCCGCATCCGCGCCCGCGCACGGCCTGGCGGGCTGGCTCACCGCAGCCGTCCGGGACGCGATCACCGACGGGCGTCTGCCCGCGGGCGCCCGGCTACCCGCGACGCGGGTGCTGGCCGGGCAGCTCGGCGTGTCGCGCGGGGTCGTCGTGGAGGCCTACCAGCGGCTCACCGACGAGGGCCTGCTCAGCGGCCGGCGCGGCGGCGGCACGGGTGTGCTGGCCACGTCGCCCCGTCCGGCCGCGGTGCGGGCGGAGACGGCGCCGGTCCGGGTGCCCATCGACCTGCGCCCCGGCCTGCCCGACCTGTCGGCGTTCCCGCGCCAGGCCTGGCTCCGCGCAGAACGCGCCGCCCTCGCCCGCACCCCGGACCACGCGCTCGGCTACGGCGACCCGCGCGGCACCCTCGAACTGCGCGCCGCACTCGCGACGT
The DNA here is from genome assembly GCF_031845345.1 of Pseudonocardia charpentierae. Taxonomy (NCBI): domain Bacteria; kingdom Bacillati; phylum Actinomycetota; class Actinomycetes; order Pseudonocardiales; family Pseudonocardiaceae; genus Pseudonocardia; species Pseudonocardia charpentierae. Next base: position 22,897 of record NZ_JAVREJ010000010.1, on the reverse strand, counting down.
GGCTGGGCCGGTCGCGCGGTGTGCGCGCCGATCCCACGGAGATCGTGGTCGTGAACGGGGTGGCCCAGGGCCTCGCGCTGATCGCGCAGGTGCTCGCGCGCCGCGGCGTCACCACCGTCGGCTACGAGGACCCGGGCTCCCGCGGCACCCGTGACCAGCTGGAGCGCTGGGGGCTCACCCTCGAGCCGGTCCCGGTCGACGACCGCGGGCTGGACGTCGACGCCCTCACCGCGACCGGGGTCGGCCCCGTGTTCGTGACCCCGGCGCACCAGTACCCGACCGGCGGCGTCCTCGCGCCGGAGCGCCGGCGCGCGCTCCTGGAGTGGGCGCGGGCCGCGGACGGAAGGCTGGTGATCGAAGACGACTACGACGCGGAGCACCGCTATGACCGTGCTCCGGTGGCCGCCCTGGCCGCGGTCGCGCCCGAGCACGTCGTCCACGTGGGCAGCGTCTCGAAGACCCTCGCCCCGGCGCTGCGCCTGGGCTGGGTGGTCGCCCCGCGCGACGTGCGCGAGGAGCTGGTGGCGCGCAAACAGTGGTCGGACATCACGACGCCCGCGCTCGGCCAGCTCGCCCTCGCCGAGCTGATCACGTCCGGCGGGTTCGAGCGGCACCTGCGCAAGGTCCGCGCCCGCCAGCGCGACCGTCGCGACGCGCTGCTCGACGCCGTGCGGCTGCACCTGCCCGGCACCCGCGTGCACGGTGTCGCGGCCGGACTGCACCTGCTCGTGGGCCTGCCGGACGGCGCCGACGACGCCGCCGTCGCCGAACGCGCGCTGGCGGCGGGCGTCGCGGTGCAGCCGCTGTCGCACCACCGCCTGCGCCCCGGGCCGCCGGGCCTGGTGCTCGGCTACGCCGCGACGACCCCGGACCGGCTGCGGGAAGGCGTGCGACTGCTCGCCGACGCCATGTGATCAACCCCGTCGGCTGGGTGTCACCGCCACCGCCGCGACGCCCACGACGGCCGCGCCCGCAGCCGCGGCGCTGACCAGCAGGCGGCCCGGCGAGGGCAGGCGCCGCCAGGTGGCGACGGTCGTCACGGCGTCGACGACGTCGCAGAAGGCGGCCAGCCCGACCCACGTCCGCTCCGCCCGCGGCCCCTGGCTCACGGCGAGCAACGCGCCCGCCCCGAGGGCGATGTCGCGGGCACCGGCCGCGCGGCCGAGTACCTCGCCCGCCGGATGGGTCGACGACCACCCGACCCACGGCGTCGCGGCGAGCCGCGGACTCACCACGGCCGACACCCCCAGCGCGATCCGCGTCGCCGCGAGGGCCCGCCCACCCACTTGCACCAGCCGGTCCAGCTCCACGCCGTCCACCCTTCGCTCCGCGGCAGAACTACCCGACGTCCGCAGGTCTGATGCGCCACCCCGTGACGCACCTCCGAACAAGTAGTTAGCATGTGTCAAACAAGTAGGTGAAGGGATGTGGTGCGCGTGGCGGCCGAGACGGCGCTGCACCGGGCCGGGGCGGACGGGACCCGCCGGGACCACCATGACGAGCGCTACAAGTGGGTGGCGCTGTCCAACACGACGCTCGGGTTGCTCATGGCCACGATCAACTCCTCGATCGTGCTCATCGCAATGCCCGACATCTTCCGCGGCATCGGCATCGACCCGCTGGGCCCAGGCAACACCGGCTACCTGCTGTGGATGCTCATGGGCTTCATGGTGGTCACGGCCGTGCTCGTCGTCGGACTCGGCCGGCTGGGCGACATGTACGGCCGGGTCCGGATCTACAACCTCGGCTTCCTGATCTTCGCGATCTCGTCGGTCCTGCTCGCGGTGACGTGGATGCAGGGCGACGCCGCGGCGCTGTGGCTCATCGGCTGGCGGATCGTCCAGGGCGTCGGCGGTGCCTGCCTGATGGCCAACTCCAGTGCGATCCTCACCGACGCCTTCCCGCCGCGGCAGCGCGGGACGGCGCTGGGCATCAACGGCGTCGCCGCGATCGCCGGCTCGTTCCTCGGGTTGGTGATCGGGGGCCTCCTCGGGCCCGTCAACTGGCACCTCGTATTCCTCGTGTCCGTGCCGTTCGGCATCTTCGGCACGATCTGGGCCTACCTCAAGCTGCGCGACACCGGCGAGCGCCGCCCCGCCCGGATGGACTGGTGGGGCAACGTCACCTTCGCCGTCGGCCTGATCGCCGTGCTGGTCGGCATCACCTACGGCATCCAGCCCTACGGCGCCCACGTCATGGGCTGGACCAGCCCGTTCGTGGTGACCTGCCTGATCGGTGGCGTGCTGGTGCTCGCCGCGTTCGTCGCCATCGAGCTGCGGGTCCCGAACCCGCTGTTCGACCTGTCGCTGTTCAGGATCCGGGCCTTCACCCTCGGCAACACGGCGAACCTGCTCGCCTCGCTCGGTCGCGGCGGACTGCAGTTCGTCCTGATCATTTGGCTACAGGGCATCTGGCTTCCCCAGCACGGCTACTCCTTCGAGGAGACGCCGCTGTGGGCCGGCATCTACATGCTGCCGTTGACGATCGGCTTCCTGATCGCGGGACCGCTGTCGGGCGTGTTGTCCGACCGGATGGGCCCACGCTGGTTCAGCACCGGCGGGATGGTGCTGACGGCGGTGAGCTTCCTGCTGCTGGAGCTGCTGCCCGTCGACTTCTCCTACATGGCCTTCGCCGCCCTGCTGTTGCTCAACGGCGTCGGGATGGGCCTGTTCTCCTCTCCGAACCGCGCAGAGGTGATGAACAGTCTCCCCGCCCGGGCGCGCGGCGCCGGGGCCGGCATGAACGCCACCTTCCAGAACTCGGGGATGGTGCTCTCGATCGGCCTGTTCTTCACGCTCATGATCGCCGGGCTGGCGAACACCCTGCCGGCGGCGCTGTCGAGCGGGCTGACGGCGAACGGCGTTCCTGCCGCCGACGCCGCCCGGATCGCCGAGCTCCCGCCCGTCGCGGTCCTCTTCGCCGCCTTCCTCGGGTACAACCCGGTGCAGCAGTTGCTGGGCCCGGTGCTCACGACGCTGCCCGCGCAGCAGGCCGAGTACCTCACCGGCCGCAGCTTCTTCCCGCAGCTGATCACGGGCCCGTTCTCCGACGGCCTCACCGCGGCCTTCTGGTTCGCGATCGTCGCCTGCCTCATCGCCGCCGTGGCCTCCTGGTTCACCGGGACGCGTGGCCGGGCGGCCGTGCGGGAGTCGGTGGGTGCGGAGCTGGCGTCGGAATCCGGCGAGCTGGTGCGCGACGGGGCGATCGACCCGAGACCCGGCGGCGTGCCGGCGGGCCGGTTGCTCGGCACGTTGCGCCGGCCCGGTGGGGCCGAGGTGCCGCGTGGGAGCGTCACCGTCACCACGGCCGACGGTCTCCCGGTCGGTCGCGCCACGGTCGGCCCGGACGGTCGCTACACGCTGCAGGACCTGCCGGCGGGTACGTATCTGGTGGTCGCCACGGCCCCGGGCCTGCGTGCCGACGCGACCACGATCGTGCTCAACGGCGTCGGCGCGGTGCACGACTTCGCCCTCCGCGGAACCGGCGTGCTGCACGGGACGGTCACCGCTGCGGACACCGGGGCCCTGCCGGACGCGCTGGTGGTGGCGACCGACGGCGAGGGGCGCGTCACCGGCCGCACCCGCACGGCTGTCGACGGCCGCTGGACCCTCACGGGGCTACCCGCGGGCGAGGTGGCGGGCGACGTGACCGTGGTGGCCAGCCACCACGGGTACCGGCCGGCCACCGCCACGGTCGTCACGGGGTGCGAGCCCGGCGCCACCGACCTCACGCTCGTCCCGACCCGCACCGGGCTGGCGGGCACCGTCCGGAGCCCGGCCGGTCGGCCGGTGCCCGGGGCCGCGGTCTCGGCGACGGACGGGCTGGGCGACGTCGTGGCCACCGCGTTCACCGACCCGGCGGGCGACTACGCCCTGCCCGGCCTGGAACCGGGCCGCTACACGGTGGTCGCCACCGCCCTTGTCCCGGCGACGAGCCAGGTCGAGGTCGCGGCGGGCCCGGTGACGCGGTTGGACCTCGACCTGGGCACGCCGACCCACGAGCGCCCGCGCCACGCGGCGCCACGGGAAGGGTGACCCCATGACCGCGGCGACGGGGACGGGAACGGTGGCCGGCTCGACGTCGAACGAGGTGGCCGACCGCCTGCGACTGGCGATGCGACGCCTGGCGCGCAGGCTGGTCCGCGCCGACCCCGACGCGGGCATGACCCCGACCAGGCTGACCGCGCTCGGTGCCCTCGAGGCCGCCGGGCCGCTGCGGATCGGCGGCCTCGCCGACATCCTCGACACCAGCGCACCTACCACGTCGCGCCTCGTGGAGGGTTTGCACGAGCGCGGTCTCGTCGCCCGCACGCCGGATCCGGACGACCACCGCGCGACCCGGGTGGCGGTGACCGCGGAGGGCGTGGAACTGCTGCACTTGCAACGCGGACGCGTGATCGACGCCCTGGCCCGCCGCATCGACGACCTCGCCCCGGACCGCCGTGCCGCCCTCGTCGCCGCCCTGCCCGTGCTGGAACAGATCGCCCTCGCGGACTGACCGGTCGCGTCACCCCGCCGCACGCAGGACGGCCGTGACGGCCGGGAGAGCGCAATCGAGCTCGGCACGGGTCGGGCCGGCGTAGCCGAGGACGATCCCGGCCTGCGAGGGCACGCCGCTGTGGTGACGCGACAGGCCGTCCAGGGTCACCCCGTCCGCCGCGGCCGTCGCGAGCACCGACTCCTCCGCCGACGCCGAGGCCAGCGGCACCACGACGTGCGCCCCCGCCGCGTCGCCCAGGATCTGCCGTTCCGCGTCCGCCACCGCCGCGACGACGGCCCGCCGTCGTTCGGCCAGTTCGCGGCGCAGCCGCCGCAGGTGGCGACCGAGGTCGCCGTGCCCCGCCAGCTCCGCGAACACCCGCTGCCCGGCGCGCGCCGGGCGGACGCCCGCGCGGTCGCGCTGCCCGACCAGCGCGGTGCAGACGTCCGGCGGCCCCACCAGCCAGCCCACGCCGAGCGTCGGGGTGAGGAGCTTGCTCGCCGTGCCCAGGTGCACGACCACGTCAGGACCGAGCGCGGCGAGCAGCGGCAGCGGCGCGACGTCGTAGCGCAGCTCGCCGTCGTAGTCGTCCTCGACGACCAGGAAACCCTCGGTCCGCGCCCGCGCCACCAGCGCCACGCGCCGCGCCGCCGACAGCCGCGCGCCCAGCGGGAACTGGTGCGCCGGCGTGCAGTAGACGGCGGACAGGCCGGCAGGCAGAGCGTCGACGACCAGCCCGTCGCCGTCCACCGGCACCGGAACCACCTCGAGCCCGCCACTGCGCAGCGCCTCGACCGCCCGCTGGTAACCGGGCTCCTCCACGGCCACGGCGGCCCCGCGCGGCAAGATCCTGGCCAGCTCGCCGACCGCGGCCGTCGTCCCACCCGTCGCCAGTACGGTGCCGGGGTCGGCGGGCAGGCCGCGGTGGCGCAACAGGTGCTCGACGACCGCGGAGCGGAACGCGGGCAGGCCGACCGGGTCGGGCCGGATGTCGGGCGGCTCGTCGGCGGCGGCCCGCCAGGCCCGCCGCCACGCGGCCCGGTCCAGCGCCGCGACACACGGCATCCCGGCCCGCAGATCGATCGGTGCGGCATCGCCCGTGGCACGGGCCCGCGCCGGTCGCGCAGCGTCCACGGGACCGCGCGGTCCCGTCACGCTCGGCGGCACCGCCACCACGAACGTCCCCGCGCCGCGCCGGCCCGCCAACCAGCCTTCGGCGAGCAACTGGTCGTACGCCGCGGCCGTCACCGTCCTGCTCACGTCGAGATCGAGCGCGAGCGAGCGGGTCGACGGCAACCGGTCCCCCACCCGCACCGCGCCCGCCCTCGCCGCCGTCCGCAGTGCGTGCGCGAGCTGCACCGCGAGCGGGGTGTCGGCGTCCCGCTCCAGGGCTGGCAGGGGAAGGTCCACGAGTGGCATCCTTGAATCGATGGGAAATGGCCCTCCCAGACTGCCACCGGAGGCCGCACGATGACTATGTGACCGCGTCCCTGTCCCCCACCGCACCCCTGTCCCCCACGGCTCGCAGCACGATCCGCCGCGGTGCGCGCCGCGCCCGGACCGACCGCGCCGAGCTGTACGCCGTGCTCGACGCCGGCCTGATCTGCCACCTCGGGGTGGTCCTCGGCGACGCGCCCGTCGTCCTGCCCACCGCCTACGGCCGGATCGACGACACGCTCTACCTGCACGGATCCACCGGCGCCGGCACCCTGCGCGCGGCCGCGACGGGCGCCCCGGTGTGCGTGACGGTCACCCACGTCGACGGCGTCGTCTACGCGCGCTCGGTGTTCCACTTCTCGATGAACTACCGCAGCGCGGTCGTGCACGGCCGGGCCAGGATCGTCGACGACGCCGACGAGCGTCTGGCCGGGCTGCGCGCCGTGACCCAGCACGTCGCGCCCGGCTCGTGGGACCACGCCCGCCTCCCGAACCGCAAGGAGCTCGCCGCCACGGCCGTGCTGGCACTCGATCTCGACGAGGCGAGCGTCAAGGTGCGGACGGGTCCCCCCGTCGACGACGACGAGGACGTCGCCGCCGGTGGCCGCTGGGCCGGCGTCGTCCCGACCCGCACCGTCTTCGACGTGCCCCAGCCCTGCCCCCTGCTCCCGCCCGACACCCCCGCCCCACCCCACGTGGCCGCCCGCTGACGCGCGAGTCGGTACGACTTGGCGAGCGAATGCGAGGTTCGGGGCACAGTTCCCTGCCCCGGATCGCGCTTTCGCTCGCCACTTTCTGCCGACTCGCGCGCACCAGTACGCACACTCGCGCTGACGAACGTGCCGACTCGCGGGTGAACTACCCTGGGCGCCCGTGACCGTCGCTCCCGCCTATCCCCGGGCCGAGCGCCTGGATCTCGTCGACCACCTGCACGGCCGCCCCGTGGCCGACCCGTACCGCTGGCTGGAGGACCCGGACGACCCGCGCACGCGGGAGTGGTCCGCCGCGCAGGACACGCTGGCCCGCGCGCATCTCGACGCCCTTCCCGGTCGCGACCGGCTCGCCGCCACCCTGGGCGCCCTGACCGATGCCGGCTGGGTGGGCGTTCCGGTCTGGCGGGCCGGGCGCCGGTTCGCGAGCCGCCGGGAACCGGGCCAGGAGCACGGGGTCGTCTCCGTCACCGACCCGGACGGTACCGAGCGCGTCCTGCTCGACCCCGCCGCGATCGACCCCACCGGCCTGACCACGCTCGACGCCTGGATCCCGGACCAGGAGGGTCGCCTGCTGGCCTACCAGCTCTCCTCCGGCGGCGACGAGCAGTCGGTACTGCACGTCCTCGACGTCGGTACCGGTCGCGACGTCGAGCCGCCGATCGACCGCTGCCGCTACTCCGACGTCGCGTGGCTGCCGGGCGGAGAGGAGTTCTTCTACGTCCGCATGGTCGCCGCCGACGAGGCACCGCCGGGCGAGCAGGCGTTCCACCGCCGGATCTGGCGGCACCGCCTCGGCACCCCGACCGACGCCGACGTCCTCCTCGAGGGCCCCGGCCTCTACGAGAACCACAACTACTACGGGGTCGACGTCTCCGACGACGGCCGCTGGCTGGTCGTCTCCGCGAACGTCGGGACGGCCCGCCGCGACAGCGTGTGGATCGCCGACCTTCACGGTGACGCCGTCCTGATCCCCGTGCTCACCCAGGCCGACGACGTGCGCTGCGGCGCCTGGGTGGAGCGCGACGGCCGGCTCTACCTGCTCACCACCGACGGCGCTCCCCGCTTCCGCCTCGCCGTCACCGACCCCACCACCCCCGGTCGCGAGCACTGGCGCGAACTGGTCGCCGAGGACCCCGACTCGGTGCTGGAGGGTGTCCGCTGGCTGCAGCCCGCAGACTCCGCCGACCCCGCCGACGGCGTGCTCGTGCTCGCCCGCAGCCGGCACGCCACCGCGGAGGTGGCGCTGCACGACCGCGAGGGCACGTTCCGCGTCACGGTCCCGCTGCCCGGGCTCGGCTCCCTGCGCGGGCTGACGACCGCCGACCCGGCCACGCCCGAGAAGCAGGGCACGCTGTGGATCGGCTGGACCGACCTCGTCACCCCGCAACAGGTCCGCCGCTTCGATCTCGAGACCGGCGACACCGTCCTGGACACCGCCGCTCCGGGCGCGGTCGAGGTGCCGCCCGTGCGGATCGCGCAGCAGGAGCTGACCTCGGCTGACGGCACGACGGTGCGCATGTTCGTCGTCAGCCCGGTAGGAGGCCAAGGCCCGCGGCCCGCCCTGCTCACCGGCTACGGGGGCTTCGGCATCCACCCCGACCCCGCCTACAGCTCCTCCGCCCTGGCCTGGGTCGGCGCCGGCGGTGTCTACGCGCTGGTGTCGCTGCGCGGCGGCGGTGAGGAGGGCGAGGCCTGGCATCGGGCGGGCAACCGCGGCAACAAGCAGAACGTCTTCGACGACTTCCACGCCGCCGCGCAGGCCCTCGTCGACACCGGTGCCACCACTCCCGACCAGCTGGCGATCCTCGGCGGCTCCAACGGCGGGCTCCTCGTCGGCGCGGCGCTGACCCAGCGGCCCGAGCTCTACCGGGCCGTCGTGTGCTCGGCACCGCTGCTCGACATGGTCCGCTACGAGCACTTCTCGCTCGGCCGCACCTGGAACGACGAGTACGGCACCGCTGACGACGCGGAGGAGCTGAGCTGGCTGCTCTCCTACTCCCCCTACCACCACGTGCGGGACGGGACGGCCTACCCGGCCGTTCTGTTCACCGTGTTCGACTCCGACACCCGCGTCGACCCGCTGCACGCCCGCAAGATGTGCGCGGCGCTGCAGCACGCCACCTCGGGCGACCTCACCACGCGACCCGTGCTGCTGCGCCGCGAGACCGACGTCGGCCACGGCGCCCGCTCCGTCTCGCGCAGCATCACCCTCGGCGTCGACCAGCTGTCGTTCCTCGCCTCACACACCGGGCTGCCCCTGTGATGACCCCGCCGAGCACCCCGCTGACGACGACCCCGGTCCCCACACCAGTGCCGACCACGGACCCGACCGGCTCGATCATCCCCCCGGCCCCGTCCGTGGGCGACCTCGCCACGACCGTCGCCGAGCCCGTCTGCGCCACGGATCCCGGCTCGTGGTGCGAGCGGTTCTACCAGTGGACCGACAACGATTTCCTGGCCCGATCGGCCGACGTCATCGTGGCCAAGTCGTTCACGATCGCCCTCACCGTCCTGCTCGCGCTGATCGCCCGCTTCCTCCTGCATCGAGCCATCCACCGGCTCGTCGAGGGTGCCGCCAGCAGCCGGGTCTCCCGCATCATCAGCCGCCGGACGCGCCCGCAGCTTGGAGAGGGGGCCGCCGCGCCGGTCTCCCCCCGGCGGGCCCAGCGCGCCCGCACGATCGGCTCCGTGCTGCGCTCGGCCAGCTCGTTCGTGGTGGGCGCGGTCGCCGTCGCGATGATCCTGTCGGAGTTCGGCGTGGCACTCGGGCCCATCCTCGCCTCGGCGGGCATCGCCGGTCTGGCGATCGGCTTCGGGGCGCAGAACCTCGTCCGCGACTTCCTCTCGGGGATGTTCATGTTGCTGGAGGACCAGTATGGGGTCGGCGACATCGTCGACCTGGGCTCGGCCAACGGCACCGTCGAGGCCGTGGGCCTGCGGATCACGACGGTGCGCGACGGGAACGGGACCGTCTGGTACGTGCGCAACGGCGAGATCCTGCGGGTGGGCAACAAGAGCCAGGGCTACGCCGTCGCCGTGGCGGACCTGCTGCTCGCGCACAACGCGGACATCGGCCGGGCCGTTGAGATCGCGACCCGGGTGGCGGCCGAGGCCGTGGCCGACCCGGATGTCGCCGAGTACGTGATCGAGCCGCCCGAGGTCGTCGGGATCGAGAAGGTCGGGCCCGAGGGCGTGACGTTCCGGGTCACCGCGCGCACCGCGCCCGGTCAGCAGTTCGGCGTGCAGCGGGCACTCATCACCGCGCTGACCGAGGCCTTCGACCGCGAAGGCCTGCCGCGCCCGCTCGCGTTCCCGACCGCGGCGCCCCCGCCCACGAAGTAGAGGGACAATGGCATCGTGACAGTGCCCCGGAACTTCTACGACGAGGTCGGCGGAGCCCCCGTCTTCCACAAGATCGTCGCGCGCTTCTACGAGGAGGTCCGCGACGACTCCGTGCTGCGTCCCCTCTACCCGGAGGAGGACCTCGGGCCCGCCGAAGACCGGCTGCGAATGTTCCTCGAGCAGTACTGGGGCGGGCCACGCACGTATTCCGACCAGCGCGGCCACCCCCGCCTGCGAATGCGCCACTTCCCCTTCCGGATCGGCCCGATCGAGCACGACGCCTGGCTGCGTTGCATGCGGATCGCGGTCGACGAGGCCGGGCTCGCGCCCGCACACCGCGACCAGCTCTGGCAGTACCTGGAGTACGCCGCGGCCAGCATGGTCAACTCACCGGTCTGACCTCAGAGCATCCCTGGCAGGATGCCCCCGTGCAGTGGTGGAGGGACGCCGTCTTCTACCAGGTCTACGTGCCCAGCTTCACCGATTCCGACGGCGACGGCATCGGCGACCTGCAGGGGATCCGCGGGCGCCTGGGCTACCTGGAACTGCTCGGCGTCGACGCGCTGTGGCTCAGCCCGATCTACGCCTCCCCCATGGTCGACAACGGCTACGACATCACCGACCACCGCGCCGTCGACCCGGTCTGGGGTGACCTCGACGCCGTCGACGAGCTGATCGCCGATGCGCACGCGCACGGCATCCGGGTGACCGTCGACCTCGTGCCCAACCACACCTCGGACCAGCATTCGTGGTTCCGCGCCGCACTCGCGTCGCCGACCGGCAGCCCGGAACGCGACCGCTACCACTTCCGGCCGGGCCAGGGCGTCGGCGGCGCGGAGCCGCCCAACAGCTGGCGCAGCGTGTTCGGCGGGTCGGCGTGGACCCGCGAGCCGGCGCGCGACGAGGGCCCGGGCGAGTGGTTCCTGCACCTGTTCTCGCCCGCCCAGCCCGATCTGAACTGGACGAACCTGGAGGTCTGGGCGGACCTCGACAAGACGCTGCGGTTCTGGCTCGACCGCGGCGTCGACGGCTTCCGCATCGACGCCGCGCACGGCATGTGCAAGCAGCTCGACGGGACGCCGCCGTCGTCGGACGACGACCCGCGCTTCGACCAGGACGCCGTGCACGACGTCCACCGGATGATCCGGGCGACGCTCGACCACTACCCGGAGCGGGTGGCGATCGGTGCGGTCGGCGTGCGCAACGCCACGCGGTTCGCCCGCTACGTGCGCCAGGACGAGCTGCACCTGGCCGTCGACACCCAGCTCGCGGCGAGCCGCTTCGACGCCGAGGAGGTGCGTGCGGCGATCGAGGACTGTCTCAACGCCGTCGGCTCCGTCGGGGCCGCGGCCTCATGGCTGCTGTCGGACCACGACGTGTCGCGGCCGGCCTCGCGCTACGGCGCAGGCCCCGTCGGCACGGCCCGGGCGCGGGCGATGGCGCTGGTGCAGCTCGCGCTGCCCGGCGCGGCCTACCTCTACAACGGCGACGAGCTGGGGCTGCCCGACGCCGACCTGCCCGACGAGGCGCGCCGCGACGCCGTGTGGCACCACGGAGAGGACAGCCGCGACGGCTGCCGCGTGCCGCAGCCGTGGGAGGCCGACCTGCCGGCGTACGGGTTCACCACCGGCGAGCCCTGGCTGCCGATCCCCGACGACTACGCCGTGCTCGGCGCCGCCGAGCAGCTCGAAGACACCGGTTCCACGCTCTCGCTCTACCGGCGCGCGCTGGAGCTGCGCCGTGAACACCCGGGCTTCCAAGCGCCCCCGTCGCCCGGGCCCGCGCTGGAGTGGTTCGGCGCCCCACCCGGCTGCCTGGCCTTCCGGCGGACGGGCACGACGCTCGTGTGCGCGCTCAACACCTCGCCCGCGCCGGTCCCGCTGCCTCCCGGAGACCCGCTGCTCGTCAGCGGCCCGTTGGACGACGGCATGCTGCCCCCGGACACCGCCGTCTGGCTCGCCTGACCCGGCGCGGCAGTCCGGTCAGGTCAGCAGCGGCAGGGCGGTGACCCGGCGGCGGACCACCGCGCCGTAGCGGGCGTCCAGCCGCATCCATGACGACGTCGCCGAGACCCGCACGATCTCGCCGGCCTCGCCCGCCCCGACGAACCCCATCCCGGAGAGCGCGAACAGGCAGCGCAGCGGGATCCGGACGGGCGGCCCGGCCGACCCCGACACGGTGAGCACGGTCTGGTCGAGCAGCGACGTCGGCGGCCCCAGCGGACCGGCGTGCTCGCGGGCCAGCACCAGCCCGCGCTCGGTGAGCCCCTCCAGCTCGGCCGCCGGCACGGTGTCGACGACGGCCCAGCCCTCCTCGGGCGGGAGCAGCCCCTGCCACAGCCCGCCGATGCCGGGATCGACGGTCTCGGCGCGGTCCACGCTCAGCGCCGAGAGCAGCGCGGTCGCGAAGGTCGTGACGTCGCCGGGCTCCAGGCTGCCGGGAACGGTGCGGGTGGCGAGAACGTCGAACGGCGTGCTCGCCCACACGGTCACCCGCCCCGCCCCGGTGGTGCGCAGCCGGACGACGGAGGTCTGGTCGAGACGCACGACCCGTCCGACGAAGGCGCCCAGGTCGCTGCGGTCGTCGGGGTCGGGGACGCGCAGCTCGGTCACGCCGCCCATCGCGCCAGGAACTTCCGTTCGTCGTCGGTGAGCCGGCGCGGGCGACCGGCGTCGAGGTCGTAGGTGGCCATGCGGGTCCAGGCCTGCACCGCGATCGCGTCGGCCGCACCCGGGCCGTCGTGCATCTCGTAGGTGATCCGGAACGACGCGGCGCGGATCTCCTCGATCGCCATGACCACGCGCAGGCCGTCGGACCGGTAGGGGATCTGGCGGCGGTAGTCCACGTGGAGGCCGACGACGAGCAGTCCGGCGGCGAAGCTCGCGACACCCTCGTCGGCGGCGGCGTCGAACATCAACGCGACGCGGGCCTCCTCCAGCAGTGTGACGGCCTTGCCGTTGTTGACGTGCCGGTAGGAGTCCTGGTCGGTCCACCGCACCGGGACCTGCGCGACGAAGCGGGCCACGCCGCACACTCTCTCATCCTGATCTGGTTACCCAGTCACCGCGCCAGGCCACGCAGCTGCCGCGACACCACCGACAGCGTCGCGAGGTCGAGCTGCTGGTCGCCCAGCATCTGGTCCAGCGCCGGGCGCGCCCGCAGCAGGCGCGAGGCGTTCCCGCTCTCCCACTGCGCGATCGCCTCGTCCACCGGGGTGCCGGGCGCCGCCTCGCGCAGGGCGTCGAGAGTCACCGCGCGCAGCGAGCCGTACAGGTCGTCGCGCAGCGCCAGCCGAGCCAGCGAGTGCCAGCGGTCGCCGCGCTCCAGTGCGCTCACCGCTTCCAGCGCCACGCTGATCCCGAGATGCTCCGACATCGCGTAGTACAGCTGTGCGACCTCGAACGGATTCCGCGGCTCCTTCTCGCGGTCCGCCAGCTCGATCAGGTCGACGATGTCGAGCAGCCCGTAGCTCTCGAGCAGCGCCGCGGCTTCCTGCGCCAGCTCGGCGGGCACACCGTCGGCCTCCAGCTTGGCGGCGGCCGCCGTCATCTCCGCGCACTCGCGCCCGACCAGCAGCTCGGGCAGGCGCGGGCGCAGAGCACGCACCTGCTCGGCGAAGCGCGTGATCGCCGAGCCGACCGCCAGCGGCTGGGGCCGGTTGGTGAGGAACCAGCGTGCGGCGCGGTCCAGCAGCCGTCGGGAGACCAGCACGACCCGGTCCGACACCGCGGTGGGGATCTGCGGTGACGACAGGCGCTCCCACAGCTCCGGCAGGTCGAACACCGCGGTGACCACCGCGAAGGCGCGCACGGAGTCGTCCGGGCTCGCCCCGAGCTCGTCCTCCATGCGGAACGCGTAGGTCATGCCGGCGGCGCCGACCGTCTCGTTGATCAGCAGCGTCGTGAGGATCTCGCGGCGCAGCGGATGGTCGTTGATCGCGTCGGGGAACTGCTCGCGCAGGGGCCGCGGGAAGTACTCGGGCAGCCGGCTCGAGAACGCCGCGGTGTCGGGCAGGTCCGAGGCGAGCACCCGGGCGTGCAGGTCGAGCTTGGCGTGCGCGACCAGCGTGGCCAGCTCGGGGCTGGTCAGTCCCTGCCCCGCAGCCTCCAGCGCCGCGAAGCCGGCCTTGTCGGGCAGCACCTCCAGCTGCCGCACGATGCCGCGCCGGGCCTCGAGGTCCGCCACGAAGCGCCGGTGCACGCGGACCATGCTCTTCGCGTGCGCGCGGCCGACGCCCAGCACGGCGTTCTGGTCGCGGTTGTCGTCGAGCACCAGCTCGGCGACCTCGTCGGTCATCTCCGCCAGCAGGGCGTTGCGCGCCTCGCGGTCCAGCGCGCCGTCCACGACGAGCCGGTCGAGCAGGATCTTGATGTTGACTTCGTGGTCGCTGCAGTCGACGCCGGCCGAGTTGTCGATCGCATCAGTGTTGATCTTTCCGCCGTTGCGGGCGAACTCGATGCGGCCCCGCTGGGTCAGCCCGAGGTTCCCGCCCTCGCCGACGACCTTGACGCGCAGCTCGCGCCCGTCGGCGCGGATGGCGTCGTTGGCCTTGTCGCCCGCGTCGGCGTGCGTCTCCCCGCTCGCCTTGACGTAGGTGCCGATGCCGCCGTTCCACAGCAGGTCCGCCGGAGCGCGGAGGATCGCACGGATCAGTTCGGGCGGGCTGAGCCGCGTCACGTCCCCGCCGATCCCGCCGCCGATCCCGCCGCCGATCCCGCCGTCGATCCCGCCGTCGATCCCGCCGTCGATCCCCAGTGCCTCACGGATCTCGGCGCCGATCGGCACCGACTTCGCCGTGCGCGGCCACACCCCGCCGCCCGCGCTGATCGCGGCGCGGTCGTAGTCGTCCCACGACGAGCGCGCCAGCGCGAACAGCCGCTCCCGCTCGGCGAGCCCGCGCGCGGCGTCGGGCGTCGGGTCGACGAAGACGTGCCGGTGGTCGAACGCCGCCACCAGCTTGATGTGCGGGGAGAGCAGCATGCCGTTGCCGAACACGTCGCCGGACATGTCGCCGATCCCGACGACGGTGAACTCCTCGCGCTGGGTGTCGACACCCAGCTCGCGGAAGTGCCGCTTCACGCTCTCCCAGGCCCCGCGCGCGGTGATGCCCATCGCCTTGTGGTCGTAGCCCACCGAGCCGCCGGAGGCGAACGCGTCGCCGAGCCAGAACCCGTAGGACTTCGCGACCTCGTTGGCGATGTCGGAGAACTTCGCGGTTCCCTTGTCCGCGGCGACCACCAGGTAGGCGTCGTCGCCGTCGTGGCGCACCACCTCAGGCGGCGCCACGGTCTCGGTACGCCCGTCGGCTCCGGTGACCAGGTTGTCGGTGACGTCGAGCAGCCCGGAGATGAACGTGCGGTAGCAGGCCACGACCTCGTCGCTGCCCGCCTCGGGCCGGCGCACCACGAACCCGCCCTTGGCGCCGACCGGCACGATCACCGCGTTCTTCACGGCCTGGGCCTTGACCAGCCCCAGGACCTCGGTGCGGAAGTCCTGCGGCCGGTCGCTCCAGCGCAGCCCGCCCCGGGCCACGGCTCCGTAGCGCAGATGCACGCCCTCCACCCGCGGGGAGTAGACGAAGATCTCGAACCGCGGGCGCGGCGCGGGCATGTCCGGCACCGCGGACGGGTCGATCTTGAACGAAAGAAACGGCCGCGCGCGGTAGAAGTTGGTGCGCAGAGTCGCGCTGATCATCCCGAGGAAGCTGCGCAGGATCCGGTCGGCGTCCAACCCGGTCACGGTGTCGATCTGCTTCCGCACGGCGGCGAGGGCGTGCTCTTCGGTGCCGACGCGTTCCTGCGGGTCGAGCGCCGGATCGAAGCGCGCGGTGAACAGGTCGAGCAGCGCCCGCGCGATGGCGGGGTGGGCCAGCAGCGTGTCGGCCATGTAGTTCACGCCGTACGGGTTGCCGAGCTGGCGGGCGTAGCGGGCGTAGGCCCGCAGCACCGCGACCTCCCGCCACGTGAGCGCCGTGCGCAGCACGAGTGCACTGAACCTGTCGGCCTCCGCGTCGCCCCGCCACGCCGCCGCGAACGCCGCGGTGAAGTGGGCGGCGACCTCGGTGTGCGGCCGATCGGCGAGGGCGGTCTGGGTCGCGACGTCGAGGCTCAGCCCGAAGTCGTAGGTCCAGCAGCGCAGGCCGTCGGGCCGGACGATCTCCGAGGGGCGCTCGTCGAGGACGTCCACGCCGAGTTGCTGCAGCACCGGGAGCACCGCCGTCAGGGTGGCGGGGGCGCCGGCGAGGTACAGGGTGAAGCGCTCCTCCTGGCCGCCGGACGGGGCGTAGAGCCGTAGGCCGAAGTCGCCCGGCCCGCTCAGCCCGGCGACGTAGCGCAGGTCGACCAGCGCCTGCGCCGGGTCGACCCCGGCCTTGTACGCCTCCGGGACCCCGGGCAGCAGGTCGGCGACCTCGGCACTGCCGGTCAGGGACAGCAGGCGGTCGTCCCAGGTACGGATCGCCTCGCCGAGCTCGTCCTGGAGGTCGTCGACGTCCACGGTCTCCGGCGGCGTCTCGGGATCGGTGTGCACCGTGAAGTGCACGAGCGCGAGCGCGGACTCCGTGAGCCGGACGGTGAAGTCGACGGACGTGCCCTGCAGGCGGAGCTGCAGCACGTCGGCCATCGCGATGCGCGACGACGTCGTGTACCGGTCGCGCGGCACGTACACCAGGCACGAGACGAACCGGCGGTACGGGTCGGGGCGCAGGAAGACGCGGACGGTCCGGCGACCGGCGACGGCCAGCACACCCACGGCGGTGTCGTGCAGTTGCTGCTGGGTTCCGCTGAACAGCTCCTCGCGGGGCAGCGCCGAGATGACCTCGAGCATCTGCTGGCCCGAGTAGGAGGCCAGCGGGAAGCCGGCGCGGTGGATCGCCCCGCGGACGTGCCGCTCGACGACCGGGATGTCGAGCACGTTCTCGAAGAGCGCGGCGACGGTGAGCATGCCGAGGAAGCGGTGCTCGCCGAGCAGCCGTCCCCCGGCGTCGACGATGCGGACGGCGAGGTAGTAGGGCTGCACCGGGCGGAGAACGCGGCTCTTGGCGCTGGCCCGGGTGAACACGAGCAGCTCGCGCGGGGTGTCGGCCTGCTCCGGGGTGAGCGCAGCAGCGACGCCGCTGTCCGTGCGCATGACGCCGAGCCCGGGCCCCTCGGGAGTCAGCTCGCCGTCCGCCGCGGCCGTGAGGTAGCGGTGGCCGAGGAAGGTGAAGTGCCCGTCGGCGAGCCACCGCAGCAGGTTCGCGACGTCTTCCGCCCGGTTGGCCGTCGACGGCTCCGCCGTGCGGTCGGCGTCGAGCAGGCCGTCGGCGAGCAGCCGGTCGGCCAGCCCACGTGCCTGCCGGGCCATCGCCGGGGCGTCGCGGACGACCTCGCGAACGTCGTGCAGCACCTCCGTGACGTCCGCCTGGAGCCCGGCAGGGACTCGGCCGCCCAGATCGACGTGGATCCACGACTCGACGAGCGTTCCCGGCGGCGGGGTCGTCGGATCGCCGTCGGGCAGGACGGCGCGCAGCTCGCCGTCCGGCGTGCGCTCCACGACCACGATGGGGTGGATGATCCGCCGGGCCTCGCCCCCGGTCCGTCGCACCGCCGCGAGGACGGACTCGACCAGGTAGGGCATGTCGTCCGTGATGATCTCGAGGACCGCACCGCCGGACTCGCCCGCCGCGTCGCGGATGCGGATCAGCTCCTGCCCCGGTGCACGACGCCGGGCGAGCTCGCGGTGCGACTCGGCTGCGGAGCGCAGGATCGGGCCGGGGTCCCCGGAGCGGACGAGGTCTGGCGTGTGTCGGCGGTAGAGGGTGTCGAGGCCGGCGTCGATCGCATCTCGCGGAGCCGTGGAACCGCCGGTCTGAGTTCCGGCGCTGCCGGCGTCGGGATCAGGCGACGGCTCCGCGGCGGGAATCTGCTCACGGGTCCGACTGATCACGTGCGTGCCCCCCGGGGCTCCTGGCTGGTGCTGGCGTCGGCCGGCCTGGCGACGTCAAGGGTAGCCCCTGTGGCATGGCCCACTCGACTCTGCGCACCGCCAGCCGGGATCGCCGTCGTCCGACGAGATCGCGGCGCGCGGCCTCAGATGCTGCGGTAGGCGGCGAGAGCGCCGGCCAGGAGGTCGCCGAGGCCGAGACCGTCGGTGTCGGTCGGGCGGGGACGCCCGGCGCCCGGCGCCGCTCCGGTTTCTCCGGGCCTGCGTCCCTGTTCCCGTGGTTCCGACGACTCGGGGACCCCTGCCGCGCCCCCGTCGCCCGAGCCCGGTTCCCGAGAACGGCTGTGCCCGTTGCGCCGAGCACGAGGGCCGCCGGAGAGCGCCGGACCGACCCGAACCGTGTCGTCGACGACCGAGCCGCGCCCGCCGGCCGACGGTGCGCGACGGCCGCCGTCGGGGGACGTCGCTCCTCGTTCCGACGTGGGGGGCCGCTGGTCGGCGCTGTCGTCGGCCTGTGGAGCGGGTGTGGCGACGACGGATGCCGCCGACCCGCCGCCATCGGCGGGGTGCACCGAGGGCACCGCGACCGTGGAGCCGAGCCGTGGATCGCGCTCGAAGACCACGGTGTCGCGCAGCGCCGGATCCACCTGCCCGACCGGCCGTGCGGACGGCTCGGCGTCGGCGGAGGGCACGCCGGCGGGCCCGGCGGTGGAACTCGGTGATTCCGGGACAGAGTCGCCGACCAGCTCACGGAACAGTGCGTCGCCGATCAGCGACCCGCTCCCCGCCGGTCTGCCGACCGCAACGGATCTGCCCGTGTCGGTGGTGGCGGCAGGCGCTGCGTTCACCTTTCTCGTGGCACCGGCCCGCGCGGACGCGGTGGCACCGAGTTCGGGTGGTGCGGCGTCCGACCACCCGACGGCCTCCGCCGACTCGGCGGCGAGTCGCCGCGCCCGCCGGCTGGAGCCCGTCGCGCCGCCCGGGTTCCCGGCGTGGGCCCGGGCGCGGTCGGCGCCGTTCGGGGTCGGCGCCGGATCCGAGGGTGATCCGTTCTCCGAACCAGCCGCATCAGCTCCGACTGCCACGTTGTGGGTCTCGTCGGCTCGAGGGCCGTGGCCCGGGCCGGCGCCCAGGAGGGCCGCCGCCTCGCGGATGGCCGCTGCGGTCGACGACCGCCACTCCTGCTCACGAATCGCTTCGTTGCTGCTCGGTCTCCGCGCCCAGGTCCCGGTGACAGCGGCCAGCCGCTTGCGCAGGCGTGCCGCGCGGTCGTGGTCGCGCCGCTCCGCGGCCATCGCGGCGCGCACGGCGCTCAGGGCCTCGTCCAACCGGCCCGCCGCCTCGTGCAACTCCCCGAGCATCGACCGGCACGCCGACTCGAGGTCGGGGACGTCGCTGTCCGCCGCGTCACGGGCCGCGGGCTCCAGGGCGGCGAGGACGGCGGCCGCGCCCCCGTCGACGGCCATGACGCGGGCGACGGCGAGACGCAGCCCGGCCAGTTGGCGGCTCGGGCGCGCCGTGCCGACGAGCCTGCTCGCCGCAGGCAGCGCCTCGCCGCGCGCGTCGACCATCCGCCCGACGTCGACCAGTGCCGCGATCCACTCGGCCGTGAGAGCCGCCGCGAGGTGATCCGACTCGGTGCCCCCCGCACGCCGCCCTCCGGCGTTCACTCGTGCCAGACCGCCTGCGGCGACCGCCACCGCCGCGTCCGGACGACCCGCCCGCCGTTCATGGGCGGCCCGGAGCAGCAGGACCGAGGCCACACCGGGCTCGCATCCCGTCGCCAGCCATGCCTGTTCCGCCGCGTCGAGGGCTGCAGCGGCCGTGTCCGGCGCATCGTCGATCGCGCACCGGGCCAGCTCGGTGAGCACGTCCGGCCGAAGCTCGCCCTCGAGGTCGTCGACCCCGGGCTCCGCCGCCAACAGGGCCTGGACGGCGGACGGCGCACCCGAGCGGCGGGCCGGTCCGGCCAGTTCGACGCGCAGCCGCCGACCCTGTGGCCCGGCCATGAGCTCGACCCCGGCCTCACCCCATCGCCCAAGACCGTCGAGCAGGTCGCAGGCGACCTCCCGACCGTCGCCGAGCGCGCTCCGCCCGTGCAGCAGCCAGCCCGCCGCGGCCACCCAAGTCGCGGCGTCGTCCGCGGCGTCGACCGCCAGTTCCGCGAGCGTCGCCGTCAGATCGGGCCGCTTCCAGCGCAGGGCCGCGGCCGCCCGGACGAGTTGCAGCGGGGCAGAGCTGTCGAGGGCCGGGTGGGGGCCCTGCCCGTTCACTGTGTCCACATCGCCTCCCGACGTGCTGTGGCGGACTACAGGGACGAGACGGCGATACCGACCACCCGACCTTGATCTGGCTGCTGTCAGTCGCTCGCGCTGCTGTCAGTCACGAGTGAGCTTACGGTGGGTCACACGATGTGGCCGCGCGGCCTCCGCTCCGAGCCGCTCGACCTTGTTCTTCTCGTACGATTCGAAGTTGCCCTCGAACCAGAACCAGCTCGCCGGGTTCTCGTCGGAGCCCTCCCAGGCCAGGATGTGCGTCACCACCCGGTCCAGGAACCAGCGGTCGTGGGAGATGACCACGGCGCAGCCGGGGAACTGCTCGAGCGCGTTCTCGAGCGAGCCGAGGGTCTCCACGTCGAGGTCGTTCGTCGGCTCGTCGAGCAGGATGAGGTTGCCGCCCTGCTTCAGGGTCATCGCGAGGTTGAGCCGGTTCCGCTCTCCTCCGGAGAGCACGCCTGCAGGCTTCTGCTGGTCCGGGCCCTTGAACCCGAACGCCGCGACGTAGGCCCGCGACGGCATCTCGGTCTGGCCGACCCGGATGTGGTCGAGCCCGTCCGAGACGACCTCCCACACCGTCTTCTTCGGATCGATGCCGGCCCGGTTCTGGTCGACGTACGACAGTTGCACCGTGTCGCCGACCCGCACCGTTCCGGAGTCCGGCTGCTCCAGCCCGACGATGGTCTTGAACAGCGTGGTCTTGCCGACGCCGTTCGGGCCGATGACGCCGACGATGCCGTTGCGCGGCAGCGAGAACGACAGGTCCTTGATCAGCACGCGGCCGTCGAATCCCTTGTCCAGGTTCGCGACCTCGACGACGATGCTGCCGAGCCGCGGGCCGGCCGGGATCTGGATCTCCTCGAAGTCGAGCTTGCGGTGCCGCTCGGCCTCCATCGCCATCTCCTCGTAGCGCTGGAGACGGGCCCGGCTCTTGGCCTGACGCGCCTTCGCGCCGGAACGGACCCAAGCCAGCTCCTCGACCAGCCGCTTCTGCAGCTTGACGTCCTTGCGCCCCTGGACCGCGAGGCGCTCGGCCTTCTTCTCCAGGTAGGTCGAGTAGTTGCCCTCGTAGGGATAGGTGTGACCGCGGTCGATCTCGAGGATCCACTGGGCCACGTTGTCCAGGAAGTAGCGGTCGTGCGTGACCGCCAGCACCGCACCGGAGTACGCGGCGAGGTGCTGCTCGAGCCAGAGCACGCTCTCCGCGTCGAGGTGGTTGGTCGGCTCGTCGAGCAGCAGCAGGTCCGGCCTGCTCAGCAGAAGCTTGCACAGCGCCACCCGGCGGCGCTCGCCGCCGGACAGGTTGACGACGGGCAGGTCGGGCGGCGGGCAGCGCAGCGCGTCCATCGCCTGTTCGAGCTGGGAGTCGATCTCCCATGCGTCGGCGTGGTCGAGGACCTCCTGGAGCTCGCCGAACTCCTCCATCAGCTCGTCGGAGTAGTCGGTGGCCATCTGCTCGGCGATCGCGTTGTACCGGTCGAGCTTCGTCTTGATCTCGCCGAGGCCCTCCTCGACGTTCCCGAGGACGGTCTTCTCCTCGTTCAGCGGCGGTTCCTGCTGGAGGATCCCGACCGTCGCCCCCGGCTGGAGGTAGGCCTCGCCGTTGTTCGCGTGCTCCAGGCCCGCCATGATCTTCAGGACCGTCGACTTCCCGGCGCCGTTCGGCCCGACGACACCGATCTTGGCTCCAGGCAGGAAGTTCAACGTCACGTCATCGAGGATGACCTTGTCACCGTGAGCTTTTCGGACCTTCTGCAGGGTGTAGATGAACTCCGCCACGTCAGCGATGGTAGTTGCGGCCTCGGCCTCACCCCTCGGCGGCCGGTGCCGTGCCGACCAGCGCAGCTGCGCCCTCGACGTCGTCCGGCACCTCAGGAGCTCGGTCGCCGGCCGCCTCGGGCTCGCCGGAGGCGCGCCGGTCGCGCTTGAGCACGACCGTGCAACGGGCGAGGTCGGCGGCGACGTTCTGCGCCTCGACCGTCACAGCCGTGCGCCGCTGCCCTTCGTGCTCGTAGTTGCGGGTCAAGAGCCTGCCGGTGACGACCACCGGATCGCCCTTGACGAGGGAGGCGCTCGCGTTGTCCGCGAGCTTGCGCCAGCACTTCACGTCGACGAACAGCTCCGCACCGTCCACCCAGCCACCGGTCGCGCGGTCGTAACGGCGCTCCGTGCTGGCGATGCGGAACTTGGCCAGTGCCGTGCCGTCGTTCAACCGACTGTGGCCGATGTCGGTGGCGACCCGGCCGACCACGGTCACATGAGTCTCGTACATCGCACTCTCCCGCCTTCACAGGTTCTGGTGCGATCCAGCCTCGACCTGAACAGGGCGGCCGACAATGGACGTCGGAAAACTGTGGATGGCGGCAACGGGATGTGGACAACCCGAGGTGGCGGGACGGAAGCGGCACCGAACCGTCGCCGCCTCGTGCGAGTGTGGAACGGGGGGTGCCCGAAACGGGCGACGCATTCGGCCGGCCAGATCCGGAAATGCAGAATGCCCCGCCGGTCACCCGGCGGGGCATTCTCTTACGTTTGATGTCGGCGGCGACCTACTCTCCCACACCCTGGCGAGTGCAGTACCATCGGCGCTGGAGGGCTTAGCTTCCGGGTTCGGGATGGGACCGGGCGTTACCCCTCCGCCACAACCACCGACAACACTATCAACTTATCCCCACCCCTATTTCACAGGGCAGAGCCGAACACACCACCACCCCGCGACACATGAAT
>NZ_JAVREJ010000009.1:0-214293 GCF_031845345.1 Pseudonocardia charpentierae | reverse complement strand
ATGGACACGACGGCGAGCCGTCCAATGGACACGACGGCGAGCCGTCCAATGGACACGACGGCGAGCCGTCCAATGGACACGACGGCGAGCCGTCCAATGGACACGACGGCGAGCCGTCCAATGGACACGACGGCGAGCCGTCCAATGGACAGAGCGCGCGGCTCGTCCGCAGCGACGGCACGGACCGCCTGCGCTTCCACGACCCCGCCACCTTCGCCGAGCAGGGCTCGGTCGCCGTGACTCTCGACGGGGCGCCGGTCGACCGGCTCAACGAGCTGGAGTGCGTCGACGGGCAGGTGTGGGCGAACGTCTGGCAGACCGACCGCATCGTGCGGATCGACCCGGCGACCGGGCGGGTCACCGCCGTCGTCGACGCGGCCGGGCTGCTCGACCCGGCGCAGCGGGCGGACACGGACGTGCTCAACGGCATCGCCGCCGTGCCGGGCGACGACGGCACGTTGCTCATCACCGGGAAGCTCTGGCCTGTGACCTTCCGAGTCCGGTTCGTCTCCTAGAGAAGGCACCCGCCCGGGCGGGTGGCGGCCCCGGCGCCGCGTCCGGGTGGTGGGGGTGGTGGGCCAGAATGGCCGCGTGGCGTTCGGATACCGGCGACGGTGGGTGGGCACCGACGGCGCGCCGGTGATCCGCCGGTGGAGCCCGGAGGTCGACACCGCCGTCTGCCGTCCGGGGGCCGGCACCCCGTGGCCCGGGCACACCGCGACGGACGTCGTGGACGACGACGCCACGCCCCCCACCGGAATCCCGACGGCCGCTCCGCCGCGGCGCATGCCGCGCAAGTTGACAGTGACCCGGGTCGCGGCGCTGCGCAGCCGCGAGATCACCGAGAACGGCATCCGGGCCTTCCATCGCGCGGCGACCGCCGACGGCGCCGACCGCTCCGGGCTCACCGCGCTGACCTACGCGACGATGATGACCTACGCCGTGGACGCCGCCGTGGCCGTCGCGCTGGCCAACACGCTGTTCTTCGCCGCAGCCACCGCGGAGAGCAAGACGAACGTCGCGCTGTACCTCGCGATCACCGTGGCGCCGTTCGCGGTCGTCGCGCCGGTGATCGGGCCCCTGCTCGACCGCCTGCAGCGCGGGCGACGCGTCGCCCTCGCCGTCTCCTTCGGTGGACGCGCCGTGCTGGCGGTGGTCATGGCGTTCGGCTACGACGGCTGGGTGCTCTACCCGGCGGCGCTCGGGGCGATGGTGCTGAGCAAGTCGTTCGTGGTCCTCAAGGCTGCCGTCACCCCGCGGGTCCTGCCGGAGACGATCACTCTCGTCACCACCAACTCCCGGCTCACCACGTTCGGGCTCGCTTCCGGAGCGGTGTTCGGCGGCCTGGCCGCCGGGATCGCGGCGATGTGGGGCTCGCCGGGAGCCCTGTTCTTCACCTCGGCGCTCAGCGTCGCCGGTGTGCTGCTCTGCCTGCGGATCCCGGCGTGGGTGGAGGTCACCGAGGGCGAGGTGCCGGCGACCCTGCACGAGACGGAGCCACCGGCCCGCCGCGAGCGCATCGCGATGGGGCGCGCTGCGCTGGTGGCGCTGTGGGGCAACGGCGCGGCCCGCGTGCTGACCGGCTTCCTCACGCTCTTCGTCGCGTTCGTCGTCAAGGCGCAGACCGAGACCGAACCCACCCGGCAGCTGCTGCTCATCGGCGTGGTCGGGGCGGCCGCCGGGGTGGGGTCGTTCGTCGGGAACGCGATCGGGTCACGACAGCGGTTCGACCACTCCGACGCCCTGGTGCTCTCGGCCGTCGCCATCGCCGCGACCGCCGCGGTGGTCGCGGCCTTCCTGCCCGGCATCGGCACGGCCGCGCTCACGGCGCTGGTGGCCGCGACCTGCAGCGCGCTGGCCAAGGTCGCACTGGATGCCGTGGTGCAGCGCGACCTGCCTGAACGCTCCCGCGCCTCGGCGTTCGGCCGCTCGGAGACGGTGCTGCAGCTCGCGTGGGTGGCCGGCGGCGCGCTCGGTGTCCTGCTCCCCCACGACTCCTTCCGCCTCGGCTTCGGCATCGTCGCCGGCACGATGGTGCTGGTCGGGATCCAGGCGGCGCTCGTCGGCCGCGGGAAGACCCTGCTGCCGTTCCTCGGCACCCGACCCCACGCCGACCCCAGCCCCGAGCCCCACCCCGCCGCGCCCCACTGACCGTGAGTTGCGCGTTCCTGCCCGGCGAGTCGTGCGTTCCTGCACGCGAGTCCTGCGTTCCCGCCCGGCACGTAGGCTGCCGACGTGCGCCGCCGCCTCGTCCTCGCCGCCGTCGCCCTGCTCGCGGCCGGCTGCGGGAGCGGCACACCGCCCGAGGTCACGTTCGCCGCGGCGGGCACCAGCGTCGCCGCCCGTCCCACGCAGTACTGCGACCTCAAGCTCACCGACTGCTCCGACGACGCCGCCGCGCCCGTCCAGCTCGCCGTCCCGGCCGGGACGCCGCTGCAGGTGAACGTGCCCGACGGCGTCGCCGAGGCGCCCTGGCACGTGGTGTTCAGCTACCGCAACGCCGGCGGCGAGCAGGTCGACGCCCGCAGCCCGCTGTTCCCGGCGAAGCAGCAGCACGACTACACGCTGACGCTCCCCGAGGCCACGGACCGGCTCGTCGCGGCGCAGGTGCAGCAGTTCGGCCCGGCACCGCAGCTCAACGAGGACACCGGCGAGCTCGAGTTCCCCGTGCGGGGCAGCTGGGTGCTGAACGCGACCGGCCCCTGATCCGGCGCGGGGCAGCCGCCCCGCGCGGAGCCGGAGTGGATGCGTCGTGCCGGATCGGTCACAGCCCTCAGCCGTCGAGGTCGCGCCCCACCGCCCGCACGACCTCCGCCGCCAGCTTGCAGGTGCGCCGCTCCGGGTAGCGGCCGCGGCGCAGGTCCGGCTGCACCTTGGTCTCGAGCAGACGGATCATGTCCTCGATCAGGCCGTGCAGCTCCTCGGCAGGCCGGCGCGCGGCCTCGACCACGGACGGGGGCGAGTCGACCAGCCGGACCGAGAGCGCCTGCGGCCCGCGCCGGCCCTCGGCCATGCCGAACTCGACACGCTGCCCCGGCTTCAACCCCGGCACCCCGGCCGGCAACGCGGCCTTGCGGACGTAGACGTCTTCGCCGCCGTCCTGGGCGAGGAACCCGAAGCCCTTGTCGGCGTTGTACCACTTGACCCTGCCGGTCGGCACCCTGCTCACCCGTTCCTCGATCGTCCACCTCGCGCGCAGCACCGCCCGCACGACGAACGCGCCCCAGGTGCGTGCACCGGGACGCGCGACCGCAACGATACTGCGAAGTCGGGCGTCCGCGCAGCAGCCTTCCGCCGTGCGCCGACGCCCCGCCGTCACGCCGTGCGCACCGCCGCCGCGTCGCCGAGATCCAGCATGTCCACCGACCGCTCCCGCATCTCGACCTTGCGCACCTTGCCCGTGACCGTCATCGGGAACTCGTCGACCACCAGCACGTACCGCGGGATCTTGTACGCCGCCAACCGGCCGCCCGCGAACTCGCGCACGGCCTCCGGCGTCAGGCCGGAGACGCCGTCGCGCAGGATCACCCACGCGCACAGCTCCTCGCCGTACCGCACGTCCGGCACCCCGACGACCTGCACGTCGCGCACGTCCGGATGCGTGTAGAGGAACTCCTCGACCTCACGCGGCGAGATGTTCTCCCCGCCGCGCACGACGATGTCCTTGATCCGGCCGGTGATGTTCACGTAGCCGCCGGAGTCCATCACCGCCAGGTCGCCGGTGTGCATCCAGCGTGCGGCGTCGATCGTCTCCGCCGTCTTCTCCGGCTCGTCCCAGTAGCCGAGCATCACCGAGTAACCGCGGGTGCACAGCTCACCGGGCTCGCCGCGGGGCAGCGTCCGCCCCGTAGCCGGGTCGACGACCTTGACCTCGACGTGCGGATGGACTCTGCCGACGGTCGACACGCGCCGGTCCAGCGTGTCGTCGGCGCGGGTCTGCGTCGACACCGGCGAGGTCTCGGTCATGCCGTAGCAGATGGTCACCTCGGTCATGCCCATCCGGTCGACGACCTGCTTCATCACCTCCACCGGGCACGGCGAGCCGGCCATGATCCCGGTGCGCAGCGACGACAGGTCGTACGAGTCGAAGTCGGCCGCGCCCAGCTCCGCGATGAACATCGTCGGTACCCCGTAGAGGGAGGTGCACCGCTCCTGGGCGACGGCGCGCAGCGTCGCGGCCGGGTCGAACGCGGGCGCCGGGATGACCATCGTCGCGCCGTGGGTGGTGCAGCCGAGGTTGCCCATGACCATGCCGAAGCAGTGGTAGAAGGGCACGGGGATGCAGACGCGGTCGTCCTCGGTGTAGCCGCAGAGGCTCCCGACGAAGAACCCGTTGTTGACGATGTTGTGGTGGCTCAGCGTGGCGCCCTTGGGGAAGCCCGTGGTGCCGGACGTGTACTGGATGTTGATCGGGTCGTCCGGGCTCAGCGATGCCTGCACCCGCGCCAGCTCGTCGCGGTCGCCGCTCGCGGACGCCAGCGCGTCCCACTCCGCCGAGCCGAGCAGCACCACCCGCCGCAGGCCGGCGCAGCGGGGCCGGACCTCGTCGATCATGCCCGCGTAGTCGGACGTCTTGAAGCTGCGGGCGGCGACGAGCACCGAGACGCCCGCCTGGTTGAGCACGTACTCCAGCTCGTGGGTGCGGTACGCCGGGTTGATGTTGACCAGGATCGCGCCGATCTTCGCCGTCGCGTACTGGACGAACACCCACTCCGCGACGTTCGGGGCCCAGATCCCGACCCGGTCGCCGGTGCGGACACCGGCGCCGAGCAGCCCGAACGCCAGCGCGTCGACCTGGGCGACGAACTCGGCGTAGGTCCAGCGGCGCCCGGTGGCCACCTCGACGAGGGCTTCGCCGTCGGGACGGCGGGCGGCGGTGCGGTCGAGGCCGTCGCCGATGGTGTCGCCGAGCAGCGGGACGTCGGAGGTTCCGGAGGCGTACGACGGGACGGCAGGGGGCACGGCGACTCCTCACCATGTGTGGGGTAGCGCACATCCTGCGCCGCGGGGCAGGGCCGCACCACCCCTGCCGTTCACGATTCGGACGGCACCGCCATGGTCGGCCGGCGGCCGGTGGCGAGCAGCACGACGAGGACGACGATCCCGAGCACGAGCCAGACGAAGCCGAGCGTCTGGGCGGCGACCTGGGCGTTCACCACGACGTAGGCGAGGATCAGGAAGCCGATCACCGGAACGGCGAGGTGCCGCCAGTAGTCCCTGCTCCGCCGGCGGATCATGTAGTGCACCACCACCGAGACGTGCAGGACCAGGAACGCCGACAGCGCACCGAAGTTGACCAGCGTCGACATGAGCGTGATGCCGTCCTCACGGGTGCTCATGTAGATGCCGAGCACCAGCGAGAGGACGGCGACGAGCAGCGTCGCGTTCACCGGGACACGGCGCCGGGGGTGCACACGACGCAGGAACGCCGGCAGCTGCCGGTCGCGGGCCATCGCGAACAGCAGGCGTGACGTCGCCGCCTGCGCGACGAGTGAGTTGGCGAACCCCCAGGCCACCGCCGTGGCCACCGCCGTCAGGGTGGACAGCCAGGCCCCGCCCGCCACCGCCGCGGCGTCGTAGAAAGCCGTGCCCCCCGCGTCGCCCTCGGCGATCAGCCGCTGCGGGTCCGGGACGAGCAGTGCCGCGACCCAGGTCTGCACGACGAACAGCAGTCCGGCAACCGCCAGTGCCGCGATCATGGCCCGGCCGACGGAGCGCGCGGAGTCCCGGTTCTCCTCCGCGAGGGTGGAGATGCCGTCGAAGCCGAGGAAGCTCAGCACCGCGATCGACACCGCACCGAAGACGAGGCCGAGCGAGAACGTGCTGCTGTCGTAGAGCGGGGTGAGCGCGAACCCGCGGCCGGCGCCGTTCGCCAGCGCGACCACGCCGACCACCAGGAAGATCGCGAGCACGATCAGCTCGGCGACCAGCATCACCTTGTTGATCCGGGCGGTGGTCTCGATGCCGAAGTAGTTGACGACGGTGTTGAGCACGACGAACACGGCCACCCACGCCCACACCGGAACCGCCGGCAGGATTGAGTTCATGGCCACCCCGGAGATCAGGTAGAGCAGTCCGGGGACCAGCACGTAGTCCAGCAGCACCATCCACCCGGCCAGGAAGCCCACGGGCTGGGCGACCCCGCGGCCTGCGTACGTGTACACCGACCCGGCCACCGGGAACGCCCTCGACATCTGTGCGTACGACGCAGCGGTGAACGCCATGCCGACCGCGCCGACCAGATAGGCCAGCACGACCATCCCGCCGGAGGCCTGGAAGACGCTGCCGAAGATGCCGAACGGGGCGATCGGCACCATGAAGATCAGCCCGTAGACCAGCAGGTCCGTGAAGTTCAGCGAGCGCTTCAGCTCCTGGCGGTAGCCGAAGGCCTCGATGCCGTCCTCGCGTGGGTCACCGGTCTCTCTCACGGGTTCCTCCTCCGACCGCGATCGGTGGAGCGTAGATCCACCGACGGCGCCACGTACCGCTTCGCAACGCGCCCGAAACCCGTTGGCGGCCCGGCGATAGCCTGAGGAGATGCACGACCCTCGCGTCCTGCTCGACCCGGCCACCGACGCCGTGCGGCGGCTCGCCCGGCGCGGCTACGCGCTCGACGTCACCGCGCTGGAGAAGCTGCTCTCCGCCCGCAACGCCGCGATCCACCGCGGCGACGAGGCCCGCGCGGAGTCCAAGCGGACGGCCACCTCGGTCCGATCGGCGTCGCCGGACGAGCGCCCGGCGCTGGTGGAGCGCGCCCGCGAGCTGAAGACGGTCGTCGCGGACGCGGAGACCGAGGCGCGCGACCTGGACGCGCAGCTGCAGGACCTGCTGATGGGCATCCCGAACCTGCCCGCCGACGACGTCCCGGACGGCAGCAGCGACGACGACGCCGAGCTGATCCGGACCGTCGGCGAGCCGCCCGTGCTCGACTTCGCCCCACTCGACCACGTCGACCTCGCCGAGAAGCTCGGCATCCTCGACCTGCCGCGCGCGACGAAGCTCGCGGGCCCTCGGTTCGCCGTGCTGCGCGGGAAGGGCGCGAAGCTGGAGCGCGCGCTGGCCCGCTACTTCCTGGACCTCGCCGAGGAGAACGGCTACACCGAGTTCTCGGTTCCCACGCTCGTCAACCGGGAGACGATGACCGGGACGGGCCAGCTGCCGAAGTTCGAGCAGGACCTGTTCAAGACCGGCGTCGCGGACCGCGAGCTGTACCTCATCCCGACGGCCGAGGTGCCGCTGACGAACATGCACGCCCGGGAGACGCTGGCCGTCGACGACCTCCCGCTCGCCTACACCGCGCACACCCCGTGCTTCCGGTCGGAAGCCGGCTCGTACGGCCGCGACACCCGCGGGCTGATCCGGATGCACGAGTTCTCCAAGGTCGAGCTGGTGCGGATCGTGGAGGCGTCGACGTCGCGCGACGAGCTGGAACTGCTCGTGACGCACGCCGAGGCGGTGTTGAAGGGGCTCGGGCTGGCCTACCGGGTGATCAAGCTGGCGGCCGGCGACATGGGCTTCTCGGCGCAGACGACCTACGACGTCGAGGTGTGGCTGCCGGGGCAGCAGAAGTACCGGGAGATCGCGTCGGCGTCGGACTGCGGCACGTTCCAGGCGAGGCGCGCGAGCATCCGGACGCGCACCGCCGACGGCAGCCGCGGGTTCGCCGCCACGCTCAACAGCTCGGCGATGCCGATCGGGCGGACCCTGGTGGCGATCCTCGAGCAGGGGCAGCAGCGCGACGGGTCGGTGCGGATCCCCGAGGCGCTGGTGCCGTACGCGGGGTTCGAGGTCATCGAGCCGGCCTGACCGACGGGGTGCGCGCGTTCGTCGCTCTGGTCCCGCCGGCATCGGCACTGGCCGAGCTCGCCGCCGCCCTCGCGCCGGTTCAGGCCGCAGACCCAGGCCTGCGCTGGACTCCACCCGGGCAGTGGCACCTCACGTTGGCATTCCTCGGCGACATCGAGGGCGACGGGCTCGACGACGGCGTGCTTCCGGCGCTCGCCGAGCGCCTCGCCCGCGCCGCCCGTCGCCATCCGCCGACGGAACTCGCGCTGGGCGGAGGCGGACGGTTCGGTGACCGCGTGCTCTGGATCCGGGTGCACGACCTCGGCGCCGACGCCCGGCGCGGTCACACCGGTGTGCGCGGTCTCGCCGGCTCGGTGGGAGCGGTTGCCCGGCGGTGCGGCATTCCGGTCGACGACCGCCCATACCGCCCGCACCTCACCCTTGCCCGGGCGCGGCCTGGCTCCGACCTGCGTCCGGCCGTCGACGCACTCAAGGACTTCACCGGAACGCCCTGGACCGCCGACGCGCTGCACCTCGTCCGCAGCCGACTGGGCGCCGGGCCCGGGGGAACGGCGGCCCACGACGTCATCGCGACCTGGCGGCTCGGAACGCAAGACACGCGGGGTTAGAGATCACCGGCGTAGAGCAGCCGGTTCGGGGTCCCGCCCACGTCGCCGCCCTGCACCACCCCCGGCGTCGCGTGGTCGACGATCCACTTCTCGACGTCCGCGCTCGGGGCGTCGCCGTGCACCTGTTTGTAGAGCGCCGCCACCCCCGCCACGTGCGGCGCCGCCATCGACGTGCCCGACCACGACTGGACCCCGCCCTTCGCGGCCGTCGACATGATCGACGCACCGGGGGCGTAGACGTCCACGCACGGGCCGGTGCTCGACGCGGTGACCCGTCTGTCGTCGCGCG
Source organism: Pseudonocardia charpentierae (assembly GCF_031845345.1). Taxonomy (NCBI): domain Bacteria; kingdom Bacillati; phylum Actinomycetota; class Actinomycetes; order Pseudonocardiales; family Pseudonocardiaceae; genus Pseudonocardia; species Pseudonocardia charpentierae. The sequence continues at coordinate 205,590 of NZ_JAVREJ010000009.1, read as the reverse complement.
CCGAGCTCGCCACGACCGTCACGCCGGGTACCGCCCGCGGCAGGGCCGCGCAGTCGTCGGCTCCCGTGTTGCCCGCCGACGCCGCCACGAACACCCCGCCGTCGACCAGCGACCGCACCGCCGCCGCCAGCGCGTCGGACGGGCCGTAGCTCCACGACATCACCGCCACCGCAGGCCGCTGCGCGTTCCGCGCGACCCAGTCGATCCCCGACAGCAGCGACGAGAGCGTCCCCACCCCGTTGCAGTCGAGCACCTTCACCGACCGGACCTGCGCCTGCGGCGCGACGCCGTGCAGCCGGGACGCGGCGATCCCGGCGACGACCGTGCCGTGGCCGTCGCAGTCGTCGGCGGTGCGGTCGACAGCGTTGAACGCCGGCTGCGCACGGCCGTCGAACTCGGGATGTGTGGTGTCGACACCGGTGTCGAGCACGTAGATCGCCACCCCCGCGCCCGTCGCCTTCACGGCGTGCCGGCCGTCCAGGGGCAGGGCGCGCTGGTCGATCCGGTCGAGGCCCCAGTTGCCCTGCCCTCCGGCGTCCGCGGCCGACAGCCGCGTGGTCCGCGGTTCGGCCGGTGCACCCGCCTGGTCGCGCTCCACCCCGAGCACACCCGGATGCCTGCGGACCACGCCCAACTGCGCCGACGTCAGGGGTGCCGCGAAGCCGGCGACCGCGCTGCCGAACACCGCCGTCGGCGTGATCCCGCCGTCGTGCACGACCGCGTCCGAGTCGGCCGCGGTACGGGTGTGCACGATCCACGTCGCCGGGTCCGCCGCCGCCCGTCCGAACCCCGGGCCGACGAGGCCCGCAAAGAGCACCAGGGCGATCACCCACGGGAGTGCACGCAGGGACCGGGTCACGCCGCGCGACGCTACGAGCCCTCCGACGTGTGCGTAAGACACACGATCGGTGGTCGGGTGACGCTCGGGCACCACGGAGTGAGACCTCGTTTGACCAGCTCACCCCAGCGGGAATGTCGTCCCGTGGCTCTCCGGTCACGCCCGTCGGCCGGCCGGGTGGATCGCCACCTCCGTCGCCTTCACCACGAACCACAGCTGAGCGCCTGGTTCAGCAGGCAGGTCGACGAGCGCCGCGGGAGTGACGTCCGCGGCCAGCCCCTCGGCCCACACCGGACCGCCGTCGCGCACCGCGGCACGCAGCCGCACGAGGTCGCCGTGCGGCTCGACCGCCGCGAGCCGGACCGGCACGGCGTTGCGCGGGCTGCCGTGCGGCCTCTCCGCGAACACCGCCACGGCTGCGGGCGGGAACACCGCGACCGCCGGATCCCCGACGACGGTGCCCTCGGCGTGCCCGGCGACGACGAGCCCGTCGGCCGTGCGCAGTCCCTCGGGGCAGGCGGTGCCGGGCACGAGGTCGAGCCCGGCGATCCGGGCGGCGAAGGGGCTGCGCGGGCGGGCGAGCACCTCGCGCGTCGCCCCCTCCTCGACGACGGCCCCGTCGGACAGCACCGCCACCCGGTCGGCGAGCACCAGCGCGTCGAGGGCGGCGTGGGTGACGAGGACGGCCGTCCGCCCGCTGTCCCGGATCGTGCGGCGCAGCAACGCCCGCATCGCGGGCATGGTGTCGACGTCCAGCGCCGCGAGGGGCTCGTCGAGCAGCAGCAGGTCGGGGCCGGCGGCCAGCGCACGGGCGAGCGCAACCCGCTGCTGCTGGCCTCCGGAGAGCTGACCCGGCCGTCGCTCCGCGAACGCACCCATGTCGACGGCGTCGAGCAGTTCCCCGGCGCGGGTCAGCGCAGCCCGGCGGGGCAGGCCTTGGGCCCGCGGCCCGAACGCGACGTTGGCCAGGGCGGACAGGTGCGGGAAGAGCAGGGGTTGCTGGGCCAGGAGACCCACGCCGCGGCGGTGCGGGGGCACGTGTGCACCGTCGCCGGTCAACGTGCGACCGCCGAGCCGGACGTGCCCGGCATCGGGCTGCAGCAGCCCCGCGAGCACGTCGAGCACCGTCGACTTGCCCGCCCCGTTGGGGCCGAGGACGGCCAGCACGTCGCCGGGCGCGACGGTGAGCGCGACGTCGACGGTGAAGCCGGAACGGTGGACGACGACGGCGGCGTCGAGCCCGGCAGCCACTCCCCCGGTCACGACAGACCCTCCGCCGTCCGCGAGCGCCCCACGGCGATCACCACCACCGCGACCGCCACGAGCAGCAGCGACAAGGCCACCGCGCCGTCGACGTCGGTCTCGCGCTGCAGGTACACGAGCAGGGGCAGCGTGCGGGTGGTGCCTTGCAGGCTGCCGGCGAACGCCGTCGTCGCACCGAACTCGCCCAGGCACCGGGCGAACGCCAGCACCGAGCCCGAGGCGAGTCCGGGCAGCACGAGCGGGACGGTGACGTGCCGGAACGCGTAGCCGGGACGGGCGCCCAGCGTCGCGGCGACGGCCTCGTACCGCCCGCCCGCCGTGCGCAACGCACCCTCCACGCTGACCACGAGGAACGGCAGTGCGACGAAGGTCTGCGCGAGCACCACCGCCGTCGTCGTGAACGGGATCGTGATGCCGAACCACGTGTCGAGACGCTTGCCGAGCAGGCCGGTCCGACCCAGCAGGAACAGCAGCGCGAGCCCGCCGACGACCGGCGGCAGCACCAGCGGCAGCAGCACCACCGATCTGAGCACCCGCAGTCCGGGCAGCTGCCCGCGGGCGAGGACCACCGCGAGCGGGCCGCCGAGGACGACGCACAGCAGCGTCGAGATCGCGCCGGTGACAACCGAGAGCCGCAGCGCGTCGAGGGCGGCCCCGCTGGTCAGGAGCTCGGGCATGCGCGGCCAGTCGGCGCGCAGGAGGAGCCCGACCACGGGCGACGCGACCAGCGCGAACGCGAACGCCGCAGGAACCCACAGGAGGCGGGGCAGGGCGACGGCAGACGCCCGCGTCGGGGTCCGGGCCCTCGTCACGTCCCCGGACCGAACCCGGCCGTCTTCAGGGCATGCTGCCCCTCGTCGCCCGTCACGAGGTCGACGAACTGCTGTGCGAGCTGCGCCTGCGGCGCCTCCTCGAGCACGGCGATCGGGTAGTCGGTGGTCGCCTGATCCGCCTCCGGGAAGTCGACGCCCTGAACGGTGCCCTTCGCGGAGGAGACGTCCGTGACGTAGACGAGCCCGGCGTCGGCGTCGCCGCTGGTCACCTTGCCCAGGGTCGACTTGACGTCGGCCTCCTCGCTGACCGGGCGGAGCGCCACGCCCGTGGCCTTCTCGATCTTCTCCGCGGCCGCGCCGCAGGGCACCTGCGGCGCGCAGACGACGACCTTGAGGTCCGGCTTCGCGAGGTCGGCGAACGACGCGATGCCCTCGGGGTTGCCCGGCGCGGTCGCGATCTGCAGGACGTTCGTGGCGAAGACCGTCGGCGGGCCGGCGGTCATGCCGGCGTCGGTGACCGTCTTCATGGTCGCGGCGCTCGCCGCGGCGAAGACGTCGGCGGGCGCGCCGTTGACGATCTGCTGGGCGAGATCGGACGACCCGGCGTAGTTCAGCTTGACGTCGACGCCCGGGTGGGCGGCCTCGAACTGCTTCTCCAGCGCGGTGAACGCCTCGGTCAGTGACGCGGCGGCGAGAACCGTGAGCGTGCCGGACTCCGCGAAAGTCGACCCCGACGCCGACGCCGGTGCCGTGCCGGCGGGCTGCGACCCCCCGCCGCAGCCCGCCAGCAGCAGGGTGAGGCCCGCGACGGCCAGCACGCGGGCTCTCACGAGATTCCGCCGGGGGTCTCGACCACCACGTTCGTCGACTTGATCACCGCGACGGCCAGCACACCCGGCGCCAGCCCGAGCTCGCGCGCGGCCTCGCTGCTCATCAGCGAGACCACCCGGTGCGGACCGCACTGCATCTCGACCTGCGCCATCACCTTGTCCGTGATCACCTCGGTGACCAGGCCGACGAAGCGGTTGCGGGCGGACCGGCCGACGCCCGACGGGTCGGGGGCGGCGTTCGCGTTCCTCCGGGCGAACTCGGCCAGCGCCGCGCCGTCGACGACCTTGCGGTTCGACGCGTCGGTCTGCACGGGAAGTGTGCCGGCATCGACCCACCGCCGGACGGTGTCGTCACTGACGCCGAGCAGCCGGGCGGCCTCGGCGATTCGGAACTGCGGCATGGACGGCACTGTATCCCCGCTTCTGCGGAGTGACCTACCCTTGCAGTTATTCGACCCCGATCACGGCGCGCGCAGGGCGGTTACGCTCGTAGGGTGACGACCACCGAGCTCGGTCTCCCGGCGCTGCGTGCGGGCGGCGCGGCGCCCCGTGACCCTGCCCGACCGGACGACCCACGGCTCGTCGACCGCTTCGGCCGGGTGGCCACGGACCTCCGGATCTCGCTCACCGACCGCTGCAACCTGCGCTGCACCTACTGCATGCCCGCCGAGGGCCTGCCCTGGATGCCCCGCGCCGAGCAGCTCACCGACGCCGAGCTGGTCCGGCTGATCACGATCGCCGTCCGCGACCTGGGCGTGCACGAACTGCGCTTCACCGGTGGCGAGCCGCTGCTGCGCCGCGGGCTCGAAGACGTGATCACCGCGTCGGCCGCGCTCACCCCGCGTCCGGACATCTCGCTGACGACCAACGGCATCGGCCTCGCCCGCCGCGCCGCCGCGCTCGCCGCCGCCGGCGTCAATCGGCTCAACGTCTCGCTCGACACCCTGCGCCCCGAGCGCTTCGCCGAGATCACCCGCCGCGACCGGCTGGGCGACGTCCTCGACGGCATGGCCGCCGCCCGCGAGGCAGGCCTGTCCCCCGTGAAGATCAATACGGTCCTGCTGCGGGGGGTCAACGACGACGAGGCCGTCGACCTGCTGCGCTTCGCCGTCGACCACCGCTACGAGCTGCGCTTCATCGAGCAGATGCCGCTCGACGCCCAGCACGGCTGGGAGCGCGCCGAGATGGTCACGGCCGGAGAGATCCTCGCCGCCCTGCGCACCGCGTTCACCCTGACCGCCGACGGCCACGAGCGCGGCGCCGCGCCTGCCGAGCGCTGGCTCGTCGACGGCGGTCCGGCCGCGGTGGGCGTGATCGCCTCGGTCACCCGCCCGTTCTGCGGGGCCTGCGACCGCACCCGCCTGACGGCGGACGGCCAGGTGCGGTCGTGCCTGTTCGCCCGCGGGGAGACCGACCTGCGGGCGCTGGTCCGCGGCGGCGCGGCGGACACGGAGATCGCCGACGTCTGGCGGACCGCGATGTGGGGCAAGCTCGCCGGGCACGGGATCGACGAGCCGGGGTTCCTGCAGCCGGACCGGCCGATGAGCGCGATCGGGGGCTAGAACCCGTGACGGTGACGGTGCGCTACTACGCCGCGGCCCGCGCCGCCGCGGGCGTCGAGACGGAGGCCGTCGAGGTGCCACCCGGCGCGACGGTCGACATCCTGCTCAAGACCGTGGGCGCGACGCACGGCAACGATTTCGGCCGGGTGCTCGGCCGGTGCAGCTTCCTGCTGGACGAGGTCGCGGTCCGTGACCGGGAGCTCTCTCTGCACGACGGTGCACTCCTCGACGTGCTGCCACCGTTCGCCGGCGGCTGACGACGGCACCCGCCGCGACAAAAAGCCCGAAACGGACCATTGCCGCAGGTCAGGCCTGCCCGCGAGCGCCGTTTTGTAACGGATGAGTCGTGCACCGTCAACGTCCTTGCCTTCTCTTGCCGCCGTTCCGGCTCGCCCATACGCTCCGTGCACCTCGGGATCTTCCCGACTTCCGCCTTCAGAGCGACAGCACGGCAAGGGCGCCAGGTTCGTGACGACCCCCAGGTGAGGACGGTGCCATGACGCAGACCGAAGCTCCACGCAATTCTCTCGACGCCGAACAGGCCGGATACAAACAGTCGCTCGGGCGCCGCCACGTCCAGATGATCGCGATCGGCGGGGCGATCGGCACGGGCCTGTTCCTGGGCTCGGCCTCCCGGCTGCACAACAACGGCCCGGCACTGCTGTTCACCTACGCCTTCGTGGGCGTCATCGCGTACTTCCTGATGCGGGCGCTGGGCGAGCTGGTACTGCACCGCGCCACCTCCGGCGCCTTCGTCTCCTACATGCGGGAGTTCTACGGCGAGAAGTGGGCCTTCGTCACCGGCTGGATGTACTGGCTGAACTGGGCGCTCACCGGGATCGCCGAGCTCTCGGCGGTCGGCCTCTACGTGCAGTACTGGTTCCCGCTGATGCCCACCTGGGCGACGGTGCTCATCGCCCTGGCCGTGGTGCTGGTGGTCAACCTCCTGTCGGCCAGGGCGTTCGGCGAGTTCGAGTTCTGGGCGGCGATCGCCAAGGTCGGTGCGATCGTGATCTTCCTGGTCGTCGGGCTCGTGGTCGTGATCGGCGGGTTCAGCATCGGCGGCCACGAGGCCGGCTTCCACAACCTGTGGAGCAACCCCGGCGGGTTCTGGCCGAGCTCCGGTGACTTCAACTGGTACGGGCCGATCCTCGCCATGTCCGGCGTGGTGTTCGCCTACGCCGCGATCGAGATGGTCGGCGTGGCGGCCGGGGAGATGGAAGACGCGAAGACCGAAGTACCGAAGGCGGTCAACGCGGTCATCATGCGCATCGCCGTCTTCTACTGCGGCTCGATCCTGCTGCTGGTGTCGATGCTGCCCACCTCGGAGTACAAGTCCGGCACCAGCCCGTTCGTGACGGTCTTCGAGCGGCTCGGCCTGACCTGGATGACCACGGCGATCCAGGTCGTGCTCATCATCGCCGCCCTGTCGAGCCTGAACGCCGGTCTGTACTCGACCGGGCGCGTGCTGCGCAGCCTGGGCATGAGCAAGCAGGCACCTCCTTTCACCCTCAAGATGAGCAGCCAGGGCGTGCCCTGGGCCGGCATCGTCATGACGTCGGTGGTGTACGTCTTCGGGTCGCTGCTGAACTTCTTCGCCCCCGACGCGTTCGAGATCGCCCTCGAGGCGGCCGCGATCGGCGTGATCTTCACCTGGGGCACGATCTTCGTCTGCCAGATCCGGCTGCGACAGCTGAGCGACCGCGGGGTGATTCCACCCAGCACGTTCCAGATGCCGGGCTCCCCGTACACGAGCTACATCGGGCTGGCCTTCCTCGCGCTGGTGGTCGTCGGCATGGGCATCTCCGGCTGGCAGAGTTCGCCCTACCTCAGCCACAAGGTCAACTTCCTGGTGGTCGTCTTCGGGATCCCGCTCATCGCCCTCGCCCTCGCCATCGGCTGGCGGGTGGTGAAACCGAAGGTCGTGGAGAACACCGGCGACAGGCTCAAGCCGGTCTGGTCGGACGACGGCCCGACCTATGGAGAGGGCGTCGGCCCCGACGACCTCGACGTCGCCGAGCACGACCCGGTCACCAAGGGACGCGACTCGGAAGACCTGAACGACGACGGCAGCTTCGTGCGGCGTGACGATGACGGGAAGGACTCGCGGTGATGGGAAAGCTACGGCGGGCGGGCGTGGTCGTCGCCCTCGCCGGGTTGATCGTGACCACGCTGGCCGCCTGCGGGGGCTCGAGCGAGGGGCCGAACCAGCAGCCCGCCCCGATACCCGGCGCGGCCAAGCTCGACAAGGTCACCATCGGCATCTCGTTCGACCAGCCCGGACTCGGGTTCAAGGACGGCGACACCTACAGCGGCTTCGACGTGGAGACGGCGAAGTACGTCGCCAAGGCGCTGGGCGTTCCGGAGTCCGGGATCACCTGGGTGCAGGCCGATCCGGGCAACCGGGAGTCCCTGCTCACCAGCGGCCAGGCCGACATGGTGTTCTCCACCTACACGATCACCGACGCCCGCAAGCAGGTCGTCGACTTCGCCGGCCCGTACTTCGTCGCCCACCAGGACCTGCTGGTCCGGCGCAACGAGACCGAGATCAGCGGACCGACCACGTTGGACGGCAAGGACCTGTGTTCCGTGCCGGGCACGACGTCGGCGGAGAACGTGCTCAACTTCTACCGGGGGCGCATCCAGCTCAAGGAGCTCCCGCGGTTCTCCGACTGCGTGCAGGCGCTGAACAACAGCGAGGTCGACGCGGTGACCACGGACGACGTGATCCTCGCCGGCTTCGCGGCGCAGCCGCAGTACCAGGGCAAGCTCAAGGTCGTCGGTAAGGGCTTCTCCGACGAGAACTACGGCGTCGGGATCAAGAAGGGCAACACGGCGCTGGTCGACCAGGTCAACGCCGCGTTGAAGCAGTACGTGGCCGACGGGTCGTGGGCCGCGGCGCTGCGGATCACCGTCGCGCCGTCCGGCTACCGGCTGCCCGGGCCGCCGACTCCGGGCGCCGCCTGACTGGTGCCGTCACACCGCCCCCGACCGAGCTGCGGTCGGGGGCGGTGTGACGTCCGGGTCATGCCCGTCCCGGTGAGGCCCACTCCTCGACGGCGACGTAGTTCGACACGTTGTCCATCCGGCGCTGGACGGCGGAGATCTCCCGGACCGCCTGGGCGATCACGCTCCGGTCCAGCGGCGACAGCCACTTCAGCGTGACGACGTCGGTCGGCTGCTCGCCTGCCCCGTACTGCCGGATCTGGTAGCGCAGACGCAGCCGCTGCAGCACGTCGAACACCTCGATCAGCGTGGCGGCCGAGTCGGCCGGGAGCATGGCGGAGCCGGACGCGGCCCGGAGCCGTTCGGTGGTCGGCAGCACGGCCGAGCCCACGCTCAGCGCGGCCCAGCGCGCGACATTCACGACCGGCAGCAGCCCGTGCGTCTTGATGTCGAAGGTCTCCTGGCGACGGGCCGGGAACCACGCCGACCGGAGCTTCGCCCGGTACGCCAGCGACTCGCGCAGCAGCAGCCGCATCGTTCCCGGATGCTCACGCAGATCGTTGAACACGCGGCTCACGGCAGGGAGGCCCGGATCCCCGTGGATGGGACGGCCGTCCACGAGCAGCGAGGTCATCATGGCGCCGTTGTGGTCGGCAGGCGCCGCCAGCCACTGCCGAGCGGCGGCGCGCCAGTCGGCGTTCGTCCGCGAGAACATGGCCGCCTGCGCTGTGGTGCCGTGGCCGTCCGCGCTGAGGCCTGCGGTGGCCAGCACGCCCGAGACCTCGGCGAACGCGGCGCGGTAGGCCGGCACGGTCTCGGCGTCGACGGCGTCGTCGAACGCGACCGCCGAGTCGACGTCCGAGCTCAGCACCGCTTCCCTGCGGCCGTTGCTCCCCAGCGACAGCCAGGTGAAGGCGTCGACGGACAGTTCCGGGTGCCGGGCGAACACCAGACCGATCGCCCGCCGGATGATCGTGTCGAGGAAACCGGAGTACACCGCGATCACCCGGCCGGCGCCCAGCCCACGCGACAGGAGATCGCCGAGCATGGGCGGGACCCGACCCGCGAATGTGGCCAGCTCCTCGATGCTCGTGGCCCGGCGCAGCTGCTCGTGCAGGGAGACCCCGACGGTGATCGGCGAGATGGCGAAGTCACGGGGGCACACGACCCCGCGGAGCACCCCGGCGCGGTCGGTCACCAGGAGGAACTCGGCGTCGCGTTCGAGCAGCAGCATCAGCGCCTCGGCGGCGGTGTCGTCCAGGTGCACGACCGGTGCCGTGGTGTCCATGATCTCGCGCGCAGGCGTGCTGGCCGATCGGCCGTCGACCAGGACCCGGGCGCGCAGCACGGCGTCGGTGATCAGGCCGAACCGTCCGCCGCCGAGGTCGACCACGGCCGGGACGCCCCGGTCCGTCATCCACCTCGCGACCTCGCCGACCGTGGTGTCCGGGTCGACGAGCAGCGGTTCGCGCTCGATCAGGTCGTCGACGCTGCTGTAGCTCGGCACGTCCGTCGCCCGGCGGTCCGGCACCATGGTCTCGACCAGGAACCGTGCCCCGCTGCGGGTCGCGAACGCCGGCCCCGCGAGCGACGCGGGAATGCGCGCCACCGTGGCCGCGCCGCACGCGACCGCGCGCGGGCCGAGCGACCGCCCGGTGAGCATCGCCCGGAAGCCGAACACGTCGCCGGGCCCGAGGATGTCGTCGGGGTCGGACGACGCCTGACGGGAGTCGTTCCACAGGACGGCCACCTGCCCCGCGACCACGACGAACACCTCGTCGGTCGGCTCCTTGAAGCCGTCGTGGATGAGGGCGGCGTCGTCGAACCGTTCGACATGCGCGTCGTGGGCGATCTCGTCGAGCGCCTCCGGACCGAGCGCCTCGAAGGGCGGATGCTCGGCCAGGAAAGCCGCAAGACCAGCCGGTTCCACGGCGGTCATGCTGCCACAGCACGGCCACAGGATGGGCGGCCCGGCGCGATCAGCCCGACGTCGCCACGTCGCGGTACGACCGGAAGGTGCCCGCGGGCGTCGTCGCCGTCTCCGCCGCCAGCACGGCGTGCGCCACGGCCCTGCTGACGACGTCCGCGGCGGCGGCGTGCAGCGCCATGAGCCCGGCGACGTCGAGGACCGGACGCGAGCACGTCGCGAGCCCGAACACCGTATCGCCGTCCACCGCCGTGTGCACCGGCGCGAGTGCGCGGGCCAGCCCGTCGTGGCCCATCGTCGCCAGCCGCCCGCACCCGGCCTTGTCCAGGGTCGCGTCGGTGGCGACGACCGCGAGGGTGGTCGCCGTGCCGAGCCGCGGTCGGACGGAGTCGGCAATCGCCTGCAACGCCGCACGCGCCGCTGCGCCGACGCGCGGCTGCGCGAACTCGCCCGGCAGCCCGAGCCGCGTCGCGTGCAGCTCCCCGGTCGCCGGGTCCACGGCCGAGCCGGCCGCGTTCACGGCCGCGAGGGCCGCCACGGTGGTGCCGTCGTCGAGGACCGCGCTCGCCGTCCCGATCCCGCCCTTGAGGCCGCCCACCAGGGCACCGGTCCCGGCCCCGACCGCACCTTGGGTCACCGGCCCGCCGGACGCGGCGTCGACGGCCGCCGAACCGGTCGCGGCGGTCGGGCGCAGCGCGGGATCGTCCGCCGGGCCGCCGCGGCCCAGGTCGAACAGCACCGCCGCGGGCACGATCGGCACCACCGCGCCGGGGACCGGGAAGCCGACACCCGCGGCGGCGAGCCGCGTCATGACCCCGTCGACGGCGGCGAGCCCGAACGCACTGCCGCCGCTCAGGACGACGGCGTGCACGCGCTGAACCGTGGTGTGCGGCTCGAGCAGGTCGGTCTCGCGGGTGCCCGGCGCGGCACCCCGGACGTCGACCCCGGCGACGGCGCCGTCCGGCGGGGTGAGCACGACGGTGGTGCCCGACAGCGCGGTGGGCACCTGTGCGTGTCCGACCCGGAGGCCTGCGACGTCGGTCAGGGCGTTGTTCGGTCCGGGGTGCACGTCGCCATCGTGGAGCGCACCGCCCGCCACCGCACGCCCCGACGTACACGAACGCACGACTCAGGTACGCGAGTCTTGCGTTCGTGCACGCGAGTCCTGCGTTGCGGTCAGCCGGCGCGCAGCCGCCGGACCAGCAGGACCACCAGCACCAGGAGCAGGCCGCCGCCCAGCACCGGGACGAGGCGCTGCAGGACCGGTGCTCCGGCGGTGTCGAGCAGGTCGATCGCGTCGACCTCGCTGCGCACCGGGGCGCGCAGGCCCGTCCCGCCCGCGGCCGAGGCCGGGGCTGCCGCGGTGCGGGCCGTGGAGGACGGCGTGGACACCGGCGACGTCGTCGCGGGATCCGGGGCGACCTCCGCCGAGACCGGCGCCTCGACCTCCGAAGCGCCGGGAGCCCCCGGAGCCGCCCCGTTCGACGACGCGGTCCGCTCCGCGACCGAGTCCGAGATCGCCTCCGAGCCCCCCGCCGGTGCCGGCGCAGGCCGAGCCGGCTGGGCGGAGGGCGCCGGGATGTCGGAGGTCGCCTCCGACGCGGGTGCGGCCGTCGCCGCCACCGGCACGGCCTCCTCCGCCGTGGACTCCTCAGGGGCCGGCGCCAGCTTCCGCGCCACACACGCGGCGAACTGCCCGATGATCTTGTCGGCCACGTCCGAGATCACCCCGCGGCCGAACTGCGCCGGCTTCCCGGTGATCGTCATGTCGGTGACCATCGAGACGGCCGTCCGGTCAGCCCCCTCCGCCGCCAGCGAGGCCGTCACCGTGGCGTTCGCCGTGCCGTTACCGCGCGAGTCGCGCCCGTTGGCCTCGATCACGACCTCGTGGGCGGCCTCGTCGCGGGTGACGTAGGTGCCCTTGCCCTTGTAGGTCATCGCGATCGGGCCGAGCTTGACCTTGACCGTGCCGGCGAACGAGTCGCCCTCGTACGTCGTGAGCGTTGCGCCGGGGAAGCAGGGGGCGACTGTCTCGGGGTTGTTGAGGGCCGCCCAGGCCTTCTCGACCGGCGCGTCGATCGTGAAGTTGTTCTCGAGCTTCATGGAAGTCTCCTCCACAGAAGACGAACGCCCGCCCCGGAGAGGGGCGGGCGTCCGAAAAGGTCGTCAGCCCGCCGCAGCCAGCACCGCGCGGCCGGTGAGGACCCTGGCGAGGTGCTCACGGTAGTCCGCGGCGGCGTCGGCGTCGCTCGGCGCCGCCGTGCCCTCGGTGACGCGCTCGGCCGCCGTCCGCACGGCCTCGGCCGTCGCCGGCTGCCCGACCAGGGCCTCCTCGACGCCACGCGCCCGCAGCGGGGTGGTGCCCATGTTCGTCAGCCCGACCCGGGCCTCCGCGATCGTGCCGCCCTCGACCCGGACAGCCGCGGCGATCGCCACCATCGACCACGACTGCGCGGTGCGGTTGAACTTCTCGTAGTGGCTGCCCCAGCCCGTGTACTTCGGGAACCGCACCTCGGTGAGGATCTCGTCCTCGCCGATCGCGGTGGTGAAGTAGTCGACGAAGAACTCGTCGGCCGACACCGTCCGCGTACCGCCCGACCCGGCGATGACGAACTCCGCCTCCAGGGCCAGTGCTACCCCGCCGAGGTCACCCGCGGGATCGGCGTGCGCGAGCGCGCCGCCCAGGGTGCCGCGGTGCCGGACCTGGTTGTCGGCGACGGTGGCCGTCGCCTGGGCCAGGAGCCCGAGGTGCTCGCCGACCAGGTGGTTGCGCAGCACCTCGTGGTGCGGTGCCATCGCCCCGATCGCGATCCGGTCGCCGTCGTCGCGGATGCGCCGCAGCTCCGGGATCCCGCCGAGGTCGATCAGCACGGACGGCGCGGCCAGCCGCAGCCGCAGCACCGGGATGAGGCTCTGGCCGCCGGCGAGGATCTTGGCGTCCTCGCCGCCCGCCTGCAGCGCCGCCACGGCCTCCTCGACCGTGCCGGGCTTGACGTAGTCGAACTGCGCGGGAATCACTGGACCTCTTCTTCCTGCGGGTTGTTCGGGTCGATCGAGCCGAGGCCTGCGCCTGGCGAGTGGGTGTCGACCGGCGTCTCCTGGGTGGCGCGTCCTTGCGCCGCCTGGACCGCCCGCCACACACGCTGCGGCGTGCACGGCATCTCGACCTCGTTGACGCCCAGGTGCCGCACCGCGTCGATCACCCCGTTGACGATCGCCGGGGTCGAGGCGATCGTGCCCGCCTCGCCGACGCCCTTGACGCCCAGTGGATTGCTCGTGGCCGGCGTCGTCGTGCGGTCCGTGGTGAAGCTCGGCAGGTCCGAGGCCGAGGGCAGCGTGTAGTCGACGAACGTGCCGTTGACCAGCGTTCCCTGCTCGTCGTAGTTCGCCTCTTCGAACAGCGCCTGCGCGATGCCCTGGGCGAGGCCGCCGTGCACCTGGCCCTCGATGATGAGCGGGTTGAGCGCGTTGCCGACGTCATCGACGCAGACGTACTTGCGGATCGTCACCCGCCCGGTGTCCGTGTCGACCTCCATCGCGGCGAGGTGCGTGCCGTGCGGGAACGAGAAGTTGTCCGGGTCGTAGGTGGCGTCGGCGTCGATCGACGGCTCGACGCCGTCGGGCAGGTCGTGCGCCGCCCACGCGGTCGTCGCGACCTCCTGGATCGTCACGCCCTTGCCCGTGCCCTTGACCCCGAACCGGCCGCCGGAGAACTCCAGGTCGTCCTCGGACGCCTCCAGCATGTGCGCGGCGATCGTGCGGGCCTTCGCGACCACCTTCTCCGCGGCTTTGACCACGGCGATCCCGCCCACGGCCAGCGACCGCGAGCCGTAGGTGTCCATGCCCTTCGGCGAGATCTGGGTGTCGCCGTGCAGCACCTCGATGTCCTCGAACGGGACCCCGAGCTGGTCCGCGACGATCTGGCTCCACGCCGTCTCGTGACCCTGACCGTGCGCCGAGACGCCGGTGACCACCTCGACCTTGCCGAACGGGAGCATCCGGATCGACGCGTTCTCCCAGCCGCCTGCGCCGTACGCCAGCGACCCGAGGACGCGACTCGGGGCGAGCCCACACATCTCGGTGAAGGTCGAGATGCCGATGCCCAGTTGCACCGGGTCGCCCGACGCGCGCCGCTCCTGCTGCTCGCGGCGCAGCGCGTCGTAGCCGAGCAGTTCCTTGGCCTTCGCCGTGGCGGCCTCGTAGTTGCCCGAGTCGTACTCCAGCCCGCACACCGTGGTGAACGGGAACTCCTCGTGCTTGATCCAGTTCTGCTCGCGCAGCTCCAGCGGCTCACGACCCAGCTCGGCCGCCAGCTCGTCCATGATCCGCTCGATGGCGAACGTGGCCTCCGGACGACCGGCGCCGCGGTAGGCGTCGGTGGGCGTCTTGGACGTGAACACGTTCGTGCAGGCGAACCGGTACGCCGGGAACTTGTAGATCGAGTTGAACATGAACGCGCCGAGGATCGGGATGCCCGACGTCACGAGGCGCAGGTAGGCGCCCATGTCGGCGAGCAGGTCGACGTCCAGCGCGAGGACGGTGCCGTCGCGCTTGGCGGCGATCGTGATGTCCTGGATCTGGTCGCGGCCGTGGTGCGCCGAGAGCAGCGACTCCGAGCGCGTCTCGGTCCACTTCACCGGCTTGCCGAGCTTCACCGACGCCGCGAGGACGACGATCTCCTCGGGCGTGACCTGCAGCTTCCCGCCGAAGCCGCCGCCGACGTCCGGGGCGATGACCCGCAGCTTGTGCTCGGGCACGCCGGTGGTGGCGGCCGCCATCGTCTTGAGGATGTGCGGGATCTGCGTCGCCGACCACATGGTCAGCTGCTCGCCGGAGGGGTCGACGACCACGGAGCGCGGCTCCATGAACGCCGGGATGAGCCGCTGCTGGCGGAACCGGCGGCGGACCACGATCGCGTCGGGGTCGTTCTCCGCTGCGGCGATCGCCTCCTTCGCGCTGCCGCCGGTGCCGGCCTCACCGGAGTCGAACACCCAGTGCGCGCTGGCGTTCGTGCCCAGGTCCGGATGCAGCAGGGTGGCGCCCTCGGCGAGCGCCTCCTCCATGTCCAGAACGGGCGGAAGGTCGTCGTAGTCGACGAGGACGAGCTCGGTGGCGTCGCGGGCCGTGGCCGTGTCGCGGGCGATCACGACGGCGACGGCGTCGCCGGCGAAGTGCACGGTGTCGACGGCCAGCGGTGGCGCCTGCGGCGCCTTCTGGTCGGGGGTGACCGGCCAGGCGTTGGGCAGGCTCGCCTCGGCCAGCCCGAGGTCCGCGGCGGTGTAGACCGCGATGACGCCGGGCAGTGCGCGGGCCTCGTCGGCGTCGATCCCGGTGATCCGGGCGTGGGCGACGGGCGAGCGCACGAGAGCAAGGTGCAGCATCCCGGGCAGCGTGATGTTGTCGGTCCAGCGGGTCCGCCCGGTGATGAGGCGGGCGTCTTCCTTGCGGGTCCGGGACTTCCCGAATTCGCCTGTGGTGGGTTCGGCGGTCAGCTGGGTGTCGGTCATGGGTCAGCTCCCTGCCACGGGCGCGGGGGTCTCCACGGGAGCCGCCACGCCGGGCTTCATCGCGTGCGCGGCGCTCTGCACGGCCCGCACGATGTTCTGGTAGCCCGTGCAGCGGCAGAGGTTGCCCTCGATGCCCTCGCGGACCTCGTGCTCGTCCGGGTCGGGGTTGTCCCCCAGCAGGTCGACGGCCTGCATGACCATCCCCGGGGTACAGAAGCCGCACTGCAGGGCGTGACACTCGTTGAAGGCCTTCTGGACGGGGTGCAGTTGCCCGTCGCGGGCGAGGCCCTCGATGGTCGTGACCTCTGCGCCGTCGGCCTGGACGGCGAGCACCGAGCACGACTTCACGCTCTGCCCGTTCAGATGGACCGTGCAGGCGCCGCAGTTGCTGGTGTCGCACCCGACGACGGTTCCGGTCTTTCCCAGCCGTTCGCGCAGGTAGTAGACCAGAAGCATGCGGGGTTCGACCTCGTCGACGTACTGCACGCCGTCGACGGTGACCCGGACCTGTGCCATGAGCCCTTCCTCCTCGCCGCGGACCGCGACGGGTCGGGATGCCCATCGGGCCGCGCCGGTCTTCCGTGGTCGGCGCACGCGACCGCGCGCCGCGCCGGTGTGGCGGCGACCACATTGGATCGCCGATCAACGGCCACGGCAACAAGAGCGCGTCCCGCCGATACCCGCTGACGGCACGCCAGGGAGAACTGACGGCACGCACCGTGAGGTGGCTCCGCATCTACGGGTCTATTACGAGATGTTGCCCGCAGCCACGGAGTACAGCATCGACTGAGTTCACCCGTTCGATGCAATACTCTTGGTGGGTAGTCCGGGTCAGGAGACGTCCGGTCCGCTCTCGGCGGGCGGCGGACCGGGGCGCGGTGGAAACACGTCGACGGGGTCCGGCGAGTCGGGGTCCTCGCTCATGCCGCCACGAGGCGGGTCCAGGTGGGGCAGGCCCGCGGCGTCAGGCACCTCGGTCCCCTTGTCCTGCTCGTCCGGTCCGGTCATCGTCGACTCCTTCCCGTCGCGCTGCGGATGCCCGGCTCCCGGCCGCGCAAACCCCGGGCCGGTCGGTCGCAACGGCTCCAGCGTGCGATACCGCAGCGCGCCCCACCAGAGCCCGGCACCGTAGGCGAGGTCGTCGAGCCGGTGCGCCACGACGTGGCCGAGCAGCCCCGGCCGCACCGACGGGTCGCGGTCGCGGTGGCGCACCCAGTCGACCACTCCTTCGACGAGCGCGACGGCCGCGACCGTCCGGCGGGCCCGCGCCGAGACCGCGCAGGCCAGCGCGGTCAACGGCCAGTAGTGGCGGTTGATCGCGTCCGCGGTCTGGGCGACCGCGCCCACCGCGCCCAGCCCGACGATCCGGGCCGCCGCCGACCACGGCCGCGAGAGCTCCGGCAGCTGCGGCACCAGCCGCTGCACGGCCCAGGCGGCCACTCCCGCGGCGACGAGCGGGCGGCGGGCGAGCAGGGCTCCGGCGACCGCGGCCGCCCACGGGCTCAGCACCATCGGCGGCACCGCGCCGCGATGGCGTAGCGCGAGCGGGGCCGCGCCGGTTCCGTAGTAGGCCTTGCGCAGCCACCAGGCGCGCAGTCCCGTGCGGTGGTCGTGCGCGACCCGCGACGCCGGCTCGTAGCGCAGCCGCCAGCCCGCGGCGTGCAGGCGCAGGACGAGGTCGACGTCCTCCGCGACGTCCATGTCGTCGTCGAAGCCGACCCCGACGGCCGACCGGCGCACGAGCATCGCCGCGCTGGGCACGTACGCGACTCGGGTGCGCGGCACGACGACGGCCGGATCCGGGCCCAGGTCGAGCGACGAGCGCACCGCCTCGTACCGGCCGAGCCAGCCGCGGACCGGCGGCAGGGCCACGATCCTCGGGGCGACCAGTCCGACCGCCGGATCGGCCAGGTGGGCCAGCAGCGGCTCGAGCCAGCCGGGGGTCGGCAGCACGTCGGAGTCGAGGAAGGCGACGACGGGGGTCATCGCCTCCGCGAGCCCGGCGTTGCGCGCGGCAGCCGGACCGCGTGGGCGCGCGTGGCGCAGGACGCGGGCGCCGACCTTGCCCGCGACCGCCCGCAGGGCGTCGGGATCGGCGGACCCGTCGTCGACCACGATCACGCCGCCCAGGTCCGTCGGGAGAGCGGCCAGCAGCCGGGCGACGGCGCCGGTCCGGTCCTTGACCGGGACGACGACGGTCACCTGCTCCGGCCCGGGCCCGCCGGTGCCCGGGACGGGATGCACGACGCCGCCGTCGAGCAGCCGTCTGGCCAGGGCGCGTGACGTGGGGTCGGTGACGGCGAAACCGCCGTCGGCCAGCAGCGCACGACCGGCGGGAGTGAGCCGCAGCATGCGCGGAGGCGCACCGCCGAGCAGCACCCGGCCGCCGTCGAGCGCGACGACGTGCCGGTCGACGACGACGCGCAATCCGTCGGGCAGGGTGACGTCCGACGGCCCGGGCCGGTCCGGGGTCACACGCTCCACCGCCTCGACCATGCCCCGATCGTGACACGCTGACCGGGTGCCCTTCGACGGACATGAGCCTGCCTCGCCCGAGCCCGTCCTCCCGCGGTACGGCGAGCGGTCGTTGGCGGAGGTGCTGCCGGCTCTGATGGCCGCACTCGGACTGCCCGGCGGCCAGGACGGGATCGTGATCCCACCGGTGCGCGCCGCCGGCCTGCTCCTCATCGACGGGCTCGGCGCCCGGTTGCTGGACCGGTACGCGGCCGACGCGCCGTTCCTCTCGAGCCTGCCCGACGCCGGGCCGCTCACGGCGGGCTTCCCGTCGAGCACGTCGACGAGCCTGACGTCGCTCGGGACGGGGACGGTGCCGGGGCACCACGGGATGGTCGGCATCACGATGCGCGTGGGCTCCGGGCGGCGGGCGCGGCTGCTGCACACGCTGCACTGGACCGGGGTCGGTCAGAAGCCGCCTGTGGACCTGCGGGGCGACTTCCCGCCCGAGGGCGTCCAGTCCGGCCCGACGGCCTTGGAACGAGCCGCGGCGGCCGGCGTCGGGGTGACGGTGGTGTCGGCGCGGCGGTTCGAGAACTCCGGCCTGACGAGGGCCGCGCTGCGCGGCGGGCGGTTCCGCGGAGTCATGGCGCTCGGCGACCTCGCCGCGGAAATGATCACCTCGCTCAACGCTCCGGGCCGCCGGCTCTGCTACGGCTACCACGCCGACCTCGACGCGCTGGGGCACGACCACGGCCCGGGGTCGCTGCCGTGGCGGATGCAGCTCGGCGCCGTCGACCGGTTGGCCGCACTCGTCGCCGAGAACCTGCCGTCGGACGCGGTCCTGGCCGTGACCGGCGACCACGGGATGATGACAGTCGACCGGAAGGTCGACATCGACACGACCCCGGACCTGATGCGGGGCGTGGACCTCGTCGGCGGTGACGCCCGCGCCCGGCTGGTCTACGCCCGCTCCGGCGCCGCCGACGACGTGTTCGCGACGTGGCGGGAGGTCCTCGGCGACGGGGCGCTCGTCCTTCCGAGCGCACAGGCGGTCGCGGACGGCCTCTTCGGCCCGGTGGCCTCGCGGGTCGCCAACCGGCTCGGCGACGTGGTCGTGGTGGCCCGGGGCGGAACGGCACTCACCCGCACGCAGGTGGAGCCCGGCCTCGCGGCGCTGATCGGCCAGCACGGCGGCCTGACCCCCGACGAGCAGTGGGTCCCCCTCCGCCTGGCCCACAACGCCTGACCCCGCCGGCCCCACCCCGCGAGTCGGCACGTTCACCACCGCGAGTCCGCGACTTCGACAGCGCGAGTCCGCAACTTCGACAGCGCCAACGCGCGGGAACGAACGTGCGAACTCATGCCGACGAACGTGCCGACTCGCGCTGACGAACGTGCCGACTCGCGGGTCATCGGCAGAGGGCCTCGGATCAGCGGAGGCGGCCGCCGGCGTCGGGGGTCCAGCGGGTGATGGCGGCACGAAGCGAGTCGGACATCGCCGCGAGCAGTTGCTCACCCTCGTCCGCGGACGCACCGGCCGGATCGCCGAGCACCCCGTTCGGGCTCACGGCTGCCACCCCGCCCGCGCGCATCGTCGGCAAGAGATCCGCGAGCGGGGCCGTGTTGCCCGCAGCCCGCTGCGGACGGACGAGCGCGGGGCCGAGCGCGAGCATCAGCGACGTCTCCGTGCGGCCCGCGTGGGCGTCGCCGCCGGCGGCGCAGGCGAACCAGGCGGCGTCGCGCCTTTCGTACCGGAGCAGCCGGACGGCCTCGACGAGACTCGACAGGTTGCCGCCGTGGCCGTTGACGAACACCAGGCGGGCGGCCCAGCGGGAGGCCGACCGGCCCAGCTCGACCAGCAGCAGCCGCAGCGCCTCGTGCCCGATCGACACCGTGCCCGCGAAGCCCTCGTGCTCCCCCGAGGCGCCGTAGGCGACGGATGGGGCGACGAGCAGGGCACCGGTCGCTGCACGGGCGGCGACCGCCGCGGCGATCCGGGTGTCGGTGTCGAGCGGGAGGTGCGGACCGTGCTGTTCGACGGAGCCGACCGGCACGAGCAGCGTCGGCCGGCCGTCGATCTCCGGCCAGACTCGCTCGCCGAGCGTCACACGAGTGGCGCGAACCCGGCGAGCGGGCTCTCGTCGCACGCCTTGTCCGGGCGTCGGGTCAGAGTGAGCGGCACCGGCGCCTTCGGCTTGCGTGAGTTCCGGGGCGCGGACCGCGAGTGGTCGACGTCGGAGCGCGGGATCGCGACCTCGCCCGACCGGGCGGCCAGGGCCTGCTCGCCGAACCCGCGCACGCATTCGGGGTCGGGCCCGTCCAGCGGCAGCCCCGTGAAGAACTTCGCCGCCATGCACCCGCCCTGGCACGAGTCGAAGAACGAGCACGAGCTGCAGGCGCCCCCGGTCTGCGGCTTACGCAGATCCGCGAACAGGGCCGAGTCGCGCCACACGCCCTCGAACCCGCCCGGCGAGCGGACGTTGCCGGCCAGGAGGTTCTCGTGGATCGCGAACGGGCACGCGTAGACGTCACCGACCGGGTCGATCAGACACACCACCCGCCCCGCCCCGCACAGGTTCAAACCGGGCAGCGCCTGGCCGTAGGCCGAGAGGTGGAAGAACGAGTCGCCGGTCAGCACGCCCTCTCCGCGGGCGACGAGCCAGTCGTAGAGCGTGCGCTGCTGCGCCGCGGTGGGGTGCAGCTCGTCCCACACGTCCGCGCCCCGACCCGACGGGCGCAGCCGGGTGATCCGCAGCTGCGCGCCGAACTTGTCGGCGATCGCCTTGAACTCGTCGAGCTGATCCACGTTCTGCCGTGTCATCACCACAGAGATCTTCGGCTGGCCGAACCCCGCCTCGGCCAGGTTCTCCAACGCCCGCATCGCGGTGTCGTAGGAGCCCGGGCCCCGCACCGCGTCGTTCACTGAAGCGGTCGCCCCGTCGAGGGAGATCTGGATGTCGACGTAGTCGGTCGCCGCCAGCTGCGCGGCGCGACTCTTGTCGAGCTTGATGCCGTTGGTGGAGAACTTGACCCCCACCTGGTGGCCGATCGCGTAGTCGAGCAGCCCCCAGAAGTCCGGGCGCACGGTCGGCTCGCCGCCGCCGATGTTGACGTAGAAGACCTGCATCCGCTGCAGCTCGTCGATCACCGACTTCGCCTCGGCGGTCGAGAGTTCGCGCGGGTCACGGCGGCCCGACGACGACAGGCAGTGCACGCAGGCGAGGTTGCAGGCGTAGGTGAGCTCCCAGGTCAGGCAGATCGGGGAGTTCAGGCCGTACTGGAAGTGGTCGACCAGCTTCATGGAAGCTCCCGCTCTTCAGCCGAAAAAGGTTCGATGGTGCCGTTGTCGGCCAGGCCGGCCAGGGCGCGGAGATAGGCAGGGCGCTGCGCGGGATCGACGTCCGCCGCGTCGAGCGCGGAATGCACGTCGGGGTGCTCGGCCAGCCCGGAGACCACCGTCACCAGCTGCGGGGTCTTCAGGAATGACAGCCGACGGGTGCCGAAGTGGTACACCAGCGCCCCGAACGGCTCCGGCCGCAACGCGACCGACGGGCTGCACCGGTACCCGCGAGCCGGGTCGAAGGTCGACCCGGCCCGCACGCGCTGGCTAGTAGACACCGCACATGCCGTCGATCGAGACCTCCTCGACCAGGGTCTCCTCGACGACACCATCCTGAATGTCACGAGTTTCGACGTTCTGCTCCTCGGCCATGTGTCCTCCTCGGGTGGGTCGCGTGGTCGGACGGTAGGTCGACGCCGGAGCTGCCCACAAGGAAAGCGGGCAGAGCCCGTCCGTTCGGAGAGCAGCGGACAGGTCGCCTCGGAGGGGGCGCCGGCTGGCACGCTCAGGGCATGACCGGTCGCCTGCTGCACCTCGTCACCGCCTCAGACTGGGAGGACGCCCGCGCCCGCGGCACCCTCGCGGCCTCCGGCGACGGGTTCGTCCACCTGTCGACCCCCGAGCAGGTGCAGCTGCCCGCCGACCGGCTCTTCGCGGGGCGCACCGACCTGCTGCTGCTCGTCGTCGACCCCACCGGGCTCGACGTCCGGTTCGAACCCGGGATGCCCTACGACCCGCCCGGGATGCGGTTCCCGCACGCCTACGGCACGGTCCCGACCTCGGCCGTCGTCGCGGTTCTGCCGTATCCGCCCAGCTCGGACGGCACGTTCCCGGCTCCGCCGGAGCTGCCCGCGCCCTGACCGGGGCGGGGAGCGGGACCTGCCCGATCGGAGGGTTAGGCCCCGCCCCGCGTGACGGTCTTTGCCCTCGGCGGGACGTGACGGGCCTAACGTCCGGCTCGATCCACCCGTCACGCAAAGGGGCCACGATGCAGGTAGACGAACTTCTCCAGCCGTTCCCGATCAAGGAGTTCCACCCGTTCCCGCGGGCGCTGCTGGGACCCGGCTCGCACGAGCTCATCGGTCCGGAGGCCCTCAAGCTGGGCTTCAAGAAGACGCTGGTGATGACGTCGGGGCTGCGGGGCAGCGACATCGTCCACAAGATCGTCGAGTCGCTGAAGTGGCACGGGCTCGAGGTCGTCCTGTACGACAAGGTCGAGTCCAACCCCAAGGACTACAACGTCATGGACGCCGTGGCGCTGTACCAGCAGAACGCCTGCGACAGCTTCGTCTCCATCGGTGGCGGCTCGTCCCACGACGCCTGCAAGGGCGCGCGCGTGTCGGTCGCGCACGACGGCCGCAACGTCAACGAGTTCGAGGGCTTCAACAAGAGCGAGAACCCGAAGAACCCGCCGCACATCGCGGTCTCCACCACCGCCGGCACCGGCTCGGAGACCTCGTGGGCCTACGTCATCACCGACACGACGACGGACCCCGACAACCCGCACAAGTACGTCGCCTTCGACGACGCCTCGGTCACCAGCCTGGCGATCGACGACCCGGTGCTCTACTACAGCTGCCCGATCGACTACACCGCACAGTGCGGGTTCGACGTGCTCGCGCACGCCTCGGAGCCCTACGTCTCGCGGCTGAACTTCGAGCCGTCGCTGGGCAACGCGATCCGCGCGATCAAGCTGACCAACGACAGCCTGCGCGAGGCCGTCTGGAACCCGACGTCGCTGGCCGGCCGCGAAGGCATGATGTACGCCCAGTACATCGCCGCGCAGGCGTTCAACTCGGGCGGTCTGGGCATCATCCACTCGATCTCGCACGCGGTGAGCGCGTTCTACGACACCCACCACGGCCTGAACAACGCCGTCGCGCTCCCCCGCGTGTGGGCGTTCAACATGCCCGTCGCGTACAAGCGCTTCGCCGAGATCGCCGAGGCCATGGACATCGACACGCACGGCATGACCAAGGTGCAGGCCGCGGAGGCGGCGCTGGCCGCCGCGATCCGGCTGCTGCGCGACGTGGGTATCCCGGAGCGGTTCGTCGACGTGAAGCAGGACAGCTACTCGAAGAACAGGCTCGGCGTCGGCCCGACGAAGTTCTACGAGAACGCCTCGGTGATCAAGGGTGACGCCGACGACGTCGACCGCATCACCAACCACGTCCTCGGCGACGCCTGCACCCCTGGCAACGCCAAGGAGTGCACGTTCGAGACGGTCCGCCCGGTGGTGGACCACTGCATGAACGGCGACCTGGACGACCTCCTGTCCTGAGCCGACGGTCGACGGGGGCGCCGCTTCGGGCGGCGCCCCCTCACCCCCTGAGTGACACTCCAGCTCGAGGATCGGAGCAGCATGACGCAGTCGCTCGACGCCCCCTTCGCAGAAGTCGACGACGTGGTCGACGCCCTCGGGGCGCAGGGCTACATCGCCGACACCCGCCTCGCCACCACCGTCTTCCTCGTCACCCGGCTGGAGAAGCCGCTGCTGATCGAGGGCCCGGCCGGCGTCGGCAAGACCGAGCTGGCGAAGGCACTCGCCGCCGCCACCGGCCGGCGGCTGCTGCGGCTTCAGTGCTACGAGGGCCAGGACGAGACCAAGGCCCTCTACGAGTGGGACTACGGCAAGCAGCTGCTCTACACCCAGATCCTGCGCGAGAAGATCGGCCAGGTCGTCGCGGACGCCCCGGACCTGGAGTCGGCGGTCGACCGCATCGGGGCGCAGGAGAGCGTGTTCTTCTCCGAGCGGTTCCTCGCGCCGCGCCCCCTGCTGGAGGCGATCCGTTCCGAGGAACCGGTGGTCCTGCTCATCGACGAGGTCGACCGCGCCGACGAGGCGCTGGAGGCCGTGCTGCTGGAGACGCTCGCCGAGAACCAGGTGTCGGTGCCGGAGGTGGGCACGTTCGTCGCGAAGCAGCCCCCGTACGTCATCCTGACCAGCAACAACACCCGCGACCTCTCCGCCGCGCTCAAGCGCCGCTGCCTGCACCTGTTCCTCGACTACCCGACGGCCGAGCGTGAGCTGGAGATCGTCCGGTCGAAGAAGACGGGGCTGCCCGACGCGCTGGCGGCGCAGCTGGTGGAGATCGTGCGCGGGATCCGGGAGCTGGAGCTGCGCAAGTCGCCGTCGATCTCGGAGACGATCGACTGGGCGCGGACGCTGGCGGTGCTCGGCGCGGAGGAGCTGACGGCGTCGATGCTCTCGGACACCGCGGCGGTGGTCGTGAAGTACGACCGCGACGTCCGGCGCACGCTCGAGGCGCTGCCCCGGCTCGTCGACCCCAACGCGTCGGTGCCGGAGCACGGGCACGGACATGGCCACGGACACGGGCATGGCCACGGGCACGACGACGACCAGCACCACGACCCGGTGACCCCCGCCGACGACGGCGAGCTCGACGGGCGCACGGTGCGTGCCGCCAAGGACGCCGAGGGGCGCCACGACGCCGCCTACTACCGGACCCGCGACTCGGTGCAGCCCGAGCGCCCGCCGGGCCCGAAGCCGACGGTGACGGCGGACCGCGGGAGCCGGAGCTTCGGCGCGGGCCTGGGCCGCCGCCGCGCGCTGTGAGCGCCGCCGGTATGCAGCGAAAGCGGCGTTGGGTGCACTCAACGCAGCGAACGCCGCTTCCGCTACATCGAGGCGACCCCGGGGAGGGCTGATGGAGAACGCGCTGCACCGGTTCGTGCGCCTGTTGCGGCTGCGGCAGGTCCGGATCTCGATCCCCGAGGCCCTCGACGCGATGGCCTGCGCCCGCGAGCCCGGCATGCTCGCCGACAAGGCCCACCTCAAGGCCGCCCTGCGCGTCGCGCTGATCAAGGACCGGCGCGACGAGGAGGTGTTCGACGAGATCTTCGACCGGTTCTTCGCACTGGTGAAGGTCGGTCCCACCGAGGCGGGCCACGGCCACGGGCACGGCCACGACGACCTCTCCGACACCGGCGCGCTCGACGACTTCACGCTCTCCGAGGAGCCGAGCGAGACCCCGCAGCAGGGACACAGCCACGGCAAGCCGGTCGACATCCGCGACTACTTCAACCCCGAGGACCTCGCCCAGCAGTACAACCTCCACCAGGAGGCCAACAAGATCGACCTGGCTGCGATGACCGAGGAGATCATCCTCTCGAAGGACAACCAGGGCATCCAGGGCGACGGCAACCGGGTCCAGATCGAGACGGACCG
This sequence comes from Pseudonocardia charpentierae, assembly GCF_031845345.1. NCBI lineage: Bacteria > Bacillati > Actinomycetota > Actinomycetes > Pseudonocardiales > Pseudonocardiaceae > Pseudonocardia > Pseudonocardia charpentierae. Next base: position 179,958 of record NZ_JAVREJ010000009.1, on the reverse strand, counting down.
ACTCAGCAACGCGGGCGCTCCCGGGCAGATCTCCCAGCAGCAGGGCACGAAGGTCGACGCCGACCTGTCGGTCGCCGAGCAGGAGGCGCTGCTGGGGTGGCTGAACAACGTCGAGGACGACCCCGGGTCCGACGGCACCGAAGACGACGCGGCGGCGCTCCGGCGTCGGCTCACCGGCGTCCTGGAAGGCCTGCCCGAGGCGATCAAGCGCCACTTGGAGGCGCTGCTCGCGCTGGAGCAGCGGATCGTCGAGTCGAACGAGCGCGCGGTCGCGACTGTCGACCGGGTCGGCGAGCACGAGCGCATGGAACTGGAGGAGTCGCTGCGCCGGCTCGCGCACTCGCTGCACGGCGGGCTGACGCACAAGCGGCGCGTCTCGGCGTCGGGGCGGATCGACTCCGGCCGCACGATGCGCCGCAACATGCGTTTCGACGGCATCCCGTTCTCGCCGGTGACGGTCCGCCGTGCGGAGGACAAGCCGCGCCTGGTCGTGCTGACCGACGTCTCGCTGTCCGTGCGCGCGACCGCCCGCTTCACCCTGCACCTCGTGCACGGCCTGCAGAACCTGTTCGGCCAGGTGCGCACGTTCGCGTTCGTCGCCGAGCTGGTGGAGATCACCGACCTGTTCGAGGACCATCCCGTCGAGCAGGCGCTGGGGCTCGTGTTCGGTGGCGACATCCTCGACGTCGACGCGAACTCCGACTACGGGGCGGCGTTCGGCGCGTTCCACGAAGACTTCTCGTCGGCCGTCACGCGCCGGACGACGGTGCTGGTCCTCGGCGACGGACGCGGCAACGGCAACGACCCGAACCTGCCCGCGTTCGAGGAGATCACCCGCCGCGCCCGGGAGACGATCTGGCTGACGCCGGAGCCGCGGTACTCGTGGGGTCTGGGCGGCTGCGACCTGCCCGGGTACGCCGAGTACTGCAGCCGGGTGCGGGTGGTGCGCGACCTGACGGGCCTGGACACGGCGGCCGCCGAGCTCGCGACGGAACTGGTCGGCAGGTGAGCCGGGGCCGAGCTGATCGTCCGGGAGGGACCGGGGCCGATCCGGGCCGTTTTCCTATCGCACGATCAACCGAGCTGATCGTCGGGGAAGAACCACGATCAGCGCGACCGCGGCTCCGCCTCGACGTCGACGGCCGCGTCGAGCACGACATCACGCCCGCCGAGCTGAGCAACGACCTCGCCGGCTGGATCGCCGACGACCTCGTCGCCCCGGGCTACCTCGACCCCGCCGCCTTCGAGGAGACGTTCGTCGCGGTCGTGCACGACGTCGACCCCGGCTGGACGATCTTCTACCGCAACACCCTCGTCGCCCTCGCCACCGGCGGCGTTCACGGCGGGACGAACGCCGGCATGGCCCCGGTGCACGACCGGGCCGCGGCGCTCACCGTCGGCCCGCACGTCGTCGAGCTCGGCTGCTGCTTCGGCTTCCTCTCGCTGCGCCTCGCCGCCGACGGACACCGGGTCACGGCCGTCGACCTCGTGCCCGGCACCGCCCGGTTGCTGGCACACCTCTCGAAGCAGCTGGGCACACCCGTCACCACGCTGGCGGGGAACGCGCTCGCCGTGCCGCTCCAGGACGCGTCGGCCGACACCGTCTTCGCCGTCCACCTGCTCGAACACCTGCCGCGAGGCCTCGACGCGGCCGTGCTCGCCGAGATGCTGCGGGTCGCCCGACAGCGGGTGGTGGTCGCCGTCCCGTTCGAGGACGAACCCGCGCCGGCCTGGGGTCACGTCCGCACGTTCGATCTCGACGACCTGGACGCCCTTGGCGTAGCGACCGGCCTGCCGTACATAGTCGACGAGCACCACGGAGGCTGGCTGGTAGTGGACAAGAGCGGGGCTCCGACGAACGGCACGCTCGTCGGAACCTAGCGGACGGTTGGGCCGCTCGTCGGGGACGCGGCGGCCCGGCCGAGCAGCGCCACGAGCACCGCGCCGACCGCGGAGAGCGCGGCGCCGCCCAGCACCGCCTCGTCGAAGCCGTGCAGCAGCTCGGCCGGCGCCGCCGTCGGGGTGGCGAGCAGCGCCGCGAGTGTGACCCCGAGCGCGGAGCCCAGGTAGCGGGCCGTGTTGCCGGTGCCGCTGCCCATCCCCGCCTTGGCCGCCGGCACGTGGGCGATGGCCTCGCGGCCCAGCGCCGCGTTCGCGCCGCCGTAGCCCAGGCCGAGGACGACGATCCCGGGAAGCAGCCGCCACAGCGACGCGCCGGGCGCCAGCACCGCGAGCCCCACCAGCCCGGCTGCACTCACCCCGAGCGACACCACGAGCAGCAATCCCCCGCTGACGGCGTGTGCTCGGCGGAGCAGCCACGACGTCGCCGTGCCCACCACCGACCACACCAGCATCAACACCATCACCGACGGCAGCGCGGCACCGAGGCCGCGCTGCAGCACCGTCGGCACGTAGGACACCACGCCGACCACGCCGATCCCCGCTACCAGCGCACCGACGGTGGCGGCGACGAATCCGCGCGACCGGAACAGCGCGAGGTCGATGAGCGGCGCGCGGCGCCGGGCCTGCACCGCGACGAAGCCGCCGAGCAGCGCGACCCCGATCACGATCAGTGTCACCGACACCCAGGGCCCGCCCGACCGGCTCTCGACCAGACCCGCCAGCAGCGCGCCCATCCCCGCTGCCAGCAGCACCACGCCCGCGAGGTCCACCGGACGGGGCTGCGCCGTCACCGACTCGGGGAGCACCCGGCGGGCGACGACGGCGAAGAGCAGCGCGGCGACCGCGGTGACGACGTAGGTGACCCGCCAGCTGCCGTCGGCGCCGTCGAGCAGCACGGCGAGGATCCCGCCGAGCCCCGTACCGGCACCGACCGCGGCGCCCCAGATCGCCGTGGCCCGGGCCCGTGCGGGCCCCGTCGGGTAGGCGTGCCCGATCATTCCCAGCCCCCCGACGAGCACCGCCGCTCCGCCCGCCCCCTCGACGAGCCGGGCGGCGATGACGACTCCGGTGTGGCCTGCCGCCGCGGCGGCGGCCGAGGCGATCCCCAGCACGACCAGGCCGATGACGAAGACCCGACGGCGCCCGCGGTCGTCGGCGAGCACGCCGGCCGTGAGCAGGCTGACCGCCAGACCGACGCTCATCGCGCTGAGCATCCACGTGAGACCGGCGGGCCCGGCCTGCAGCGCGGTGGCGGTGCGCACGCCCGTGGCCAGCGGCGTGACGAAGGCGAGGAGCACGAGGACCGTGCTGCCGGCGACGAGGCCGAGCACGTTCCCCGGTCCGGGCTGCTCGGCCACCACGTCGCCGGGCTGTGACGCAGCCCGACGGCCGGCGTCGTGCGACGGCGCTGTGTCGATCGCCCGTTCGGTCACCGGTCACCCCCTGTCAGTTTGACTATCCAACCGACTGCGACACTAGACTGGCGTCGGTTCGAAGTCCAAACCGAGGGAGTGCACGTCACATGGACCTGGCTGACCTGCCCGGGCGCCCGTGTCCCGCAGCGGCCGCGCTGGAGCTCGTCGGCGACCGGTGGTCGCTGCTGGTCATCCGCGAGGTGAGCTTCGGAGCTCACCGCTTCACCCGCATCCAGGAGGGCACCGGCGCGCCGCGCGACCGGCTCGCGGCGCGGCTGAAGACCCTCGTCGACGCGGGCGTCCTACGCCGCGAGCGCTACTGCGAGGCGCCGGAGCGGTACGAGTACCACCTCACCGACGCCGGGCAGGAGCTCGTGCCGGTGATCCGCGCGCTCCGGGCGTGGGGCGAGCGCTGGGCCTGCACTCCCGGCCAGGCCGTCACTCCGGCGCCTGGAGCCCCCTGACCGGTTCAGCGACTCAGCCGCTGCGCAACTCCCGCACGTTGACCACGAGCAGAACCAGCGCGAGGACGGCGAGCAGACCGGCCAGCACCAGGTGCCAGCTCGACAGCAGCGCGAGGATCAACCCGGCCACCGCGAAGATCCACAGCGCCAACGCGCCCAGGACCGTCGCGAACGCCAACACGCGGCGCCGGCCGATCGCCTCGACCACGCCGAACACCATGAGGAACGTCAGGAACCCGACGAGCACCGGCACCGTCGGCCGGATCAGCAACCCCCCGAGGCCCAGGACCAGCACCGGCGTGCTGACCGCCGCCCACACCCGCAGGAAGCGCGAACGCACGTCCGTGTCGGCCGCGTAGGGCATGTGCGGGTGGCGCAGGTGTGCGTCCGGGCGGGCGGGCTCGCGTGGGCCTGCGAGGTACGCCTCGTGCGCGGCCCGCTCCTCGGCCAGCGCGGAGCAGCGCGCCGTGAGCGCCTTGAGCTCGCGTTCCCGCCGCTCGCGCTCGGCGAGCCGTTCCCGGCGCAGGGCCCGGCCGTCGGCGGCGGCCTCCAGCGACCGGACCTGCGCGGCCAGCCCCCGGACGGCCGTGCGCTCCGCGGCGACCTCCTCCTCCAGCGCGGTCAGCTCCTCGTCGATCACGACGATCCGCGACCGCAGGTGCTGCTCCTCCTCGTCCGCCGTGGCCGGCACGCCGTCCAGACCCACCCAGCCCAGCGGGCTCGTCCACGACCGGCGCAGCGCGCCCGTGCGCTCGTAGCGGGGCCCCGCCGGCGCTCGTTCGCCGCCGAACGGGTCGTGCGTGTCGAGCCCCCAGAGCCCGCGGTAGTCGCGCACCCAGGGGGTGCCGTCGTCGATCAGCTCCAGCCGCCAGGTGAGGTCGTGACCTTCGCCGATCGCGGCGCCGTCGCCGCGTGCGTAGTCGACGAACGGGATCGCGAACGCGCCCCGGCCCGGCTCCGCGGTCCAGGGCAGCAGCCGCCTGCGGGCGTGCTGCAACCAGTTGACCACCCGCCGCAGCGCGGGGAGCTCGACGGAGACGACGTAGTCGCCGGGGAGGAAGGCGCCCGAGTGCGACCCGGCTCCGGGGTAGATCACCGGGTGGTCGCCCTCGCGGCGCAGCTGCGGATCGTCCCAGCGCCGCCGCAGGTCCGCACCGGCGAGGTCGTGCGACGACGCCGCGACCCAGGCGGGTGCCACGCCGCCGTCGTCGTCCGGCACGAGGTAGACCGAGATCGTCTCCCAGTCGGCCTCGTGGTCGTTGACCCCGTAGAACGTGGAGCGCCAGTCGTTGAACGGGTAGAAGTACCAGTACTGCAGCACCGTGTAGTCGCCGCTGCGCAGCACCCGCCCGTAGGCGGTGCGGACCGATCCGGCGCGGTCGGGCGTCTCGCCGGCCTGCGCGAGCACCGCGGCCGCGAGCCGGTGCGCGGCCGCGACGAGCCCGCCGGGCACCCGGCCGCGGACGAGCAGCGAGAGCCGGACGAGTGCGTCGATCAGCCGGGCGAGCACACCCACCGCGGCGAACCTCGCCTTGCCCCGCAGCCGTGGCCGGTCTTCCCGTCGCCACGCCGCGACCTCCGACCGGGTGAGCTGTTCCTGGACGAACCGCAGGTACAGCGGCCGGTGGCGGTACCGGACGCCCGCCGCGGCGAGCCCGTCCGGCGTGAGCCCCCCGGCGGGCACCAGCTCCTCGACCCGGCGCTTGCGCCGGCTGCCGCCGTCGTCCGCCCACAGGCTGCACCGCGCCAGGTACGGCTCCACGGCGGTCGGCAGGAACAGCTCGCCGGCCGTGTAGCGCAGCACGGGCTGGTACGTGCGCAGGAGCAGGAGATCGGGATCGCCGTCGACGGACGGGGCGCTGTCGAAAACGGCGGGAGCGGGCACGGCGCGATAGGAAGTGGCTGCCCCGCCGGCGGCCTGACCACCGGCGGCAGGAGAGCCGTCGGCCAGGGACGTCACTCACACAGCCTATCGGCGCTGACCCGCCTGCCGGGACGTTCCGGCGAGATCACCCGAATCGGCACGCTTGCGGACGTTCAGCGTCTTCGCGACGGCGTCGGCCCTGCGGCGGGCGGCGTCCCTGCCCTCACTGAGGGTCGCCGCGACCACGTCGACCGGGACGACCGCCGACGGCAGCCGCGAACTCGCCTCCGGCAACGGGACCACCGCCCCGCGGCGGACCTCGGGAAGGACCATCTCCCGCCCCGCAGCCGGCGCAGCGGGGCGCTCGACGGACGGCAGTGCGGCCGTCGTCACCGCCACCGCGACGGCCACGGCGGTCGCCGCCCCCGCGAGCCGCGGCGATCGGGCGGCCGACCGACGGTGCGCGCCCCGGCGACCGCGCCGGGCCGACCCGGCGGCCAGCATGGCCGCGACGTCGGCCGCGGTCGGCCGGTCCGCAGGATCCAGCGCCGTCATCGCCCGCAGCGCCGAGTCGAGGGCGAAGGGCAGGTGGTCCGGGATCCCCGGCGGCCGGTGCAGCCGTGCCGTCGCCGATTCCACCAGTGCCCCGGGGTACTCCCGGCGCCCGGTCAGCGACTCGAGCAGCACCAGCCCGAGGGCGTAGACGTCGGCCTCGGGCCCGACCCACTCGCCCCGCACCTGCTCGGGCGCGAGGTAGGCGGCGGTGCCGACGACGTATCCGGTGCCGGTCACCGCAGTGCCGTCGAGCGCGCGGGCAATTCCGAAGTCGGCCAGCCGCGGGCCGTCCGCACCGAGCAGCACGTTCGCCGGCTTGAGGTCGCGGTGCACGATCCCGCCGCGATGCACGTGGGCCAACGCGTCGGCCAGCCGCGCGCCGATGCGCAGCGCGTCGTCCGGGTCGAGCGGGCCCTTCTCGAGGCGCTCGGCCAGCGTGGGGCCCTCGACGAGGTCGGTGACGATGAACGGGCGGCCGTCCTCCACCCCGCCGTCGTGCAGGGCGACGAGCCCGGGGTGGTGCAGCATGGCGAGGGCGCGCATCTCGCGCTGCTGGCGGCGGCGGTCGTGCGCCGAGGCGCCGACGTGGAAGAGCTTCACGGCGAACGTCTGGCCGGAGATCCGGTCCGACGCGCGGCGGACCACGGCCGACGCTCCCGTGCCGAGCAGCGCCCCGAGTTCGTAGCGGCCGCCGACGACGACCGGGTCGGCCCCGGTGGTCGCGACGGTTCCCTGGTCCACGAACCGAACATTCCCGGTGATCCACCCGATCACACAAACGTGCCCCGGTCGTGCAACTCCTCGGTAACGCCGAACGGCACCCCCGCCGGAGTCCGGCGGGGGTGCCGTTCGAGGTGATCCTGGTCAGGGCTCGAGGGTCACCGTGGTCGCGGTGCCCGTGGCGCGACCGTCACTCGTCGTCGTCCCCGATACCCGACAGGAGCTCCAGCACCTCGTCCACGTTCGACGAGCTGCGCAGTGCCTCGGCCTGCTCGGGCTCCATCAGGATCTGCGCGAGGCCCGACAGCACGGCCATGTGCTCGTTGCCCTTGGCGGCGATGGCGACACACACGCGGACGTCGTTGCCGTCCCAGTCGATGCCGTCCGGGAACTGGAGGAAGCCGAGCGTGGTCTTGCGGACGAGTGAACGGGCCTCGTCCGTGCCGTGCGGGATCGCGACGCCCTCGCCGATGAAGGTCGAGACCGTGCGCTCGCGCTCGATCATCGCCTCGGGGTAGCCCGACTCGACGGCACCGAGCTCGTCGAGCAGTGCGCCCGACTGGCGCACGGCGTCCCACTTGTCGGTGGCCTTGAGGCCCAGGCGGACCCCTTCGCGGCCGAGAACACCGTTCTGGTCAGCCACGGATCTCTCCCCCGTCCTTGATGGCGTTCTCGATGCGGGTGAAGGCCGGGTCGCCCATGAACTGCTTGAACGGCACGACGACGGCGTTCGGCGCGATGTTCCGGGCGCGATCGGCCAGCTCGCCCTGGGTCAGCACGACCTGTGCGTCGCCCGGGATGCTGTTGACCGGCGAGTGCTCGACCTCGACGTTGTAGGGCTTGAGCTTCTTGCGCATCTGGCTGGCCAGCATGACGCTGCTGCCCATTCCTGCGTCGCAGGCCACGATGAGCTTGCGCACGTCCTTGCCGTTGACGCTCGGCCTGGTGTCCGTGGAGGCCGCACCCGCAGCACCGGCCGCGCCCGCAGCAGCGGCACCCGCTGCGACCGGGACGGCGGAGGGGGCGGTGTCGCCGGCAGCGGCCGGCGTGGTGGGCGCGAGCCCGTCGGCGTCGGCACCGGGGTCGGTCGCCGGGGCGTCCGAGGTCTCGGCACCCGGCACGTCCTCGTCGTCGCCGGCCTTCCGGCCGAAGCCGAGCAGGGCCGAGGCGACGGCGAGCGACACGAGCGTGGCCACCAGGATCGAGGCGTATACGCCGAGGAAGCCTCCCCGCGGGGTCACCAGCGTGTAGGCGATGATGCTGCCCGGCGACGGCGACGCCACCAGACCGGCGCCGGTGACCAGCGCCGTGGCGATGCCCGCGGCGCCACCGCAGATCGTCGCCAGGATCAGGCGCGGCTTCATGAGGATGTACGGGAAGTAGATCTCGTGGATGCCGCCGAAGAAGTGCACCAGGATCGCGCCGGGCACCGACGGCCGCAGCCGCTTCGGTCCGAACAGCAGGTACGCGACGAGCACGCCCAGGCCGGGGCCGGGGTTCGACTCCACCATGAACAGGATCGACTTGCCGGTCTCCGACGCCTGCACGAGGCCCAGCGGCGTCAGGATGCCCTGGTTGATCGCGTTGTTGAGGAAGAGCACCTTCGCCGGCTCGACGATGATCGAGGCGAGCGGCAGCAGGCCGCTGGTGACCAGGGCGTTCACGCCGACACCGGCGATGCGCGTCAGCGACGTGACGATCGGGCCCACCCCGAGCAGGCCGATGATCGCCATGATGCCGCCGAGGATGCCGAGGCTGAAGTTCGCCACGAGCATCTCGAAGCCGGCCTTGACCTTGCCGTGCAGCGCGTTGTCGATCAGCTTGAGCAGGTAGGCGGCCAGCGGCCCCATGATCATCGCACCGAGGAACATCGGGACCTCGGCACCGACGATCACACCGATCGTCGCCACCGCACCGATCACCGCACCGCGCCTGCCGTGCACCATGTGCCCGCCGGTGTAGCCGATGAGCAGCGGCAACAGGTAGGTGATCATCGGGCTGACGAGCTGCCCGATCGTCTCGTTGGGCGTCCATCCTGTCGGGATGAACAGTGCGGTGATCAGACCCCAGGCGATGAACGCACCGATGTTAGGCATGATCATTCCGGCGAGGTGGCCACCGAAGCGCTGAACGCGCGCCCGGAAACCCCCGCCCTGCAAATGCTTCAGGTCGGACGCCGAGCCCGCGTCCGTCACTGCTGCCATCGCTTCAGCTCCCTCATCTCAGGTCCCACCGTTGGGCACTGCTAGCGGCACGGGGCCGGGTCATGCGCGGACCACTCGGGGTCCGTAGGAGGCGATCTCGGCGGCGGTGCGCTCGTCGAGACCGCTGTCGGTGACGAAGGTGTCGACGTCGGCGAGTTCACCGAATCGCACGAGGTGATCGACGCTTGCCTTCGTGTGGTCGGCGAGGAGTACCACCCGACGCGCGGCCGTGATCATCGCCCGCTTCACGGAGGCTTCCGCGAGATCGGGCGTCGTGAGGCCACGGCGGACCGAGACGCCGTTCGTCCCGATGAAGGCGACGTCGACGTACGACTGCGCCAGCGCGTCGGTCGCCCACGCGTCGACCGCGGCGACCGTCGTCCCCCGCACCCGGCCACCGACCAGCATCACGGTGAGATACGGCCGCGAGACCAGCGCGAGGGCGATCGGCAGGCTGTTCGTGAGCACGGTCAGCGAGCGGTCCGGAGGCAGCAGTTCGGCGAGGCGCGCCGTGGTGGTCCCCGCGTCGAGCAGGATCGCGCCCTCGTCCGGCAACTCGGCGAGCGCGGCTTTGGCGATGCGGTCCTTCTCGGTCGTCATCGCGGTGTTGCGGGTCGGCAGCGCGGGCTCGAACCCGAGGCGCTCGACGGGGATCGCGCCACCGTGCACGCGGCGCAGGATGCCGTGCCGTTCGAGCACGGACAGGTCGCGGCGGATCGTCTCGGTCGTGACCTCGAGCTCGACGGACAGCTCGGCGACGTCCACCCGTCCGGCAGCGCGGGCGGCGACGGCGATGTGCCGCTGGCGCTCCTCTGCGTACATGTGGTTTCACCGCCGTTCCTCTGTGTATCGCTGTGTTTAATCAACGGCTTGCGTGATGTCAACCACAGGTAGATAACAGAGTCCACACCGTCACCCGGGATCGCGCCACCAGGGATGCATCACCCAGAGGGGCGATACCGGGCCGTGTCCCGCGCCCAGGGGGTAGGAGTTCCGGACGGCCTCAATCACGAAGCGCTTCGCCAGCACGACGGCCTCGCTCACCGGCAGGCCGCGGGCGAGGGCCGACGCGATGGCCGAGGCCATGTTGTCGCCGCTGCCGTGGGTGTCGCCGGTGGCGAACCGCGGCCCGGGCAGCTCGACGAAGGTGTGCCCGTCGTAGTACAGGTCGACGCAGATGTCGGTGTCCTCCGCCAGGTGCCCGCCCTTGACCAGCACGTGCCGGGGCCCGAGGGCGTGCAGCATCTTGGCCGCCTCGTACTGCGCGGCCCGGTCGTGGACGTCGATGCCCACCAGGAGGCGCACCTCGTCCAGGTTCGGCGTCACGACGGTGGCCCGCGGGAACAGCACGGTGCGGTAGGCGTCGAGGGCGCTGTCGGCGAGCAGCGGATCGCCGTGCATGGACGCCGCGACCGGGTCGACGACCAGCGGGGTGGGGCCGTCGCCGCCGATCCCGGTCCGGTCGCACGCCTCGGCGATCGCCTGGATGATCGGCGTCGTCGCCAGCATCCCGGTCTTGACCGCGTCGAGGCCGATGTCGGTGGCGACGGTCTCGATCTGCGCGGCGACGATCTCGGGCGGCAGCGTGTGCACGCCGGTGACGCCGACCGAGTTCTGCACGGTCACCGCGGTGACCGCGACGCAGCCGTGCACCCCGCAGGCCGCGAGGGCCCGCAGGTCCGCCGCGACTCCGGCACCGCCGCCCGAGTCCGTGCCCGCGATCGTCATGACCCGCGGCGGGGTCGTGCCGACCGTGCGCTCAACCATGCAGTCCTCCTGTTGGGGTCCGGGTCCGACGCGGACGGTAGCCGGGCGAGCGGGCTCCGACCAGTGATGTTGGAATGCCCGCATGGCTTTGACTGGCGAATACGCGCTCAGCCCCGAGGGCTGGGTGCGCGAGCAGACCGAGAAGATCCTCGAGACGGGCACGACGGAGGGCGTCCAGGTCTTCGACCGGCCGATCGTCCTGGTCACGATCCGCGGCGTGAAGTCCGGGAAGCTGCGCTACACGCCGCTGATGCGGGTGGAGCACGACGGCCGGTACGCCCTGGTCGCGTCGAAGGGCGGGGCGCCGGAGCACCCGACCTGGTACCACAACCTGGTCGCCCACCCGCACGTCGAGCTGCAGGACGGGACGGTGACGAAGGAGTACGACGCCCGCCAGGTCGAGGGCGACGAACGGGCGCAGTGGTGGGAGCGCTCGGTGGCGGCCTACCCGCCGTACGCGGAGTACCAGGCGAAGACCGACCGCCAGATCCCGGTGTTCGTGCTGGAGCCGCGGGAGGGCTGAGGACGTGTGGGTCGGCGGGAAGGCGATCGAGGGGTACCCGCGGCTGTTGACCGTGACCGAGTACCTCGCGCTCGGTGAGGTCGAACCGGGTTACACGGAACTCTTCGAGGGCCGGGTACTGCTCACTCCCACCCCCGGGTGTGCCGCACGCGCAGGCACTCACGGGGCTGTGGTCGCAGCTTCGTCCGCAACTGCCGCAGGGCTTCGAGGGCATCACCGCCGTCGACGTCGACCTCGAACTCGCGCCGGCCGACGCACCCGGGTTCTCACGGCGTCCCGATCTTGTCGTCGTCCGCCACGACGCCGGGCGGGACGAGGTCGTGGAGTGTCGGCTCGGCACAGACGGCGCGTACGCCGACCGAGGGGCGGTCACCCGCGCCTTCCGGACCCTTGAGCCCTTCGCGATCGAGGTCGACCTCGACGCCCTGATCTAGACGCCCTGATCTAACTGAGCTCCGTCGGCACCGCCACCACGTCCACCATCGCCCCGTTCCGCAGCACCGTCACCGGCAGCGGGACGCCGACCGCGTCGCCGAAGAGCTGCTTCTGGATGCCCTGCGCGTTCTGCACCGGGTGGCGGCCGACGTCGAGCACGAGGTCACCGGCGCGCAGCCCGGCCTCCGCGGCCGGGCTGCCCGGCACCACCTCGGCGAGCCGGACGCCGCTGTGACGCGAGTGCCGTTCGGCCACGTCCGCGGGCACCGGCGCGGGGGTGCCGACCACGCCCAGGTAGGCCCGGCGGACCCGGCCGTCGCGCAGGAGCGCCTCGACGATCCGCCGCGTGGTGGCGTTGACGGGCACCGCGAGCCCCAGCCCCACGCCGGCGACGGCGGTGTTGATGCCGACGACGCGGCCCGCGGAGTCGGCGAGCGCGCCGCCGGAATTCCCCGGGTTGAGCGCCGCATCGGTCTGGATCACGTCCTCCACGACCCGGCCTGCGCGGCCGCTGCGGGTGGGCAGCGACCGACCGAGCGCGCTGACCACCCCGGCCGTCACCGAACCCGCCAGGCCCAGCGGATTGCCGACCGCCACCACCAACTGGCCCACCACGAGGCGGTCCGCGTCGCCGAGTCGCACGGGCGGGGGCAGGTCGGCGGGATGTTCCGCACGTAGGACCGCGAGGTCGGAGAGCGGATCCACGCCCACCACCCGCACCGGCGCCTGGACGCCGTCGAGGAAGTCGGCGCGGCCGTGACGGGCGTCGGCGACCACGTGCGCGTTGGTCACCAACACCCCGTCCGCGGACACGACGACGGCTGAGCCGCTGCCCCGGCCGATACGGACGGCCGCCACCCGCGGCGTGACCTCGGCCGCCACCGCGCTGACCGTCCGGGAGTAGGCGTCGAGCTCGTCCACACCGTCCTGCTTACACCGTTGCAGGACGATGCGGGATCGCCCACAGCGAACGCAGACCTCCGTCAGACCTCGCCGGCGCGCTGCAGGGCCGGATTCCACGTGTGGCCGGGCTGGCCCCAGCCCCGGTGGCGCACCGCGCGACGCCCGGCACGGCGGTGCCGGCCGATCAACCGGTCGAGGTAGAGCAGGCCGTCGAGGTGGTCCGTCTCGTGCTGCAGGCAGCGGGCGAAGAAGCCGCGACCCTCCACGATCACCGGGTTCCCGTCGGCGTCCGTGCCCGAGACGCGGGCCCACTCGGCGCGACCGGTCGGGAACTGCTCGTCCGGTACCGAGAGGCAGCCCTCTTCGTCCTCGTCCGGGTCCGGCATGGTCTCGGGCCGGCCGGAGGTCTCCAGGACGGGGTTGACCACGACGCCCCGACGGCGCTCCCGCAGCTCCTCGTCCGGACAGTCGTAGACGAACAGCCGCAGCGGCACCCCGACCTGGTTCGCCGCCAGGCCGACGCCGTCGGCGGCGTCCATCGTGTCGAACATGTCGGCGACCAGCTCGCGCAACGCGTCGTCGAACCGGGTCACCGGCTGTGTCGGGGTGTGCAGGACGGGATCACCGACGATGCGGATGGGACGGACGGCCACGCGCAACAGTGTCGGTGCCCGGGTGCATGCTCCCCCCACGAACCCCGCCTGACGGGACCCGGTGGCGCGTCGTCCCCGTTCCTGTCGGTCCCCCGTGGTTCAATGCACCGCGAATGACACCAGTGTCATTCGCGTCGTCGTACCAGTAGTACGCGGTAGCACGAGGAGCGTAATGGAGTCCGCCACCGAACCCCGGGGCCTGCCCGCCGTCCACCGGCCGGCCCGCGAGCTCGACCGTCGCGAGCGCGAGATCCTGGCGTTCGAGGGGCAGTGGTGGAAGTACGCGGGGGCGAAGGAACAAGCCGTCCGCGAGCTGTTCGACATGTCGCCCACGCGGTACTACCAGGTACTCAACGCACTGATCGACAAGCCCGAGGCGCTGGCGGCGGACCCGCTGCTGATCAAGCGGCTGCGGCGGTTGCGCACCAGCCGGCAACGCACCCGTGCGGCCCGTCGCTTCGGCGTCGAGCCGTGGTGACCATCCGGCCGGCGTGGCCGGCTCCCACCGGTCGCTGACCGGGCCACTTCCCGCATCCGGAGGTCGTCGTGGCCGCATCCCCCTCACCCGGCTCGCGCTCACCCCTGCGCCTGGGCGGCATCGCGCTGCTCGGCGTCGGCGTGATCGCCGCGCTCGCCGGGTTGATCACGACGACCCAGAGCGGGAGCACCAGCACCGTCGCGCAGGCGCCCACGTCGTCGTCGGCGGTGCTCGACCCCACGGGTCAGGCCGCGGCTCCGCCCGCACCCGCGATCGCGAGCCCGGCCCCGGACGCAGGCACGGCGGCGCCGAACGCCACCCCGTTCGTCACGGGCGAGACGGGCGACGGCACGGCCGTCGGCGCCGCGCCCCCGGCCGCACCCGAACCTGCTCCCGCCCAGCCCGCAGCTCCGCCGCCTGCTGTGGCGGCCCCGGCCCCGGCCCCCGCCCCCGCCCTGGAGGCCGGCGGCTCCGGCGCGGCGCGCGAACCGCTGCGCATCTACAACAACAGCAAGATCCAGGGTCTGGCCGCGCGCGCCGCCGGCGACTTCCGCGAGGCCGGCTGGACCGTCGCCGAGATCGGCGGCTACCCCGGCGCGGTCATCCCGACGAGCACCGTCTACTACCGCCCCGGAACGGGCGAGCAGGCCGCCGCTCAGGAGATCGGCCGCGCCTTCGGCCTGCGGGTCGAACCGCGGTTCTCCGGCATCCAGTCGGCCACCCCGGGTGTCATCGTCATCGTGACGAAGGAGTACCAGTCGCCCGGCAAGTCGTGACTCGTCACGGCCTGCGGGCGGCGTAGGCCTCCAGCGCCAGAAGCTGCGCCGGGTCCAGCGAGGGCGCCACCGCCGCGCGGGCCGCGGCGAGGTGCGCGGCGGTCACCTCCGTCGCCTCCAACGACTCGCGCATCGCGGTCAGCGCGGCCTCCCGCAGCACCGCCGCGCAGTCGGCCGCGGAGTAGCCCTCGAGCTCGGCACCGAGCGCGTCGAGATCGACGTCGGGCGCCAGCGGGGTGTGGGCCGCGGCGGCGCGCAGGATGTCGGCGCGCGCGGCGCCGTCCGGCGGGGGCACGTAGATCAGCCGCTCGAGCCGGCCGGGGCGCAGCAGCGCAGGGTCGATGAGCTCGGGCCGGTTCGTCGCGCCGACCACGACGACGTCGCGCAGCGGCTGCGCCCCGTCCAGCTCGGTGAGCAGCGCGGCGACCACCCGGTCCGCGACACCCGAGTCCGACGACTGCCCGCGGCGCGGTGCGAGGGCGTCGACCTCGTCGAGGAAGACGAGCGCCGGCGAGGCGTCGCCGGCGCGCCGGAAGAGTTCACGGACAGCCCGCTCCGACTCGCCCACGTACTTGTCGAGCAGCTCCGCTCCCTTCACCGCGAGCACGTTGAGCTGCCCGGTACCGGCCAGCGCGCGCAGCAGGAACGTCTTGCCGCAGCCGGGCGGACCGTAGACGAGCACCCCGCGCGGCGGGTCGACGCCGAGCCGCGCGAACGAGTCGGGATAGCGCAGCGGCCAGAGCACCGCCTCCGTGAGCGCCTGCTTGACCTCGACCATGTCGCCGACCTGGTCGAGGGTGATCCCGCCTGTCTGCAGGGTGGCCGACGACGACATGGAGATCGGCCGCACCGCGCCTACGGCGTCGAGCAGGTCCTGCTGGCCGACCCGGGGCGGCACCTCGACGGTGTCGGTGCCCGCGGAGGCCGCCGGGCGGGCCCCGTGGCGCAACGCCGCGGCGACGGCAGCCTCCCGGCGGACCGCGACGAGGTCCGCGGCGACGAACCCGGGCGTGCGCTCGGCGACCGCCCGGAGGTCGATGTCGTCGGCGGTCGGGACGTCGACCAGCAGCCTGCGCAGCAGCTCGGTACGCGCCCGCAGGTCCGGCAGCGGCAGGCCGAGCTCGCGGTCGGCAAGGTCGGGAGCCCGCAGGCGGGGGTCGACCGACTCGGGCGCCGAGGTGGTGGCCACCAGCGCGAGGTGCGGGGTCGCGACGGTGGCCCGCAGGACGTCGAGGACGAGGGTGGCCAGTGGGGGCGGGTCGGCGGCGGGCAGCAGGGCGTCGACGTCGGTGATCAGCAGGACGACGGGCGCGTCCGGACGCGCGGCGGTGCGGGCTTCCGCGAGCACGTCGTGCACGCGCGCGGAGGCGGCGGCCGGTTCGAGGGCGGCGGCCCCGGGAGCCGCGAGCTCGACGCAACGGGCGCCGACGGCGGCCGCGGCGCTGCGCACGAGGGTCGCCTTGCCCACGCCCTCGGGGCCGACGACGAGCACCCCGAGCCGGGCTGAGCCGCCGAGGCTGGTGAGCAGCTCGGGGCGGCGGAAGGTCAGCTCGAGCCATTCGACGAGGCGCCGGGCGACCTCGGTCTGGCCGACGAGCTCGTCGAGGTCGAGCGCGCGCTCGCCGGGCGCGGTGGCGTCGGCCGCCACGGTGCCGGGGGGCGTCGGGATTGCAGCATGGTGGCTTTGCTGCACTCCCACCGCAGCAAAGCCACCATGCTGCAGAGATCCACCGGCCGCTGCAGGGCCACTCAGCGCACCCACCGGGCTCGGCTGCCCGGAACCGGACCCGTCGGCCGCCGATCCCCACGCCCCGTCGCCCTGCCACCCGACCACCGTCGACGGCACCACCGCGACCGCACCGCCCGGATCCGTGCCGGCCACGGTCAGCAGCTCCGTGGTCCACGCCCCGCCCACCGCACCGGCCAGCCGCCGGCGTGCGGCCGCGACATCCAGTCCCGCGACGGGCTCGACGTCCTGTGGCAGGAGGGAGACCGCGTCGCCGCCCGTGACGACCTTGCCGAGCAGCGCGAGGCGCGCCGTCTCCGGCGTCAAGGCCGCCCGGGCCAGGCGGGACCCCGTGAGCAGGACGCGCCGGGCGGCCGCGACGCGGGCCGGTGCCACGACGACGGTCGCCCCGTCGGTGAGGCCGGCGTTGGAGAGCAGGACGTCGTCGACCGTCGCCTGACCCGGTGCGACACCGGGTGCGGCGGGCGCGGCGAGCGCGGTCGTGACGCGGGCGCCGGTCAGCGTCACCGCGTCCCACGACTGCAGGCCGAGCGCGTCGAGCACCTCGGGGTGCAGCCGGACCACGCCGCGGCGCGCGTCGGCGGCGGACGGGGTGACCCTGACGACGAGGGGAACGGTGGGGTCGAGCACCCGGTCACGCTATCCGTCGGCGCACGGGTCAGCGTCGGCGCAACCCCATCCGGCCGCGCCCGTGGCCACCCTGTGCCGTGCCGTTGACGGGCGGCCGAGGGGCCGGGCGGGGCGGGTCGTCCGGCCGGAAGACCGCGCGCGCCACGTTGCGCGCGCCGCCCGCGACCCGCCGCCGCAGCGGCGACCGCAGGCCCAGCCGCCGCGCCGAGCGCGCCGCACGTGCCACGGCCCGCCGCTCCCGGGTCGGCTTGTCCCACGCCTCGGGGTGCCGCTTAAGCCACTCGAAGCGGTAGATCGTGTACGGCAGGAGCAGCAGGTAGCCGACCGCCACCGCGCTCATCGCCAGGAAGGGCTCCGCGACGAGCAACGCGAACCCCAGCCCGACCAGCACGAGCGCGGGAGCGACGTAGCGCGGGGGGACCCGCGCGGTCTTCAGCGAGATGCTCGGCAACCTGCTGACCATCAGCATCGCCGCGAACAGCGCCCACAACCCGACCGTCATCGGCGCCGACCACCAGCCGTCGCCGAACTGCAACCACAGCAGCAGCGGCAGACCGCCGACCAGCGCGGCGGCCGGGGCGGGCACGCCGACGAAGAACTCCTTGGCGAACGGCCAGCGCTGCTCGGCGTCCATCAGCGTGTTGAACCGAGCCAGCCGCAGCGCCATGCACACCGCGAACACCAGCGCGACGACCCAGCCGAGCCGGTTGCCGTCGAGCCGCCAGATGTAGAACAGCAGCGCCGGGGAGACCCCGAACGCCACCAGGTCGGACAGCGAGTCGAGCTCGGCGCCGATCTTGCTGCTGGCGTCGAGCAGCCGGGCGAGCCCGCCGTCGAGGGCGTCGAACACCGCCGCGGCCGCGATCGCCGCGACGCACAGGTCGTACCGGCCCGCCAGGGCGAAGTTGACCGCCGAGAGCCCCGAGCACAGGGCGAGGACGGTGACGGCGTTGGGCAGCAGACGGACCCCGGCGCGGGAGGAGGGCACGGTGTCAGCCCGGGCCGGAGGCCGACGGGCCCTGGGGCGCGGCGCTGCCCGGAAGTTCGGGGATGCCCGGAAGTTCGGGGATGCCCGGAAGTTCGGCAAGCACCGTCTCACCGCCGATCGTGCGCTGCCCGACCTCGACGGTGACCGTCGACCCGGCCGGCAGGTAGGTGTCGACCCGGGAGCCGAATCGGATCAGGCCGTAGGTCTCCCCCGCGGCCACCTCGTCGCCGGGCGCGACGTCGCAGCGGATCCGACGGGCCAGCAGCCCGGCGATCTGCACCACGCCGACGCGGGCGCCGTCGACGGTCTCCAGCAGCAGGGCGTTGCGCTCGTTGTCCTCGCTCGCCTTGTCGAGGTCCGCCGACAGGAACCGGCCCTGCCGGTACTGCACGTCGACGACCCGGCCGTCGGCCGGGATGCGTTGGACGTGCACGTCGAGCACCGACAGGAAGACGCTGACGCGCGGCGCCGGCACGCGTGGCAGGTCCAGCTCGGGCGGGGGCACCACCTCGGAGACGAGCGCGACCGTGCCGTCCGCCGCCGACAGCACGACACCCGTCCGTGACGGCGGGACGCGGTGCGGGTTGCGGAAGAAGGCGGCGGTCGCGGCGGTGACCAGCCCACCAACCAGTGCGCCGCGGCCGGTGACGAGCCGGGCGAGGCCCGCGGCCGCGGCGACCGCGGCGACGATCGGCCGGCCGCCGGGGTGCATCGGCGGTACCGTCTCCCGGACCAGCGCCGCGACGTGCGCGAGCGACGTCGACGGGACGTGGCTGTCGGGCGCGGTCGCCGGGTGTCCGGAGGCGGGCAGGTCGGGCGCGGGGACGTCGCGGCTGACGGCGACGGGCGGGGGCATCGGTGGCTCCTCGTGGTTACCGACACGCTCAGAGCTGGGGCGGCCCGGCCGAGCCGCGCGTGCGGCGGCCTACGGTACGCCAGTGGCCTCCGGCGGCTGCGGGACCCGCCCCGGGGTCAGGGCCCGGAAACGCGAAGGGCCCGGAAACGCGAAGGGCCGGGGCCGCCATCCCCCGAGACAGCGACCCCGGCCAGGAACCGCTCGTCCGCTCCCCAGCGACGGGCGGTAGGTCCTTCGCGTGCGGGCCGGTTACCCGGCCTGCTCGACAAGTATCCCCGAGCCTGCGACGAATCGTCCAGGTCACCGGCAGAGGATCCCTGCGATGTGCCCGATCGGCCGAACGCACAGTGTTAGACGCTCGCCACACTCAGATCGTTGCAGAACTTGAGTGTGAGCTGTGTCACATCAGTCGTCGAGCAGCCACACCTCGACCGGCGCACCGGCCGCGAGCGTCGTGACCTCCTCGGGCACCACGAAGAAGCAGTCGGCCCGGGCCAGTGCCGCGAGCAGGTGCGACGGCGGCCCGCCGACCTCTCGGACGGTGCCCGCGACGGCGTCCAGAACCCCGCGGCGGAACTGCCTACGGCCGGGTGTCGAGGTCAGCGCCGTCGCCAACGCGGCGGTCACGCGGGGACGCTCCGGGTGGGGATGCCCCATGGCGACGCGCAGCAGCGGGCGGACGAAGACCTCGAACGACACCTGCGAGCTCACCGGGTTGCCGGGCAGCGCGACGACGCCGACGCCGTCAACCCGCCCCAGCCCCTGGGGCCCGCCCGGCTGCATCGCGACCTTGACGAACTCGACGCCCCGGTCGGCGAGGCTCTCCTTGACCACCTCGTAGGCGCCTGCGCTGATCCCACCCGAGGTCAGCAGGAGATCGACGGTTCCGGCCGTCAGACGCTCGTCGAGCACCCGGTGCAGGTGCGCGACGTCGTCGGGCACGAAGCGCAGCAGCTCGGCGACGCCCCCGGTGTCCTCCACCGCGGCGGCGAGCATGGGGCCGTTCGACTCGTAGATCTGTCCCGGCCGCAGCGGGGTCCCCGGGGCGACCAGTTCGGAGCCGGTGGAGAGCACCAGCACGGTCGGACGGCGGCGCACGGGCACCGTCGCCGCGCCGACGGCCGCGGCCACGCCGATCTGCGGCGCCCTCAGCACCGTGCCCGCGGACAGGACGACCGCTCCGGCCACGACGTCCTCGGCCGTCCGACGGATCGAGGTGCCCGCCGCGGACGCGCGGAACACGCGCACCCGGTCGTCGCCGCCGTCGGTGTACTCGACCTGCACGATCGCATCGGCCCCCGCAGGCAGCGGGGCGCCGGTCATGATCCGGTGGGCGGTCCCGGGCTCCAGCGCGGGGACGTCCGTGCGTCCGGCCGGGATGTCGGCGGCCACGGGAAGGATCACCGGGGCGTCGTCCGTCGCTCCCGCGACGTCCGCGGCGCGCACGGCGTAGCCGTCCATCGCGGAGTTGTCGAACGGCGGCAGCGCGACCCCCGCCAGGAGCGCCTCGCCCAGCACGCGGCCGCGTGCGCGATCCACCGGGACCCACTCGACGGGCAGCGGGCTCAGCAGCTCCGCCACGGCCGTGCGGTGGTCCTCGACGGACCGGACGGCACGCGCGGCAGGCGCGAACGGCGGGGTCGGCACCGGGCCATCCTGCCGGACCTCCTCGGGTAGCGTCGGACCCGTCCGACCGCAACACATGCATGGAGGTGCCGTGGCTCAGGGCACGGTCAAGTGGTTCAACGCGGAGAAGGGTTTCGGCTTCATCGCCACCGACGGCGGGGCCGACGTCTTCGTCCACTACAGCGCAATCCAGATGGACGGGTTCCGGAGCCTGGAGGAGGGCGACCGCGTGGAGTTCGAGACCACCGCAGGGCGCGACGGCCGCAGCCAGGCCGACGCCGTGCGGCGAATCTAGAAAGCTCCCGCACGGGGCCGGCTCCTCGAGCCGGCCCCGTCGCCGTTTCGGGCACCCCCTCGTTGCACTCGACCCCCTCGAGTGCTAAACAGGGCACTGGCACTCGGTACCGTCGAGTGCCAGATGTCGGGCCGGTGAGGCCGGCGCAGGGTTGCCGGCCGTCCGTCGCGGGCGCCGCCCGACAACACGACTTTTGTGTCATCCCAATCGGAGGACAACACCCCCATGGCGAAGATGATCGCTTTCGACGAGGAGGCGCGCCGCGGGCTCGAGCGCGGCATGAACACCCTCGCCGACGCCGTCAAGGTGACGCTCGGCCCGCGTGGCCGCAACGTCGTCCTGGAGAAGAAGTGGGGCGCGCCCACCATCACCAACGATGGTGTGTCGATCGCCAAGGAGATCGAGCTCGAGGACCCCTACGAGAAGATCGGGGCCGAGCTCGTCAAGGAAGTTGCCAAGAAGACCGACGACGTCGCGGGCGACGGCACCACCACCGCCACCGTGCTCGCTCAGGCGCTCGTCCGCGAGGGTCTGCGCAACGTGGCCGCGGGTGCGAACCCGATGGCCCTCAAGCGCGGCATCGAGAAGGCCGTCGAGGCCGTCTCGCAGCAGCTGCTCAAGACCGCCA
This sequence comes from Pseudonocardia charpentierae, assembly GCF_031845345.1. Taxonomy (NCBI): domain Bacteria; kingdom Bacillati; phylum Actinomycetota; class Actinomycetes; order Pseudonocardiales; family Pseudonocardiaceae; genus Pseudonocardia; species Pseudonocardia charpentierae. Next base: position 158,529 of record NZ_JAVREJ010000009.1, on the reverse strand, counting down.
AGGAGGTCGAGACCAAGGAGCAGATCGCTGCCACCGCCTCGATCTCCGCGGCCGACCCGGCCATCGGCGAGCTGATCGCCGAGGCGATGGACAAGGTCGGCAAGGAAGGCGTCATCACGGTCGAGGAGAGCAACACCTTCGGGCTGGAGCTGGAGCTCACCGAGGGCATGCGCTTCGACAAGGGCTACATCTCGCCCTACTTCGTGACCGACGCCGAGCGCATGGAGGCCGAGCTCGAGGACCCCTACATCCTCCTGGTCTCCTCCAAGATCGCCACCGTCAAGGACCTGCTCCCGCTGCTGGAGAAGGTCATGCAGGGCGGCAAGCCGCTCGCCGTGATCGCCGAGGACGTCGAGGGCGAGGCCCTGGCCACCCTGGTCGTCAACAAGATCCGCGGCACCTTCAAGTCCGTCGCGGTCAAGGCTCCGGGCTTCGGTGACCGTCGCGAGGCGATGCTGGCCGACATGGCCATCCTCACCGGCGGCGAGGTCATCTCCGAGAAGGTCGGCCTCAAGCTGGAGAACGCGGACCTGGCCCTGCTGGGCCGCGCCCGCAAGGTCGTCGTCACCAAGGACGAGACCACTATCGTCGACGGTGCGGGCGACGCCGACCAGATCGCCGGCCGGGTCTCCCAGATCCGCGCCGAGATCGACCGGACGGACTCCGACTACGACCGCGAGAAGCTGCAGGAGCGCCTGGCCAAGCTGGCCGGCGGTGTTGCGGTCATCAAGGCCGGTGCGGCGACCGAGGTCGAGCTCAAGGAGCGCAAGCACCGCATCGAGGACGCCGTTCGCAACGCGAAGGCGGCCGTCGAGGAGGGCATCGTCGCCGGTGGCGGCGTCGCCCTGCTGCAGGCCGGTGCCGGCCTGTTCGAGGGTCTCGGTCTGGACGGCGACGAGGCCACCGGCGCGAACATCGTCAAGGTCGCGCTGGAGGCCCCGCTCAAGCAGATCGCGGTCAACGCCGGCCTCGAGGGTGGCGTCGTGGCGGAGAAGGTCCGCAACCTCGCCGCGGGCGAGGGTCTGGACGCCGCCACGGGCGAGTACAAGGACCTGATCAAGGCCGGCATCATCGACCCGGCCAAGGTCACCCGCTCGGCGCTGCAGAACGCCGCGTCCATCGCGGCGCTGTTCCTCACCACCGAGGCGGTCATCGCCGACAAGCCGGAGAAGCACGCTGCTCCGGCCGGCGACCCGTCCGGCGGCATGGGCGGCATGGACTTCTGAGTCCATTCCGCAGCACGTCCTTTCCGCAGGGGCGGCACCCGGTCTCGGGTGCCGCCCCTGCGGCGTTTCACACGGCGAGGTTCAGCACCGTGAGCGTGCCGTCGTGCAGGTTGGTCACGTAGGCGCGACGGCCGTCCGGGAGCACCGCGACCGAGGTGGGCGCGTCGCCGGTCGGGACGGTCGCGGTGACGGTCATCGTCGCGGCGTCGATGACCGAGACCGTGTCCGCGTCGACGTTCGCCACATAGGCGAACCTCCCGTCGGGTGCCCAGGTGACGTCCTGCGGCCCGGCGCCCACCGGCACCGCGGCCACCACCCGCTCGGAGTCGGTATCGATCATCGACAGGGAGTCGGAGTCGTAGTTGACCCCTGCGACCAGGGGCCGGGTCGGGTGCACCGCCACGCTGTGCGGGCTGCGCTGGACCGGCACCTCCGCCACCACGGTGTCGGTCGCGGTGTCGATGACCGACACCAGGTTCGACTCGTGGTCGGCCGTGTACGCCTGCCGGCCGTCCGGGGAGAACTCCACCCAGTGCGGGTCGGGCGCCACCCTGATCTCGGCGGTCACCGCACGGGTCGCGGTGTCGACGACCGCGATCGTGCCGGAGTCGTGGTTGGGCACGTAGAGCCGCCGGCCGTCCGGAGAGACAGCGGCCAGGAACGGCCGGCTGCGCATCGGGATGGCCGTCACGATCGAGTTCGTCATGGTGTCCAGCACGCCGATCGCGGCGACCGTCCGTGCCTCGTTCCAGATGCTGACGTAGACCGTGCGCCCGTCCGGTGAGAACGCGAGGTACTGCGGCGGGCCGAGCCGCACGGGAATGGTCGCGGTCACCCGGTCGACCGCGGTGTCGACGACCGTGACCACGCCGGCGGCGCGGTTGGCGACGTAGGCCTGGCGACCCTGGGGAGCGACCACGACGAAGCCTGGGGTCGGGCCCACCGGGATGACGGCGCCGAGGAACGGGACCGGCACGCTCGTCGCGATCGACTCCACCGGGCCGGGTTCCGGGTCGGCCGCGGCAGCCGGGAGCAGCCCGGCCGCCACGATCGACGGTGCCGGCGGCGCCGGCGCCGCAGTGGCGGCCGACGTCGCCGCCGACGCGGCCCACACCAGGTAGCCGGCGTAGCCCGGGGTCGCGAGCGCGACGACGACGGCGGCGCCGACCAGTCCGATCTTCCGCCCGACCCTCGAACGGCGGCCCGGGTCCGGTCGGACCGCCCGCTGCACCGATAACGCCCGCACGGGCGACAACGGTCGCACCCGTCCGGCACGCGCTGCGGTCGGACGCGCAGGACGGCGGCGCCGGTGCAACGAGCTGCGCAGGTGGCCGGGGCGGACCCGCTTCCAGAGGTACAGCCGGATCGCCGCACCGAGAATCGCCCCGGCGATACCGCACATGATGTCGTTCATGGTGTCGGCGTTGTCGACCTGCCAGCTCAGTCCGAACGCGGCGTCCCCCGCGCACTCGGCCACCTCCCACACCGCCTCGGCGCCCATGCCGAAGAACACCATCGTGCAGAAGTACTCGACGGGGCCGTGCACCATCCGGCGGTAGATCAGGTCGTGGAGCAGCGAGGTCGCCGCTGCCGGCAGCAGCACGTGGGCCGTGGTGTCCAACGGCGACTGCGCGGCGAACACCCCCAGTGGGATCTGCGCGAAGAAGATCACGAGGGTGGAGACGAGCAGGTAGAGATGAAACGACGGGCGCAGGAATCTGCGCCCGTCTCGATCGCGCCTCATCAGACGGCAGGGCGGAAAAGGCGCAGCGCGCGCGGACGCACGATCGCCATCGGTGATTCGGGTGTCAGCGCAACACGTGTCACGGCGATTCCTCAGCTCGACGGCCCGGGTACCTCGCAACTGCTACCGAACGTGCACGAGCATGCGCGAAGAAGTTGCGGGTCTGACATCGAGCAGGCCCTACCCCCGGCTGGGGCCCTCCCCCGCTGAGGAGGGGGGAGAACCCTACTTTCACAATCCGCCGGTGATCGGGCTGTCCGTCGACCACTGAACGGGTCACCAGTCGGCCGCCGACCCGACCCACGCTCCGTTCGAACGCCGTCGCAGGAAGAGCGCGCTTCCGATCAGTACGCCGGGTGCTCGTCCTGCGGAGCGAGCGCCCAGGCGGCGGCGTAGACGATCGCCGCGGCACCGCCGGTGATCAGCGTGAGGGCGACGAGCAGCACCCGCAGGAGCGCGGCGTCGGCGCCGAGGCTCTCGGCCAGGCCGCCGCAGACGCCGCCGAGCATGCGGTCGGTCCGGCTGCGTCGGAGCGTGAAGCGCGGGGCCGCAGCGGGAGGCAGGGCGGCGCGCGGGGCGTCGATGGGGGCGGCCGCGCCGCTCGTGGCGGGGGTGGGGCCGGCGGGGGTGGTGCCGGCGGGGATGTCGGTGTACTGGTCCATGTCGTCGAGCCTGCCGCCGTGCACCGGCCGCGGCATCGGGACGTTCCCCGATCCCGACCCCGGAACCGCCCCCGGTCCACCTCAGGGCCCGGTCACGCGTAGAACGCCGCCACCGCCGCAGCCCGGGCCGCGACCCGGGCCCGCAGCGCCGCCGGGGCCAGCGCCTCGGCGGCGTCGCCGAGCATCCACACCACGCGCTCGGCGTGGTGGAGGTCGCCGAACGCGACCTCGACGCGCAGGTGGTCCGGGCCGTCGGGCCGCTCGCCGGTGATCTCGACACACGCGGCGGCGAGCTCAGGACGACGCGTGGTCCGCACCCGGACGGTCGCCGCAACCCGGGGCAGCACGGCCGTGAACGCGGCACGACGGCGGAGCCAGACCTCCTCCAGATCCACGTCCGGCCCGCGGTGCGCCGGTTCGTCCACCTCCTCCACCGCCTCCACCCGGGAGAGCCGGTAGGTGCGCTCCGCGCCGCCGCGGGTGGCCAGGAGGTACCAGCGGCCGCCGGCCTCGACGAGACCGACCGGGTCCACCGTGCGCCAGCGGGCCGGCTCGTCCCGCGCGGCGTACCGCAACCGCAGGCGCCGTCCCGCGAAGACAGCACGACGGACCGCCGCCAGATGAGCGTCCGCCTCCGGCTCGCTCAGCCACCCGGCCTGCCCGGCCAGCACCCGGTCGGCGGCGTCGACGGCCGTGCGACGGGCCGAGTCGGGCATCGCCGCGATGACCTTGCGTACGGCTGCTGCGAACGCGGGCCCGAGGCCCAGCGCCTCGGGGGTGGCCCGGGACTGCGCGGTGAGCAGCGCGAGTGCCTCGTCGTGGGTCAGGCCGGTGAGATCGGTGGTGAAGCCGGGCAGCAGGGCGAACCCGCCGTCACGACCGCGCTCCGCGTAGACGGGGACACCCGCTGCGGACAGCGCCTCGACGTCGCGCATCACGGTTCGCGACGAGACCTCCAGCTCGCGGGCCAGTTGCGTCGCCGTCATCCGGCCGCGGTGCCGGAGCAGCAGGACGAGGGACAAGAGGCGGTCGGCGCGCACCTCTTGAGAATGACAGGGATACCTGACAGAGGATGTCAGGTATGCACGGCAGAGTCGCGACCATGACCATGACCATGACCATGACCATGACCATGACCACGAACACCGACCCCCGCCCCCACTACCGCACCGCGTTGGCCTGGGCGCGAACCCTCGCCGACGGCGTTCCCGCCGACCGGCTCGCCGACCCGACCCCGTGTGCGGAGTGGGACGTCCGCGGCATGCTCGGCCACCTCGTCGCCACCGTCGACCGCGTCCGGGTGATCGGCGAGGGCGGCGACCCGCACACGACGCCGCGGGTCGTCGAGGGCGTCGCGGACGACGGCTGGACCGATGCGCTGGCCGCCGCCGAGGACAAGATGGCCGCGGTCTGGGCCGACGACGCCGTTCTCGACGAGCTCGTCACGGTCCCCTGGGGTCGTGTTCCCGGCCGGGCTGCGATGTGGGGGTACATCCGCGAGGCACTCGTCCACGGCTGGGACCTCGCCGTCGCCACCGGGCAGTCCCCGGAAGCCGATCCGGTCACCGCCGAGGCGGCACTGACGGAGACGAAGCGGGTGATGCCGGCCGAGCCCCGCGGAGGGCCCATCCCGTTCGCCGCACCAGTAGCCCCGCGACCGGGGGCCGGGCCCACCGAGCAGCTGGCCAATTGGTGCGGTCACGCCCGCGCATGAACGCTTCGGGCGCTGTCAGGATCAGGGGCGCTGCTCGTGCACGGGGTTCTCCACGGACGGACGCGACGGGGGAAACACCCGGACAGGCTCGTCCTCGGGCACCTGCCGGTCGCGCCGACGGACCGCACGCCCGAGGAGCACGCCGACGAACGCCGCGACAGCCACCCACACTGCCAACGCGACGACGATCCAGGCGATCCAACCCCACACGTCGGCACCCTCCGTCGGACCTCAACCCATCTTCGGCGATAGTCGACTTCGTAGCACTCCTGAGTACCCGGTATTGCGCTATTTACCCCACATCGGGTACGGCCGGGCCGAGCAGATCGTCGGCATCCACGATCCGATAAGCGTATCCCTGCTCGGCGAGAAAGCGTTGCCGGTGCGCAGCGTATTCGGTGTCGACGGTGTCGCGGGAGACGACGGAGTAGAACCACGCCTGCCGGCCGTCGCCCTTGGGCCGCAGCAGTCGACCCAGTCGCTGCGCCTCTTCCTGCCGTGACCCGAACGTCCCCGACACCTGCACGGCGATGCTCGCCTCGGGCAGGTCGATGGAGAAGTTCGCGACCTTGCTGACCACCAGGCGCGGCACCTCGCCGCGCCGGAACGCGTCGAACAGCCGCTCCCGCTCGCGGTTGCGCGTCGACCCCTGGATCACGGGGCAGTCGAGCGCCTCGCCCAGCTCCTCGAGCTGTTCGAGATAGGCGCCGATGACCAGCGCGGGCTCGCCCGGGTGCCGGTCCAGCACCGCCTTGACCACGTTCATCTTGGTCCGGGCCGTCGAGGCCACGCGGTAGCGCTCCTCGGCGTCCGCGACCGCGTAGCCCATCCGCTCCGCCTCGGTCAGCGTCACCCGGACCTCGACGCACTCCGCAGGCGCGATCCAGCCCTGCTGCTCGATGTCGCGCCACGGCGCGTCGTAGCGCTTGGGCCCGATCAACGAGAAGACGTCGCCCTCGCGGCCGTCCTCCCGCACCAGGGTCGCGGTGAGGCCCAGCCGCCTGCGCGACTGCAGGTCCGCGGTCATCCGGAAGACCGGAGCCGGGAGCAGGTGCACCTCGTCGTACACGATCAGGCCCCAGTCACGGGAGTCGAACAGGTCGAGATGCCGGTACTCGCCCTTCGACTTGCGCGTCATCACCTGATAGGTCGCGATCGTGACCGGCCGGATCTCCTTGCGTTCTCCGGAGTACTCGCCGATCTCGTCTTCGGTCAGGGTCGTCCGCGCGATCAGTTCGCGTTTCCACTGCCGTCCCGCGACGGTGTTCGTCACGAGGATCAGCGTGGTCGCCTTCGCCTTCGCCATGGCGGCCGCGCCGACGAGCGTCTTGCCCGCCCCACAGGGCAGCACGACGACGCCCGAGCCGCCGTCGAAGAAACCGTCGACGGCCTGGCGCTGGTAGTCGCGCAGCGTCCAGCCGTCCTCGCGCAGGTCGATGTCGTGCGCCTCGCCGTCGACGTAGCCCGCGAGGTCGTCGGCGGGCCAGCCGATCTTGAGCAGGGCCTGCTTGAGGTGGCCGCGCTCGGACGGGTGCACGATCACGGTGTCGTCGTCGATCCGCGCCCCGAGCATCGGGGCGATGCGCTTGTGCCGCAGCACCTCCGTGAGCACCGCCCGGTCCAGCGCGACGAGCACGAGGCCGTGCACCGGCGACTGGGCCAGCTGCAGGCGGCCGTAGCGGCCCATCGTGTCGACGACGTCGACCAGGAGCGGCTGCGGGACGGCGTAGCGCGAGAAGCGGACGAGCGCGTCGACGACCTGCTCCGCGTCGTGCCCGGCGGCGCGGGCGTTCCAGAGCGCGAGCGGGGTGACGCGATAGGTGTGGACGTGCTCGGGAGCACGCTCGAGCTCGGCGAACGGAGCGATCGCCGAGCGGGCCTCCGCAGCGGCCGGATGGTCGACCTCGAGCAGCAGGGTCTTGTCGGACTGGACGATCAGGGGCCCGTCGGGCACGACGCATTCCTTCCTACGGCCTCTTCACCGGCCGGGGTGTGCACGCCGCGGGGAGCGCTCCGTCGAAAGGGCTACACTCCAGCACCGAGAACGCACGCATGCCGCGTCGATCATACCGGGCTCCCCCGGCCATCGCCCTCCCCGAGCGGGCGTGTCGAGACCCGGACTGGTCCCGCGCCGGGTCGGCCGGCCGACCGACCCGTCCCGATGAGAAGGTCCGACGGTCCCTCGATGAGTCCGACGCTCCCCCTGCACGCACCTTCCTTCTCCGTGCCCGTCATCCACCGCGGACAGAGCACACCTCGGCTCGCGACGATCGCAAACCGTCGGCCCCGCGTGTCACAGTGCGGCCGGACGTCATCGGCAACCGCCGTGTCGAACAAGAGTCGGGGGACGTGGGCGTGACCAGCACCGAAACCAGAGACTCCTGGTCGGACCGACTGAGCCCGCGCAACTGGCCGCTGGTCTGGAAGCTGGTGGCCGTCGGGCTGGTGCCCGCGCTGCTCGCGATCGTGCTCGGGGTCCTGCGCGTCGCGGACCAGGCCCAGTCGGCGTCGGAGCTGGGATCGGCGAACCGTCTCCTCGAGGTGCGCGGCGAGGTGGCCGACGCGGCCACCGCCCTGCGCACCGAACGCGACCGTGCCGTCGTCTTCGTCGCCGAGCGGCGTCTGGGGAACCGCGGCTCGCTCACGGACGCCATCGGCGGCGCGGACCGGGCGATCGACGACGCCCGCTCCGGGATCGCCGCCGCGAACGGCCTCGACGCGGCCACCCGCTCGGCCGTCGAGCAGGCCGACGGCGGCTTCGCCCAGCTCTCGGTGCTGCGCGCGGACGTCACGGGGTCGGCCCCGCTGCTCGCCGCGCAGGTCGTCCAGCGCTACACCGCCGTCATCGCCCGCGCCGACGTCCTGGACCGTGCGCTGCTGCGACAGGTCCGCACCCCCGGGGTCGCCGGGCTCAGCGACGCGTTGACGGCGGCCACCGCGGCATCCGAGGCGCTCGCCCTGCAGCACACCGTCCTCGGCGCCGCGCTGCGGACCGGCGCGGTGACTCCCGAGGACCGGGCCGCGGTGGGCGTCACGGACAACGCCTTCGTCTCCGCGCTGACCGAGTACCAGGTGTCACTGCCGCCGTCCCAGACTCCCCTGAACTTCGTCACCGCTCCGGCGAACGCGCAGCGCGACGCCGTCAAGACCGCGATCCTCAACGCCCCGGTGCCGGGACCGATCCCGGTCACCCCCCAGGTGTGGGACGACGCGGTCGAGCAGGCGAACGGCGTGGTCACCCAGGCGGGCACCGAGGTGCGGACGGCGCTGGCCGCCGCCGGCGCGACGGCCGAAGACCGGTCGAGCAACCTCGCCGGCGTCAACTCCGTGATCCTCATGCTCGGCCTGCTGCTCGCCGCGACGATCGTCGTGCTGGTGGTGCGGGCACTGACCCGCTCGCTGCGGGTGCTGCGGACCTCGGCGCTCGACGTCGCGCAGCGCCGGCTGCCGCAGGCGGTGGAGGCCATGCGGTCGGGCGGCGCGCCCGACGTCAACGTCGAACCCGTTCCGCTGCACACCCGCGACGAGGTCGGGCAGGTGGCGCGCGCGTTCGACACCGTGCACGGGCAGGCCCTGCGGCTCGCCGCGGACCAGGCGGCGCTGCAGAGCAACGTCAGCAGCATGTTCGTCAACCTGTCGCGGCGCAGCCAGGCGCTCGTCGAGCGGCAGCTTCAGCTGATCGAGCAGCTGGAGAGCAACGAGCAGGACCCGGACCAGCTGTCCAACCTCTTCCAGCTCGACCACCTCGCCACCCGTATGCGGCGCAACAGCGAGAACCTCCTCGTGCTCGCCGGCACGGACCTCGCCAAGCGGAACGTGGCTCCCGTGCCGCTGGTCGACGTGCAGCGCGCCGCGGTGTCGGAGATCGAGCAGTACCAGCGGATCGTCGTCCAGGCACCGCCCCAGGCCACGGTCGTCGGGCGCGCCACCAGCGACGTCATCCACCTGCTGGCCGAGCTGCTCGACAACGCCACGAACTTCTCCCCGCCCGATTCCCAGGTCGTCATGTCCAGCCTTCGCGCGCAGGACGGCTCGATCGTGGTGGAGATCGCCGACTCGGGCGTGGGGATGGCGGACCACGAGCTCGCCGACGCGAACCGGCGGCTGGGCACGCCGTCAGCCGTCGACGTCTCCGCCTCGCGGCGGATGGGTCTGTTCGTGGTGGGGCGCCTCGGGGCGCGGCACGGCATCACGGTGCATCTCGGCGGCGCGCCCATGGGCGGCCCCGGCGGCGGGCTGACGGCGTCGGTGACGCTGCCGGCGCACCTCGTGATGGTCAGCGGCGACGTCGAGCCCGGCCCGATGCGGCGTTCCTCCCCCGTCGGCGCAGCCCAGTTCACCCCGAACGGCGTCCCGCCGCAGCGTGCGAGCCTGCCGAACCGGCCCATGCCGCACGCCACGCTGGCGATGCCCGCCGACGGTCGGCCGGTCGAGCGGCCCACCGGCCTGAACGGCCTTCCGACCCGGACTCCCGGTTCGGCGCTGAACCGCAATGTCGCCGCGCAGCCGGAGGCGGCGACGGACGGCCCCGACGCCGCCGACCCGATGACCACCGAGCAGCCGGTCACCGCGGATTCCTCGGCGAGCCCGGACGCACTGCCGGCAGGCTCCACACGGCGGGGTCCGGACGACGAGACCGAGGCGACGGAGGCGACAGAGGCGCGTGCCGACACGGCCGACGGCGCCTTCGACCCACACGACACCGACGCCGTTCCGACCGAGGCGGTCCCGATCACCCCGGCCGCCGACGGTCGCGACGCCGGAACTGAGATCGACGGGCGTACCGACGCGGACGACCGGACCGAGGCCCCGTCGTCGACCGGGCACCTCACGGATCTGCAGCGTGCTCGCGCGGAGGCGTTCACGCGGCGCACCCCGGCGGACGCCGCCGTCGGAGCTCGCGCCGACGAGGATTCCGCCGACGCGAGTCGCGGCGATGAACCCGCTGCTCAGGCCGAGGTGGAGCCGGACGCCGGCGAACCGGCGCAGGCCCCGGCCGGAAGTTCCACCGCGTCGTCGGCGGAGCACCAGGCAGCCGACGACGAGACCCAGCCTGCCGACGGCCGGAGCGACGAGGACGAGGCCGGCGAGGTCGCGGCCCGGACGGGCGACGAGGCGGCCGACGCCGCGGACGAGCCCGCCGCGCCGCGCGCCGACGACGGGGCGGTTGCAGGCCGTGGCGTCCGGCCCCGGCCGACTCCCCGACCGGTGCCCGCCGCCGGTCCGAACGGGACCTACCGGGACCTGACGGTGCCCGGCACGCCGTTCGAGACGCATCGCGACGGAGCCCGGCAGAACGGTGTGCCGAACGGCACCCTCCCCACCACGCCGCCTGCGGACGTGCCGGCCGCGACGTCGCAGAACGGACCGCACACCACACCGTTGCCCGTCGTCGCGGAGTCCGACTCCGCACCGGCCGGCCCCGTCCGGAGCGACGAGGAGTTCGGCAACGCCCAGTACGACGGCAACGCCCAGTACGACGGCAACGCCCAGTACGACGGCGACGCCCGGTACGACCCGCGGTACGACGGGGCGGACGAGCAGTACGACGGGTTGGACGCGGCGCCCGCCGCTGCGGACGCGTCCAGCGGCGGACTGTTCGCCGCGAGCGTGCCCTCGATCTCCGAGCCGGAAGGGCTGCCGCGGTCGCGGCGGCCGCTCTCCGAGATGCGCCGCGGGCCGGTCGACGTCACCGAGACCACGCCGATCTTCGCAGAGATCGCGTCGGCCTGGTTCGCCTCCGACCGCCCGATGCCCGTCGACTGGGAGCTGGGTGAACGGCCCGGCGACGAGCTGGTGCCGGCGAACGCGCCGGTCCCGGCCGGACGGCCGGGGTTGCTCGACGGCCCGGAGTTCGCCATGCCTGCACCGTCGACGGAGCCGCCCGGCCAAGCCTTCGCCAGCTCGGCGGACGAGGGATGGCGCGCGGCGAGCGGCGCCGCGGCCGAGCGACCGGACGAGTTGACCGCGGCAGGTCTGCCGAAACGACGCCCGCGTGCCCGGCTCGTTCCGGGCAGTGCAGGATCTGCAGTACTGGCCGCGCCGGCGTCGCCGACGCGCAGCGCCGAAAGCGTCCGCGGTCGGCTCGCCAGTTACCAGCAAGGAGTGCGGCAGGGCCGGGAGATCCGGCTCCGCCGCGACCCAGGGCGCCCCGGTCCCCAGCCGGTGTCGTCCGGAGAGAACGCCGCCACCTCCGGGAGCGGCGTGCACGACGAGGAAAGCCGATGACCGGCCCCGCGGGCCCGGTCCACACCGCACCGGCGGGCAGTAGCCCGGCCCGGTGCAGCAAGGAGGGGGCGTGACGGCACCGCAGACCCAGCCGAGCCGGTTCGGCTGGCTGGTCTCGAACTTCGCCGAGCGTGTACCGGGGGTGGCGCACGCCATCGTCGTGTCGGCGGACGGTCTTCTGCTGACGAGCTCGGACCGCTTGCCCCGCGACCGCGCTGATCAGCTCGCCGCCGTCGCGTCCGGGCTGGTGAGCCTCACCCAGGGTGCGGCGCGCTGCTTCGACGCCGGTGGCGTGGTGCAGACGGTCGTCGAGATGGACCGGGGCATCGTCCTGCTCATGTCGATCAGCGACGGCTCGTGCCTGGCCGTCCTGGCCTCGCCGAGCTGCGACATCGGCCTGATCGGCTACGAGATGACACTGCTGGTCGACCGGGTCGGGCAGCTGCTCACCCCCGAGCTGCGGTCGGAGCTGCAGGGCTCCTTCGGTCCCTGACCACGTGACCGCCGTCCCGCGCCGGATCAAGGCAGGTGAGGTTCGATGACCACCGGTCCCGACGGTGACCGTCGGCCGGAGCCGACGTTCGCCGACGTGATGAACGGTTTCGGTCTCGATTCCGGGCGCCCGGTCCGCCGCAGGTTGTTCGGGCGCCGCCGAGGGGGCGGTGCGGCCGAGGCCGATCCGCGCGATGCGGTACGCCCGGCTGCGCCTGCAGCCCCGGCCCCGGCCCCGGCGGCGGGGTTCGACCGCTACGGCGACCCCGGTCCGGGGGCGGCGACGCCGGTGGCCGGTCCGCCCGACGCCGGGCCCGACGCCTACGATGCTGCGGGCAGCGCGGCGGCGGTCCGGCCGTACACCTGGACGCGGGGCCGGACGAAGTCCGGGCTCGACCTCGCGATCGAGACGTTGGTGTCCACCAGCCCGCGGGGGCGGGCGCAGGCGGCGACGCTGCAGGTGGAGCACCGGGCCGTCGCGGAGCTCTGCGAACAGACCCGTTCCGTCGCCGAGGTGGCCGCGTTGCTGTCGCTGCCTCTCGGGGTGGCGCGGGTCGTGCTCGGAGACATGGCCGGACTCGGTGTGGTGACTGTGCACCAGACCGCGAGCAGTGCCGGCAGCGCGCCGGACCTCGCACTGATGGAAAGGGTGTTGAGTGGACTCCGTCGGCTCTAGTTACCTGTCTGCGGGTCCGGGGCGTCCCGGTCCCGCGGGCGCTCGCGGGGCCACCACCGGACCGCAGCGGGTCGCCACTGCGGCGACGATCTCGGCCAAGATCGTGGTGGCCGGGGGCTTCGGGGTCGGCAAGACCACGTTCGTCGGGTCGGTCTCGGAGATCATGCCGCTGACCACCGAGGCCGTGATGACCGAGGCCAGCGTGGGGCACGACGACCTGTCGGCCACCCCGAACAAGGTCACCACCACGGTGGCCATGGACTTCGGCCGCGTGACGCTCGACGCCGACCTGATCCTCTATCTCTTCGGCACACCCGGCCAGCACCGTTTCTGGTTCATGTGGGACGACCTGGTGCGCGGCGCCATCGGCGCGGTCGTCCTGGTCGACACCCGCCGGCTCGCCGACTCGTTCGCCGCGATCGACTTCTTCGAGGACCGCGGCCTGCCCTACGTCGTCGGCATCAACTGCTTCGACGGCAAGCTGATGCACCGGCCCGACGACGTCCGCGAGGCGATGTCGATCGACCCGTCGATCCCGATGGTCAGCTGTGACGCCCGCGACCGCGAGTCGGTGAAGCAGACCCTCATCGCGCTGGTCGAGCACGCGATGCGGCACCGGATGTCGGCCCGGGCCCTGTAGCCCGGCCGCCCTCCCCCGGGGCGGCGCGTCACTCCTCGACGAGCGCGATCGAGGTGATCCGGTGCAGCGGGACGCGGCGCAGGCCGCCGTCCACGGTGTCGCGGCCCTCGACGACCCCGCCGCCGACGCTCGTCGGCTCCAGCACCTGCTCCCCCGCCACCCCGTGGCCGTCGACGAAGCCGATCCACACGCTGCGCCGCTCGCGGGCGGCGGCGCGGAGGGTCTCGACGGTCGCGCCGCCGGGCCCGCGGCTCCATGCGCGGCCGCCCTCCGTGCTGCGGCGCAGGCCCGCGAGCGCGTCGCCGGCGCGCATCCGCGACACAAGCCCGCGCAGCTGCTCGGGATCCGGTTCCACCGCGCGTGGCGGCCCAGAGCGGCGGCGGGGCGAGATGCGCCGGCCCCGGTCGGTCAGGTCGAGCACCGCTCCACCCTGGTCCTCGGCCGTAGGGGTGAACCCGGCCTCGCGCAGCCCGTCCATCAGTTCCGCGAGCGGGAGCGGTGAGACCGCGACGGTCGGCGCGATCCGGCGCAGCTCCAGCGAGCCTGCGGCCGGTGCGGCGAGCACCTCGGCGATCAGCACCTCGTCGTCGCTGCGCAGGAACGAGGCCGCCGCGCCGCCGCGGAGCCGCCCGTGCCGGCGCGCGACGTCGTCGACGAGGTAGGTCAGACCCTGCGGGACGGGCGTGGCCGACCGGGTCGCGAACAGGTCGTGCAGCTCCGCAGCGGTGCGCCCGGCGTCCAGCGCCCGCCGGACGGTGGTCTCGGTGAACCGGTAGACGGTCGCCCCGCCCGCCGACTCGACCTCCCCCACGAGGTCCAGTTCCCGCTCCAGCTCGGGCTCGAGCGGACCGGGCGCGACCGCCGTCAGATCGGCCTGCAGGAGGACGTGGTCGACCGGATCGGGCAGGGCGACCCGCAGCGCCGCGGCAGCACGGGCCGGGTCTGCGAGCAGCGTGCGCCCGGGCGTCGACAGCGCGTCCAGCGCGACGACACCCAGCACCGTCGCCTCGGTCAGCGTCCAGCGCACGACCTCGTCGCGCAGCCGCCCGCCTTGCCTGGGCGCCCGCCAGGCCAGCAGGCCGGCCAGCGCGTCGGGCCCACCCACAGCCGTTCCTGCCGGGAGTTCGGCGAGCCCGGCGAGCACCCGGCGGCGGTCGCGGGGCGCCGTCGGGCGGCGTGGACCGTCGGACAGGGCGGCGATCGGTCGTCCGGCGTCGTCGCGGGCGCCGATGAGCCCCGGTACGCGCGGCAGATCGAGCCAGGCGCGGGCCAGCACGGCCCACTTCTGCTCGGGTCCCCCGGCGGCCCAGACGTCGGCCCCGGTCGTCGGAACCCACTCGGGCGCGACACCGTCGCTCTCCCCGACCAGGTCGGCCGCCACCACGATCTCGGCGAGAAGCGCGGCGGTGGTCTCGTCGGCGTCGACCTCGCGGGCCACGCGCCGCAGTTCCCGCACACCGAGGCCGCCGGACCGCAGTGCCGGCGGCGGGGAGGTACCCCAGAAGGCCACGAGCTGCTCGGCCTGGCGCAACGCGCGCAGCGCGGCTCCTGCAGCCGTACCGTCGACGGTGTCGACGCCGCGGTCGGTCGTCGCGAGGTCCGACGGGTCGAGCGTCAGGCCGCCCAGCGGTCGGTCGCCCCGCAGCGCGAGCCCGACCTGGCGGGGCAGCTCGACGGTGTCGGCGTCGACGCGCACGAGCAAGCCGCGGGTCAGCAGGCGGGAGACGGGGCTCGCCGGGTCCGCACCGCCCCGGCTGCGCCCGACCGGTGGTCCGACCGCCAGCGTCTCGAGCACGCGCCGCTCGTCGGGGTCGACGGCGGCGAGCAGGTGCGGCAGGTCCGACGAGGCGGCCACTCCGGCCGCGGGCCTGCCGAGCCCGCCGGGGAAGCGGGACACGACGTCGCGGACGGCCGGCACGAGCGCGACGCCGCCGCCGCAGTCCCAGATCAGCGCCCGGGCCCGCAGGGTCGCCAGCGCCACGTCGAGGGCCGCGCGGGGCAGGTCCGGACCGAGCAGCCGGGCGATCTCCGCGACCGGCACCGGCTCGGAGTCCGCATCCGCCACGACGAGGGCCTCGACGACGTGCAGGGCGACGGTGTCGAGGTCGTCGCACGCCCGGTGCACCGAGGCACGGATGCCGGCCCGGGTGGCCAGCACGGTCAGGTCGGCGGGCGGGGGCACGGCGAGGTCCGACCGGAGCCGGAGGAGGTCGGCCAGCGTGTCGTCGTCCTGGGCACGCAGCCAGTCGACCAGCGGGGTGAGCATCGGCCTCCACGGTAGTCGCCGGTCCGGAACCCCCACGCGAGGTCGGCATACGGGATACTGCTGCCACACGCAGTTCGACATCCGGAGGAGACCGTGGCCAAGCCCATTCCTGAAGACCGCCGCGACCCGGCGTGGCCGCAGCTGCCGCCCGGCGAGCACCCGGTCACGGAACTGACCTCGGACGTCCAGGGCAACCTCTCCCCCTTCGGGGAGCTGGAGTTCCCGCTGCAGGACGTGCCTTACATCCACCCCCACACCGAGGTGAACCGGTAGCCGCTGCGGGGCTGCTGCTGGCCGCCGGCGCAGGGCGCCGGATGGGCCGGCCGAAGGCGCTCGTCGAGCTCGCCGGCGAGCCGCTGATCGTCCGCGCGTTGCGCACGCTCGCCGAGGGTGGCGCGACGCCGGTCGTCGTCGTGCTCGGGGCCCGGGCCGACGACGTCCGCGCGCTGCTGCCGGCCGGGGTGTCGGCGGTCGAGGCACCGGACTGGCACGAGGGAATGGGCGCGTCGCTGCGCGCCGGGCTCGCGGCGCTGGACGGCTCCGGCTCCGGCTTCGGCACTGACGCTGTGGTCGTGCACCTCGTCGACCTGCCCGGGGTGCCGGCGGCCGCCGTCGTCCGACTGGCGGCCGTCGCCGGCCGCGACGTGCTGGCGCGCGCGGCGTACGGAGGCCGGCCGGGCCACCCGGTGCTGCTCGGGCGCGCGCACTGGCCGGGCGTGCGGAAGGCGGCGGTGGGCGACGCGGGGGCGCGCGGCTACCTGGCCGGTCGACAGGACGTCGTGCTGGTGGAGTGCGGCGACCTCGCCGATCCGGACGACGTCGACACCCCGGAGCAGCTGGCGGCCTTCCGCGAACGCAGGCGTCGCTCCTGAGCCGGAGCGGGCCGGCCGTCGGCTACCGGGCCAGCTTGATGATCTGGCCGACCGTGAGGACGTTCGGGTTGTCGAGATCCGGGTTGAGGGCGTGCAGCTGCTTCCAGCCGCCGGCGCCGTTGGCCGCCGCGATCTTCGCGAGGGTGTCGCCCGGCTTCACCGCGACCGTGCTGCCGCCCCCGGTCGGCGCGGCCTTCTTGGCGGTGGTCGACGTGACCTTCTCGGCGATGGATTGCGTGGCCTCGGGGGCCTTCTTCGCCTTCTTGGCGATCGGCTCGGGCGTGCCGCGGAGCCCGAGCTTGCGGGAGCAGGCGGGCCAGGCGCCCCAGCCCTGCTTGGCGAGGACCCGCTCGGCCACGACGATCTGCTCCTCGCGGCTCGCGTGGTGCGCCGCACCCGTGCCGCCGAAAGCGCGCCATGTGCTGGGGGTGAACTGCAGACCGCCGCTGAAGCCGTTACCGGTGTTGATCGACCAGTTGCCCGTGCTCTCGCACTGGGCGAGCTTGTCCCAGGCGGTGCCGGCGCCGGTGTCGGCCGAGGCGACGGGAGCGGCGGCCAGCGGAGCGCCGATGACAGCGCCGGCGATGGCCGTGCGCGCGAGGTTCCGACCGGTGGTGCTCGGTGCACGGTGACGACCGCGGTAGCGCGCCATGGCAAGCCTCCAGCACGACGCTCGCGGACTCGCCCGGGGAGTGGGCGATGGGGCGCCGCTGTGGCGCACCGGGTCCGTTCCTGTCCGAGCTCGTGTCGGGATCGGGGAGCCGGAACCACCGGACAGGACGGGGAGCGCTGCGGTTCCGGGATCGTCAGGCGGGGAGTCCTTTCGATCGCGGGCACGCTACGACGATCACGGGCCGGAGCGAAACCTGGACGAGACCGGGCCGAGACCGGGTGACGGCCCCGGCGACCCCTCGACATCACCATCGGCGCTGCTCACGCCCCGTCACCGACAACCGGATCGGGTGTCACTCCGTTGCGTGAGTGTGACGAAGGTCACTCATTCTGGCCGACCGGCGATGGTTGAACACGACGCCGTAGGGTCGGTCGCGTGGAGCTGACCCACGTCGACCGAGCGGGTGCTGCGCGGATGGTGGACGTCTCGGAGAAGGAGGCCACCGCGCGCACCGCCGTGGCCACGGGCGTGCTGCGCACCACGCCGGAGGTCGTCGCGCTCTTGAAGCGCGACGGGCTGCCGAAGGGCGACGCGCTGGCCACCGCCCGCATCGCTGGGATCATGGGCGCCAAGCGCACTCCGGACCTGGTCCCGCTGTGTCACCCGGTCGCCCTCTCGGGCGTCACGGTCGACCTGGAACCCGGCGACGCGGAGGTGCGCATCCGCGCCACGGTCCGCACCACGGACCGGACCGGGGTGGAGATGGAGGCGCTGACCGCCGTCGCCGTCGCCGGGCTGACCCTGCACGACATGGTCAAGGCGGTCGACCCCGCCGCCGAGCTGGACGCCGTGCGCGTCGAGCGCAAGGAGGGCGGCAAGACCGGCACGTGGGTCCGACCGGTGGACCGCGCATGAGCGGTCACACGGCCCGCGTGATCACGGCGTCCAACCGGGCCTCCGCCGGTGTCTACGCCGACCGCGGCGGCCCCGTGATCGTCGCGTGGCTGCGCGAGCGGGGCTACGACTGCCCGGACGCCGCTGTGGTCCCCGACGGCGAACCGGTGGGCGAGGCGCTGCGCGCCGCGGTCGCCGACGGCACCGACGTGGTGATCACCACCGGGGGTACCGGCATCTCGCCCACCGACGCCACGCCGGAGGTCACCCGGGCCCTGCTCGACTACGAGGTGCCCGGGCTCGCCGACGCGATCCGCGCCGCCGGGGCGCCGACCGTGCCCACGGCAGTGCTCTCACGGGGCCTGTCGGGCGTCGTGGGCCGCACGCTGGTGGTCAACCTGCCCGGGTCGACCGGCGGCGTCCGCGACGGGCTGACGGTGCTCGACGGCGTGCTCGACCACGCCGTCGACCAGCTCCGAGGAGGCGACCACCGATGACGGAGCACCCGACCGGTGCGGTCGTACGCCGTGCCGCCGTGGGAACCGATCCGCTCGACGTGGCCGAACACGCCGAACTGGTCGACGACCCGGCCGCCGGCGCCGTCGTGACCTTCGCGGGCGTGGTGCGCGACCACGACGGTGGCCGTGCCGTGCGCGGTCTGGAGTACACCGCCCATCCCACGGCCGCCGCCGTGGTCGCCAAGGTGGCCGCCGAGGTCGCCGCCCGCGCGCCCGGCGTGCGGGCACTGGCGGTGAGCCACCGGGTGGGCGTCCTCGACATCGGCGAGATCGCGCTCGCCTGCGCCGTGTCCGCCGACCACCGTCAGGCGGCCTTCTCGACCTGCGCGGAACTCGTCGACGAGATCAAGCGGGCGCTGCCGGTGTGGAAGCACCAGCAGTTCACCGACGGCACGGACGAGTGGGTCAACTCGACCTGACCCGGCCGGGCCGGGCCGGGCTCAGACCTTCAGGCCCCTGCCGACCTTGAGCACGTGCGCGTTCGACAGACCGTTGGCGGAGACCAGCGCCGCCACGGTGGTGCCGTGCGCCTTGGCGATCTTGCTGAGGGTGTCGCCGCGCTTGACGACGTAGCTGCCGCCGGACTTCCCGGACGACTTCGCCGACGACTTGGCGGGGGCCGAGGCCTTCTTCGCCGACGGGGCGGCCTTCTTGCCGGGCTCCGCGGCGATGCCGTGCAGGCCCATCTTGCGGGAGCAGGCCGGCCAGGCGTTCCAGCCCTGAGCGGCGAGGGTGCGCTCGGCGACGGCGATCTGCTCGGACTTGCTCGCCTGGTGCGGCATACCCGAGCCGCCGAAGGCGCGCCAGGTGGTGGCGTTGAACTGGATGCCGCCGTAGTAGCCGTTACCGCTGTTGATCTTCCAGTTGCCGCCGCTCTCGCACTGGGCGAGCTTGTCCCACGCGGACTCGGGGGCGGCACTGGCCGTGCCGGCCAGCGCGAGCGGAACACCGGTGGCCACGGCGCCCACGACGGCCAGCCGCAGCAGACTTCGGCCCGTGGAAGTGTGGGATCGGGAGCTCATCTTCAGTTCTCCTTGTGCACAGACCGTCGTTTATCCGTCCGTGATCCGGGGATTCACGCAGCAGATCGTGGGGATCGGGGTCAGTCGGGTTCAGCGCGTCGGGGTCGTCTGTTCTCGGACGTTCGGGGAGGAACGACCGAGGAGAACGCTACGGATCGCCACCCGCATATCGTCAAACGGCCTTATGGGTGAGTGTCGTCACGTAACGGTTCAATTACCCGAATGGTGTTGACGTTTTCGCAGGTCATCCGCCGTGCGATCACGCAACGATCACGTGCAATCGAATACTGCCGATCCGGAAATGTTCGCGAATTCGTCACAGATCACGAGTGCACACTGTCGTTGCTCGACTACCCAGCGTCATCCACCCGCACTGGCATCGACGGCCTCGGACGGTCATGCTGGGTTCGTGGACGATCGCACCGGCTCCCCCACCGCGCTCGTCGCCGCCCTGGCGTCCACCGGCTACCTCGCCGACGACGACGTGGCGACCGCGGCGTTCCTCGCGCTGAAGATGCACCGTCCGCTGTTCTGCGAGGGCGAGCCCGGCACGGGGAAGACGGCGCTCGCGCAGGCGCTCGCCACGGTCCTGGACGTCGAGCTGATCCGGCTGCAGTGCCACGAGGGCATCGACGCCTCCCAGGCCCTCTACGACTGGGACTTCCCACGGCAGCTCCTGCACCTGCGCGCGCTCGAGGCCACGGGTGGCGCCGGCAGCACGGACGACGTCGAGGCCTCCCTCTACGACCGGCGCTTCCTGCTGGCCCGGCCGATCCTGCGGGCGCTGCAGAGCCCGGGCGCAGTGCTGCTCGTCGACGAGATCGACCGCGCGGACGACGAGTTCGAGGCGTTCCTGCTCGAGGTGCTCACCGAGCACGCCGTGTCGATCCCCGAGCTGGGCGAGGTGCGCGCCGTCGTCCCGCCGGTCGTCGTCCTCACCTCGAACCGCACCCGGGAGGTGCACGACGCGCTCAAGCGCCGGTGCCTCTACCTGTGGCTGGACCACCCGGACGTCGCCCGGGAGATCGAGATCCTGCACGCGCGGATCCCCGGGCTGCCCGAGCGGCTGGCCGCCGAGGTCGCCGCGGCCGCCCACCGGTTGCGCGCGGCGGACCTGCTCAAGCCCCCCGGCGTGGCGGAGTCGCTCGACTGGGCACGGGCCCTGCAGCTCGTCGGCGCCCGCCACCTCGACATCGACTCCGCCGCGGCGACGCTGGGGGCCGTGCTCAAGTACCGCGAAGACGCCGACCGCGTCCGCGCCCGGCTCGAGACCCTCCTGGCGTCGTGACGCTCCCGGAGCGTCAGGAAGGCCACCTTCAGGACGGCAGGCGCCATGAAGGTGGCCTTCCTGACAGCGGCGCTCCCGACCCCGTCCGGGGTCTGGTCGGCTTCACGGCCGTGCTGCGCCACGCCGGACTGCCGATCACGACCGAGCGGGTCACGGCGTTCCTGACCGCCGTCGACGCCCTGGGCACCGGGCGTGGCCAGGTGTACGGAGCCGGCCTGCACACCCTGTGCGCCGACCCCGACGACCTGCCGCGCTACGAGCGGGCGTTCGTCGACTGGTTCGACGGCGACCCGCGGGTGCGCCGGGTGCCGACCGCCGCCCGGCCCCGGCCCCGGCTGTCCACGTTGCTCGCCGGCGAGGCGAGCGGCGACTCCGACGGCCGCGACAGCGGTCCGGAGGTGCGGGCCAGCGCCTCGGGCAACGAGGTGCTGCGCCACCACGACCTCGGCGAGCTCTCGCTCACCGAGCGCGCGCACCTGCGTGCGCTGCTCGGGCTGCTGCGCCCCACCCCGCCGACCCGGCCGTCGCGGCGCCGGACCCCCGCGCGGCGCGGTGGCGCCGACCCACGGCGCACGCTGCGCGCGGCACTGCGCACCGACGGCGAGCTGTGCGTGCTGGCCCGCCGGGACCGGTCCCGGCGGCCGCGGAAGGTCGTGCTGCTGATCGACGTGTCCGGCTCGATGGAGCCCTACGCCGACGCGCTGCTGCGCTTCGCGCACGTCGTCGTGCGCCAGGCACCCGCGTCGACGGAGGTGTTCACCCTCGGCACCCGCCTCACCCGGGTGACGCGCGAGCTGCGGCTGCGCGACCCGGAGCACGCGCTGGCCGCGGCGGGGCGGGCCATCCCGGACTGGTCGGGCGGCACCCGGCTGGGCGAGGTGCTGGCGGCGTTCGTCGACCGCTGGGGGCGTCGGGGTGCTGCGCGCCGGGCCGTGGTCGTGGTCTTCTCCGACGGCTGGGAGCGCGGCGACACCGCCCTGCTCGGCACTCAGCTGGCCCGGCTCCGCCGGTTGACCCACCGGCTCATCTGGGTGAACCCGCACGTCGGCAAGGCCGGCTACGCCCCCGTGCAGGGCGGGATCGTCGCCGCCCTGCCGCATCTGGACGAACTGCTGGCCGGGCACAGCCTGGCCACCTTGGAGAATCTGCTCGAGGTGATGGCACGTGCGTGACGTCGTGGAGAAGCTCGCCCGCTGGTGGTCCGACGACCGGCCCGCGGCACTGGCCACCGTGGTCGGCACCTACCGTTCGGCCCCTCGCCAGCCCGGCGCGTCGATGCTCGTCGGCCCGGACGGCGAGGCCGTCGGCAGCGTGTCGGGCGGTTGCGTCGAAGGCGCGGTCTACGAGCTCGGGCAGCAGGTCCGCGACGACGGGCGCCCGGTGCTGCAGCGCTACGGCGTCTCCGACGACGACGCCTTCGCCGTGGGCCTGACCTGCGGCGGCATCATCGACCTGTTCGTCGAGAAGGTGGACCGGGAGACCTTCCCCCAGCTCGGCGACGTGGCCGAGGCGATCGCGAAGGAGCAGCCCGTCGCGGTCGCCACGGTCGTCTCCGGGCCGCCGGAGCGTCTCGGCGGTCGGCTCGTGGTGTGGCCGGACCGGGTCGACGGCACCACCGGCTCGGCGCGTCTTGACGACGCGCTCCGCGACGACGTCCGAGGGCTGCTCGACGCGGGCCGCAACGCGACGCTGCACTACGGCGTCGACGGGCAGCGCCGGGGTGAAGGCCTCGACGTCTTCGTCGAGTCGTTCGCCCCGCCGCCGCGGATGATCGTGTTCGGCGCGATCGACTTCGCCGCCGCCGTGGCCAAGATCGGTTCCTTCCTCGGCTTCCGGGTCACGGTCTGCGACGCACGCCCGATCTTCGCCACCGCGTCGCGGTTCCCCGGCGCACACGAGGTCGTCGTCGAGTGGCCGCACCGGTATCTCGCCGCGGAGGCGGAGGCCGGGCGGATCGACGGGCGCACGGCGCTGTGCGTGCTGACCCACGACCCCAAGTTCGACGTCCCGTTGCTGGAGGTCGCGCTGCGTCTGCCCGCGGTGGCCTACATCGGTGCGATGGGGTCCCGGCGCACCCACGACGACCGGCGTGCGCGCCTGCTCGAACGCGGCATCACCGCGGCGGAGCTGGCCCGGATGAGCAGCCCGATCGGGCTCGACCTCGGGGCGCGGACCCCCGAGGAGACGGCGGTGTCGATCGCCGCGGAACTGATCGCGACGCACTGGGGCGGTGCGGGCGTGCGGCTCGCGGACCGGGAAGGGCCGATCCACACGGGCTGAGCGGCGGTCGGACCCACCCGTTCGGACAGGGTCCTCCCGTCCCCGCGAGGGGCCCCGCCGCGGGCACCGCCGACTACCGTCCGACCCGGTGAGGGGAGGACGGATGCGACCTCCGACCGTGCCGTGCCCGACGGGCCGTGGCCCCAGCCGTCCGGGCCGTCCGCGAACGGCTCCGGGGCGCCCGTGTTGTTGTAGCGTGCAGGACACCGTCCGGAACGAAGGCCAGCACCGGACGCCCTCGGACGACGCGGTACGGGAGGGCACTGTGGTCCTCGTCGGCGACGTACGCGAGTCGGATCGGGCGAACGCGACCTTCGCCGCGGTCCGCCGGGTGGGCGACTCCGTCCTGCTGCTGGGTGCGCGCGACGCCCCCGAGCCCCGCGCGGCCGAGGCGCCACCGCTGCGTCTCTCGAAGTTCCACGCCCCGGAGATCGTGTTCGGGCCCGACTCCGTGCAGGAGGCCGCCCACGCGGCCGTCCGCCTGGGCGCGCGCCGCCCGTTCGTCGTCACCGATCCCGGACTGCTCGAGGCGGGGTGGCCGAGCGACCTGCTGACGCACCTGCGCGCGACGGGGCTCGCCCCGGAGCTGTGGTTCGACGTCACGCCGAACCCGAAGGACCACGAGATCGAGGCCGGGTTCGCCCGGTACGTCGAGGCCGGCTGCGACGTCGTCCTCGGCATCGGCGGCGGGTCGGTGATGGACGCGGCGAAGGGCGTCGCGCTGCTCGCGGCCAACGGCGGGCGGATCCACGACTACGAGGGCATCGACCGCATCGAGCACCCCATCCCGCCCATGATCATGCTCCCGTCGACCTCGGGCACGGGCGCGGACGTCTCCCAGTTCTGCATCGTCACCGACACGGACCGGCACACGAAGATGACCATCATGGGCCGGGCCCTCGTCCCGGACGTGTCGGTGATCGACCCCCGGCTGCTGACGACGATGCCGGACGACCTCAACGCGGCCACCGGCCTGGACGCGCTGACGCACGGCATCGAGGCCTTCGTCTCGCTCGCCCACGGCCCGCTGACCGACCACCACGCGCTGCAGGCGATCTCGCTCGTGCACGCCAATCTGGTGCGCACGATGATGCGGCCGAACGACGCCGCCGCCCGCTGCGCGATGGCGCAGGCGGCGCTGGAGGCAGGGCTGGCCTTCACCAACGCGATCCTGGGCGCCACGCACGCGATGAGCCACCAGGCCGGCGGGATGCTCGACCTGCCGCACGGCGTGGTCAACGGCGTGCTGCTCCCGCACGTCATCCGGTTCAACGGCGCCGCGGTGCCCGAGCGGTTCGTCCCGATCGCGCAGGCCATGGGGCTGAGCGACGTCGCGGGCGCCCCCGCGGAGGAGGCCGTCGAACGGGTCGCGGAGGAGGTGCGCCGGCTCGGCGACGAGGTCGGGGTGCCGAAGGGACTCGGCGACCTGGGCGTGACCGATGCCGACATCCCCCGGCTGGCGCACCTCACGCTCAGCGACGCCTGCCTGACCACGAACCCGCGCCCGGCGTCGGTGGCCGAGGTCGCCGCGCTGTTCCGGACGGCGATGTAGTGACCACCCCCAAGGCCGCGTCATGGCCGCCGCGCCGGGTGCGGTCGTCGCGTCCACCGGACCTCGACGCCCTCACCGGCCTGCGCTCGGGGAAGCCGCACTACTTCCCCGAGCACCGCACCTACGCGGAGCGGCTGCGCCGGGTGATCTCGGCGCTGGAGCGGATCTCAGCGGCGCTGATGCGCACCACCGAGGGATCCGAGGCGCTGGTCCGGGCCGTCGTCGAGGCTGCGGCCGAGCACCTGTCCGCCGACTGGGTGCTGTTCGCCCTCGTCGACGGCGAGCTCACCGAAGCCCGCCCCCGCCACCTGGTGCGCGGACCGGACGGCGCGGAGTGGACCGACGTCCGGAAAGTGCCCGACGGGGTCCGCGAGCACCTGCTGGCCGTCGTCCACGGCGCCGCGGACGACGACGGCGGCCACGACGCCGAGGCGCACCGGCGGCACGTGCACGTTCCGGTGAAGCTCGACGGACGGGTGGTCGGCGGGTTCGTCGCCTGGACCCCGCCGAGCCGGGAGGTCGACGAGACCGACCGCTCGGTGCTCGGCATCCTGGCGGGCCAGACCGCCGCGGCACTGCAGAACTGCGCCCTGCTGGACCACTCCGCGCGGCTGCTCGCCCGGAGCACCCGTCAGGCCGACGACCTGGCCAAGCGCCACACCGAGCTGCAGGCCACCCAGGCCGAGCTGGGTGCGGCCCGCCAGCGCGAGGTGCTCGACTCCGAACGTCACCGGATCGCCCGCGAGCTGCACGACAGCGTCACCCAGTACGCGCTGTCCGCGGGCATGCACATCGAGCTGGCCCGCACGGAGGTCGCCGACCCCCGGCTGCGCGGCCACCTCGACACCGCCAAGGACCTCACGCGCCGGGCCGTCGAACAGCTGCGATCCGCGATCTACGCGCTGCACCACGGCGAGGGCGAGGCCGACGAAGACCTGCCGTCGATGCTGCGCAGGCTCTCGGGCGTGCACATGCCGGACGAGCTGCGGGTCGAGGTGCGCATCGGCGGCGAGCCGGTGCCGCTCCCCGCGGAGTGCGAGCAGTCGCTGTTCCGGATCGCCGGCGAGGCGCTGTTCAACACCGCGGTGCACGCCGACGCGAGCCGGGCCGTCGTGCGGCTGGCCTACGGCGGCGGCCGGGTCCGGCTGACGATCTCCGACGACGGTACCGGGAGCCCCGAGGAGGTGCGCCGCAACCTGCGGGCGGCGAGCGTCTCGTGCCGGTCGGGCGAGCACCGCGGGCTGGTCAACATGGCGGCCCGGGCGCGCGAGCTCGGCGGGACGTTGACCTTCCGTCGGGCACGGCTGGGCGGGTTGCAGGTGCAGGTGGACATCCCGGCGCGGGGCGCGCTGACGACGGGGGTGGGGCGATGAGAGCGACGACGGCCAGGACGGCGGGCGGACCGGTCAAGGCTGCGTCGAAGGGTCCTGCGGTCGGGCAGCGGCCACGGCCGGTGCCGACCCGGATCGTGCTCGTCGACGACCACGCGATCATGCGGCAGGGCCTGCGCGCGGTGCTGGAGCGGGAGGCCGACCTGCACGTGGTCGCCGAGGCCGGCTCTCCCGCCGAGGCGGTGGCCGCCGTCGCCGCGGCACGCCCACACGTCGTCCTGCTCGACCTCAAGCTCACCGCAGGCCCGCAGACCGACGGCCTCGACGTGTGCCGGCGGTTGTGCGCGACCCACCCGGGCATCGGGGTGCTGGTGCTCACGACGTTCGCCGAAGACCGCCTGGTGGTGGAGGCGGTGCAGGCCGGTGCCCGCGGATACGTCGTCAAGGACGTCGACACGACCGAGCTGGTGCGGGCCGTGCGGGCCGTCTCGCGCGGGGAGAGCGCGTTCGACGCGCACAGCGCGTCGGCGATGGTGCGGTCGCTCTCGGGCGGGGTGCCCGAGCGTGAGGGGCTGACCGACCGCGAGCTGGACGTGCTGCGGCTGCTCGCGCGGGGGCTGTCCAACAAGGCGATCGGGGCGGAGCTCTTCATCTCCGAGACCACGGTGAAGTTCCACGTCGGCAACCTCATGCGCAAGCTGATGGTGTCGCGCCGCGCGGAAGCGGTGTACGCGGCCACGAAGCTGGGCCTGCTGTAGGAGCGGCGTCTGCCGGGCGCCCTAGGCTCCGGCCGCATGCGGATCTACGCCGAGCGCCCCGGCCGTGCACTGACGCAGCTGGTCGCCGACGTCGCGGTGATCGCCTGGGTCGTCTTCGTCGTGCAGTCCGCGCAGGTCGCACGGGACCTCATACTCCAGCTCCAGACCCCGGCGCGGCGGCTGACCGGGGCGGGCGACGCGATCCGCGGCGCCTTCGACAACGCCGCCACCACCGCGTCGGGCGTGCCCTTCGTCGGCGACGACCTGGCCCGCGCGCTCGGCAGCGGCGGCACGGCGGGCGACTCGTTGGCGTCGTCCGGGCGGGAGATCGCGGCCACCACCGCCAGCGTGGCGATGGCCGTCGCGGCTGCCGTCGTGCTGCTCGGGGTGATCCCGGTCGTCGCGGTGTGGCTGACGCTGCGGGTGCGGTGGATGCGCGCCGCCGCCTCCGCGCGGACCGCGCGCTCGGCCGACCCCGACCTGCTCGCCCTGCAGGCACTGACCCGCCGCTCGACCCGGCAGCTGCTCCGGGTGACACCCGAGCCCGGAGCGGCGTGGCGCCACGGTGACCCGGCGGCGGTGGCCGGGCTCGCCGCCCTCGAGCTCGACGCGCTCGGACTGCGTCCGCGGTCGGTCAGGAGGTGACGACCACCCGGCGGGCGTCGGTCATGACCGGGCGTCCTGCGCCGCCCGACGGGTCGTCCTCGGCCACGCGGATCTCGTAGTCCCCCGGCGGCAGCTCGACGGAGAACGCGTAGGGGGCGAACCGCTGGCCCTCCGCCGTCGACGTCACGCCGGACCGCACGACCGCGCCGTCGCGGCGGACCTCCCACAGCACGGTCGCCTCGAACACCGCCGCCTCCCCCGCCACCCGCACCGGGGAGCGCACGGTCGCCCCCTCCGTCGGGTCGTCGATCCCGACCAGGACCCGTACGCCCAGGGGATCGGCCCGCCCAACGGGGCGCGAGGTGTCGACGCCGTCGCGCCACAGACGCGGAACCTGCTTGCCGCCGACGAGCACCTGCACCGGATCCGCCGTGCCCAACGCACCGGTGACGGTGTAGACGAGCTGCTGGACGGCGACGATGGGATCGGCCGGCACCGCGTCGGTGGCCTCGGTGGTGAGGTCGACGGTGACGACGCCGTCGGTGTGCGTGACCGGTGCCGCGAGCGCGGTGCCGGCGGGCCAGGTGTTGCGGTGCTCCGGCACCGTGCCCGTCGGGGCGGCGAACAGGGCCGTGAGCGCGGCGGTTCCGGCGTCGATGTCGGCAGGCGTCCGGCGGAACTCGCGGGCGAGCCGAGCACCGGCCGGAGTGTCGGTGACGTAGTAGAGCGGTACCGCCCGCCCCACCACTGCCTCCTCCGGCGCCGTGGGCGGGGTCGCGGTCGCCGTCGCGGACGGAGCCGACGGAGCGTCGGGCGGAACAGCCGGAGCTCCGGTCCCGACCGTCGACGCGGTGCAGCCGGCCAGCAGCACGGCTCCGAGTGCACAACCGAGTGCCGTCCCGACCCGGACTCCCCGTCTGGTCCCGCGCAGCGCTGCCATCGCGACCACCTCCCCGTGCAGGGTGCCCGACCCGGCGGAGGTCGGCGACGGACGCGCCGCACCCGGCCGGGCGATCCGGTCATGCCCCCCGACGAGGTGTGGGGAATCACTGCAGGGGGAAACAAGTTGCTTGTACACAGCAAGCTTCAAGGAGTATGGTTGCACTATGCATCTAGTTGAGGAGCGCACTACCGCGGAGGACACCGCGGACGCGCTCGGCGACGCCGTCGTCGCCCTCGTGCGTGCCTACCGGCACGCGCTGCGGCACCCGGTGGCCAGCACCGTCCCCGTTCTCGAGCTGGCGCTCCTCCTCGGGGACGGCGAGCTGCGCCTCGGCGAGCTCGCCGCCCGCCGCGGTGTCTGCCAGTCGGTCGTCAGCCGGCAGGTCGGCGAGCTGGAGGCGCGGGGGTACGTCGTCCGCCGCCCCGATCCCGCGGACCGCCGCGCCGGCCTCGTCCGGCTCACCCCGGCCGGGCGCGAACTGCTCACCGAGGCGGCCGACACCCGGCGCCGGTGGCTGCACGACGCCCTCGACCCGTACGCGGACGACGACGTCCGCAGCGCGACCCGCCTGGTCCGGGCCCTCGCCGACGAGCTCGACCACCGCTCGACCCTGAACCCCACCCACGAGAAGGCACTGTCATGATCGCCACCACCGCCGACCGCCCGGCCCGGGTCTCCGCCCCGGCGCCGGCCTCGGCCGGAGTCGAGGAGGCACCGCGGAGCAAGCGCGAGGTGCTGGAGGCGCTCAGCGGCCTCCTGCTCGCCATGTTCGTCTCGATCCTCTCCGCCACGATCGTGTCGAACGCGCTGCCGACGATCATCGGCGAGCTGCACGGGTCGCAGACCCAGTACACGTGGGTGGTCACGGCGACCCTGCTGACCACCACGGCGTCCACCCCGATCTGGGGCAAGCTCTCCGACCTGTTCGACAAGAAGCTGCTCGTCCAGATCGCGATCGTGATCTTCGTGGTGAGCTCGGCGATGGCCGGGCTGGCGCAGTCGATGGGCTGGCTCATCGGCTGGCGGGCCGTGCAGGGCATCGGCGCAGGTGGTCTGCAGGCGCTCGCCCAGGTCGTCATCGCCGCGCTGATCCCGCCGCGCGAACGCGGCCGCTACTCCGGCTACCTCGGCGCCGTGCTCGCCACCGCGACCGTCTCCGGCCCGTTGATCGGCGGCCTGCTCGTCGACACGTCGTGGCTGGGCTGGCGCTGGTGCTTCTACGTGGGTGTCCCGATCGGCGTGATCGCGCTGGTGGTGCTGCAGCGCACGCTGCACATCCCGACCGTCAAGCGCGAGGTGAAGCTCGACTACCTCGGCGCCGCGCTGATCGCCGGTGGCGTGTCCACCCTGCTGATCTGGATCTCGCTCGCCGGCGCGCAGTTCGCGTGGGGCTCGGCGACCTCGCTGACGCTGGCCGGTCTCGGGATCGCGGCGCTGGTCGCGGCCGTGACCGTGGAGCTGCGCGTGCCGGAGCCGGTGGTGCCGATGGAGCTGTTCCGCAACCGCACCGTCGTCCTCTCGGTGCTCGGCAGCATCGTGCTCGGCCTGGTGATGTTCGGCGGCTCGGTGTTCCTCGGGCAGTACTACCAGGTCGCCCGCGGCTACGCGCCGACCGAGGCGGGTCTGCTGACGCTGCCGCTGGTCGGCGGTCTGATGATCGCCTCGACGGTGTCGGGCCAGCTGATCAGCCGGTACGGGCGGTGGAAGGGCTTCCTGGTGGCCGGGGCGATCCTGACCACGACGGGGCTCTTCCTGCTCTCGACCATGGACCACACCACGTCGATCCCGCTCCTGGGCGTCTACCTGGGCGTGCTCGGCCTGGGCGTCGGCATGTCGATGCAGAACCTTGTTCTGGCCGTGCAGAACACGGTCGACGTCACCGAGGTCGGCTCGGCCAGCTCGCTCGTGGCGTTCCTGCGGTCGATGGGCGGCACGATCGGTGTGACGGTGCTGGGGATCGTGCTCAGCCACCGGGTGAGCTCGCTGCTGGGCGTGCCGGCGTCGGGAGCGTCGTCCGGCACGTCGGACCTGGGGCAGCTCGACGGCGCCGCGGCGGTCGCGGTGCGCGCGGCCTACGGTGACGCCATCGGGCGGGTGTTCCTGATCGCCGCGATCGGCTCGATCCTCACGCTGGTGGCCGTGGTGTTCATCAAGGAGGTCCCGCTGCGGACGACGGTCGGGCGGACGCCCGAAGCCGCCCCCGTGGCCACCCCCGTCGCCACCCCCGTCGCCACCCCCGTCGCCACGGCCTCGACGGAGATCGAGGCGCCTACCGACGACGGCCACCACCCGCGCCACGCCGCGCCCGCCGACTCCGGGGCCGACGGCGCCGGGGTGCATGACACCGCACAGCCCCGGTCGCAGGAGGCGCTCATCGCCCTCGACGAGGTCGAGCGCGCCGCGAACGACCTGGCCGATGCCCGCGGCCGGCTGGCCTCGTCGGTGGACCGGCTGCGCGCGGCCGGGTTCGGCCAGCAGCAGATCGACGGTCTGCTCGCGCGGCGGGTGACCGACGGGGTCGCCTCCCGGGGGTGACCGGTAACGACGGCCGTAGCGCCCGGGGGGTGTGCAGGGCGGCCGTCAGCGCGGTGGAAGAACGAGCGGCCCGTTCGTCGGATAGGTTGCGACGAGCGGGCCGCTCGTACGTATGCCTGCGTTCAGTCCAGGTCGGGCGACGACGCCTGCGCCCAGTACCGCTTCGGGATCCGGCCCGCGCCCCGGGCTGCCCGCCCCGCCTCCACCGCGAGCCGCATCGCCCGCGCCATGAGCTCCGGGTCGCCCGCGCGGGTCACCGCCGTGGCCAGCAGAACGGCGTCGCAGCCCAGCTCCATCGCCTGAGCCGCCTCGGACGCGGTGCCGATCCCGGCGTCGAGCACCACAGGGACGCCCGCCTGCTCGACGATCATGGCGATGTTGTGCGGGTTGCGGATGCCCAGCCCGGTGCCGATCGGCGCGCCCAGGGGCATCACGGCCGCGCACCCCACCTGCTCCAGCTTCCGGGCCAGCACCGGGTCGTCGTTCGTGTAGGGCAGCACGGTGAACCCGTCGTCGACGAGTTGCTCCGCCGCGTCCAGCAACTCGATCGGGTCGGGCAGCAGCGTGCGTTCGTCCGCGACCACCTCGAGCTTGACCAGGTCGGTCTCCAGCGCCTCACGGGCGAGCCGGGCCGTGAGCACCGCCTCGGCCGCCGTCCGGCAGCCCGCGGTGTTCGGCAGCACCTCGATCTCGAGGCGGTTCAGCAGCTCGAGCACGCCTGTGCCGGTCGCGGCGTCCACGCGGCGCATCGCCACGGTCGTCAGCGCCGTGCCGGACGCGATCAGGGCCCGCTCGAGGATCTCCAGGTTCGCCGCGCCACCGGTGCCCATGATGAGCCGCGAGGCGATCGGGCGACCGGCTACGACCAGCACGTCCGGCTCGGCCCCCACCTCTTCCTGCACAGGAACGCCGTGCACAGTGTCCTGGACCCTGCCCTGGCCTGTCTGCTCGGTGATCGTCATCGCACCTGATCTCATTCTGGCTAACCTCCCTGCACCGCGGTCAGGACCTCCACGCGCGCGCCGTCGACGAGCGCCGTGCCCGCCCACTGCGCCTTCGGCACGACCTCGCCGTCCACCGCCACGGCCACCCCCTTCTGTGGCAGGCCCAGTGCGCCGAGCGCATCGAGCACCCGCGCGTCCGGCGCGAACTCGCGCCGTTCCCCGTTGATCCAGACGACCACGCGCTACCTCCTCGGAGCTGCCGGTACGAAGCGGGCGGGGTCGGCGACACCGACCGGGCCGGGCACGGGCTCGCCACGCAGCAGGGCCGCGACGGCGTCCGCGGTGACCGGGGCGAGCAGCATCCCGTTGCGGTGGTGGCCGGTGGCGACCAGCAGACCCTCGGGCCCGAGCCTGCCGATCAGCGGCAGGTTGTCCGGGCTGCCCGGTCGGAGCCCGGCCGCCGACTCGACGAGGGCGTACTCGGCGATCCCGGGGAGGATGCGCTCGGCGTCGCGCAGCAGGTCGCGGATCCCGCCGACGGTGACCGTGGTGTCGAAGCCGACCTCGGTCTGGGTGGCGCCGACCACGAGCTCGTCGGCGCGGGGCACGAGGTAGACGGGCCGCCCGTCGACCAGCGCGCGGACCGTGCGCCGCGGCATCGGGAAGGCACCGGGCCGCAGCGCCAGCCGCAGGATCTCACCCTTCACCGGCCGGACCAGCCCGTGCAGCGCCGGATGCAGCTCGGCCGAGTGGGCGCCCGCAGCCACGAGGACCGTGGGCGCCGCCCACTCGGTGCCGTCCGTCCCCCGCACGCCGACCACGCGCGCGCCGTCGTCGAGCACGCCGGCCGCACCGGTCGCGGCGAACACCACCCCTGCCCGCTCGCCGGCCGCCCGCAGCGCCGCGAGCAGGAGCCGGTTGTCGACGGCGAGATCGTCGGGCACGGACAACCCGCCGCGCACCTCCGGCCCGAGCCCGGGCTCCAGTCTGCGGAGCTCCCGCCCGGTCAGCCGCTCGACCGGGCGCCCCAGCCGGGCGAGGTGCGCCGCCACGGCGTCCAGCTCGGCGCGGTCACCCGAGCCGGTGGCGGCGACGACAGTACCGTCCGTGCGCAGCCCGGCGGGGCGTCCGGCGGCTTCGGTGAGCTCCGCGGCGAAGGCGGGCCAGCGGCCGACCGACTCGACGCCGAGCGCCAGCAGCTCCTCCTCGCCGGGCCAGGCCTCGGTGACGGGGGCGAGCATGCCGCCGGCGACCCACGAGGCCCCGGACGCGGGCGCCGGGTCGAGGACCGTGACGCGCAGACCCTGCTGCGCGGCCCGCCAGGCACAGCTCAGGCCGATGACGCCGGCGCCCAGCACCAGCAACTCTGCGTTCTGCTCTCTCATCGCGCTCCCTGCGCCGGCATGACCCGGATCAGGTTCGACGGTCGGGATCGGCTGATCCCCTCTCAGCCCCCGGTCGGGGCTCCCGTGCGTCACCTGTAGAGCACCCTACGCCAGTGGGCGTCCGCGGGCCCTGCGCGCGGGGCGGGGGGATTGCAGCATGGTGGCTTTGCTGCACTCCGACCGCAGCAAAGCCACCATGCTGACTCCGTGACGCGGCGCACGACCGGCCGAGCGGCCCGGCGACTAGCCTCGACCGTCGTGCCCGGACTCGACGCCGACTCCCTGCGTTCCCGCCTCGCCGACGCGCGGCTCTACCTCTGCACCGACGCCCGCCGCCGACGCGGCGATCTCGCCGAGTTCGCCGACGCGGCGCTCGCCGGCGGCGTCGACATCATCCAGCTCCGCGAGAAGGGCCCCGACGGGCCATTGGAGGCGCGCGACGAGCTGGCGGCGCTGGAGGTGTTGGCGCAGGCCTGCGCCCGGCACGGCGCGCTGCTCGCCGTGAACGACCGCGCCGACGTCGCGCTGGCCTCGGGCGCGGACGTGCTGCACCTCGGCCAGGACGACCTGCCGGTGGAGTGGGCGCGGAAGGTGGTCGGCGACGAGGTGATCATCGGGCGCTCCGCGCACAGCGCCGCCGAGACCGCCGCTGCCGCCGACGAACCGGGCGTCGACTACTTCTGCGCCGGCCCCTGCTGGCCGACCCCGACGAAGCCGGGCCGGCCCGCCCCGGGACTGGACCTGGTGCGCACCGTGGCGGGCCGGGCGCCTGCGCGGCCGTGGTTCGCGATCGGCGGGATCGACGGCGACCGGCTCGGCGAGGTGCTGGCGGCGGGGGCCGAGCGGGTGGTCGTCGTGCGGGCGATCACCGAGGCGGACGACCCGCGCGTAGCGGCCGCGGCGCTGGCCGCCCGGCTGCGCACCTGACGTCTCCGTCGACCCAGACGCGGCGAGGGTGGCTTCCGACGTACGGGAAGCCACCCTCGCTCACGTTCCGCGTGACTGGTTACTGCTGGTCGTCGGGCGCGGCTGCCCCGCCGTCGCCCTGGCTCCCCTGGTCGCTCCCGGTGTCCGCACCACCCTGCGGTTCCGGGGTGGGGGTCGGCGTCACGCGGGTGGCGCGCGTCGTCGTCGGCGCGTCCTCGTCGGCGCCGAAGCCCGTGCCCAACCCGCCGCTGCCGTCTTCCTCCGTCGGCTCCTCCGTGCTGGTCGCCTCCGTCGTCGGATCCGCGGACTCGGTCTCCGACGTCGTCGCCTTCTCCGACGAGGTCTCCGTGCCCGCACCCCGCGAGTCGCCGAGCACCGAACCGAGCGACGTCCCCGAGCGCTGCGAGGTCGAGCTGCTCGTGTTCAGCGGTGAGCCCTTGACCAGCTCGATGCCGGTGATCGCCAGCATGCCGATCGCGAACACCACGACGGTGAAACCGGCCATCAGCAGCAGGCGCCGCCGCGACTTCGGCGGCCCGGCGTCGATTGCGGGTACGGCCGAGATGACCTGGGTCGGCTGGTCACCGGGCGTGACGAACACCCGGGTCGAAGGACTGTCGCCGGCGGCACTCGGAGCGGGCACCTCGGTCGTGCTCTCCACCTTCACCGTGCCCCCGCCGGGGATCTTGATGCGGGCCTTCACCGTGTCGCGCGTCTTGTCCAGCGAGTGCTGCATCGCCGAGGTCACGATGGCGCTGAACACCGATCCCAGCGCCGCGCCGGTGACCGTGCCCATCGCCCCGAAGAACGATCCCAGCACGGCGCTGGTGGCCGCGGCGCCGGCACCGGCGATGACCTTGTTGACGGTGAGGTCGCGCTGCTTCTGCTCGGCCTTGGTGGCGGCTGTCGCCGTCGCAGCCGTGCTGCCGGCGGGCGTGGCTGCCGGAGGGGCGAACGCCTGGGTCGGCCGCGGCGCGCCGGGCTGATAGCCCGCCGGATAGCCCGGCGGCGGCGCACCCGGGCCGTAGCCCGGGGCCGGAGGCGGGTAGCCGGAGCCGCGTGCCGCTGCGCCCGGAGCCGCCGCAGGTCCGTAGCCGCCGGGTGCGGTCGCCCGGCCGTTCGCCGGCGGCGGGCCCGCGGTGTAACCGTTCTGCGGCCCGTATCCCCAGGGTCCCGACGTACCGCCGGGTGGGGTCGAGCGCCCAGTCGACTGCGGGTTCGCTCCCGTGGACTCGGAAGTGGGCGTGGGCGTGGGCGGCGGTGTCGGCCTGTCCGGCTGCGGGTTCTGCGGCGGTGGCTGCTGGGGCATGGCTCCTTGCACGTTCCTGGGTGAGGTCTTCAGCTCTTCCTTCCTGGAACGTCCGTACCTCCCGGCCCGATCCAGATGATCACGCTTCGTGACCGGACCCACTGTACGGCGGTCCCTCACCGGTCGAGGCGGCCCGGGGGTGGAGCAGCCCGGGATGCCCCGGCGGGAGCGCGCGCCGCAGCACCGGCCACGACAGCGCGATGCACGCCATCACCAGCGGCCACGTCAGTGCGACCCGGGCGATCCCGAGCGCGTAGACGGCGCCGGCGAGGTAGAGCGGGATGAAGACGGCGAGCCGCAGCAGGTACTGCCCCACCCAGACCCAGCTCGCGCGCCGGTAGCCGCGCAGCAGGTCCGGATCGCGGCGCCAGCGCGTCCGCTGGCCCAGCGCGGCCCCGACGACCAGGCCGAGCAGCGGCCAGCGCACGGCGATCGACACCGACCAGGCCAGGGCGCTCGCGGCGTTGGAGACGATCTGCAGCAGGAAGAAGTCGACCGCCCGCCCGGTGTAGAGGGCGACGAGCACCGCGACCGCCACCCCGAGCAGCCCGGCCAGCCCCGCGGCGGGCCGCCTGCCGCGGGCGAGCCGGATCGCACACACGACGACCCCGACCCCGAGCGCGGCGCCACCGCCCCACAGCAGGGCCGACGGGCTGCCCGCCGCCTGCGCGATCCCGAACCCCGCCACGAACGCCGCGGGCGCGGCCGAGGCGTCGAGGGCGCCGCCGCGGCCGCCGAGGATCTCCCCCAGAGACGGCCCGGCACCCGGGGGCGCCGGGTCGGGGCGCCGCGAGGACATGAACCAAGGGTGCCCTATGCCTACGACGGATGCAGGCACCGGACGTGATGACCACCGCCACGTCCCCTGCCGCCAACTCGAGTTCTGCGTCCGTGCGCACGCAGGTCGTGGTGGTAGCCGCACTTCCAAGCGTGTTCGGGAGGCGCTGTACTGAAGTCGTGGACGCCGCCGCCGGCACGACCGTCCGCGGGCGCGTACCGCGTAGCCCGGTCCTCGTCGGTCGGGCCGCCGAGCTCGCGACCGCGCGGGGGCTCGTCGACGCGGTCGCCGCCGGTCGCGGCGGCGCGCTGCTCGTCGCCGGCGAGGCCGGGATCGGGAAGACGCGCCTGCTCGACGACGTCGCCGCGCGCGCCGCCGAGCGCGGGCTGCCCGTGCTGTCCGGGCGGGCGGTGCAGGGTGGCGGGACCTTCCGGGCCGTCGCCGGAGCCGTGATCGGTCTCCTCGACGACCCCGCGCGCGCCCACGACCCCACGTTGCGCCCCTACCGCGCCGCGCTCGCCCGGCTGCTGCCCAGCTGGGCCGAGCCCGACGCCGGGATCGACCCGCAGATCAGCGTGGATCCCGTGGTCGTCCTCGCCGAGGGTCTGCTGCGGCTGCTGCGCCTCGCGCTCGGCGACGCGCCCGGCTGCGTACTGCGCCTCGAGGACCTGCACTGGGCCGACGACGACACCCTCGCGCTCGTCGAGCACCTCGCGAGCGCCGCCGCGGGCTCCCCCGTCCTGCTGGCCTGCTCCGCACGCGACGACGCCCCGGCGCACGCCGCCCGCCGTCTCGCGGCCGCGCCCGGGACGATCACCCTGCACCTCGCCCGGCTGGGCGGTCGAGACGTGGCGGCGCTCGCCGCGGCGTGCCGCGACGGCCGGCCGGTCACCGACGAGGAGGCCGAGCAGCTGATGCTCCGGTCCGACGGGCTGCCGTTCGCGGTCGAGGAACTCCTCGCCGCCCCCGGATCGGCGGTCCCGCCCACGCTGGCGGCGCTGGTCGCCGGCCGGCTCGCGGCATTGCCCGAAGCAGCCCAGGAGATCCTGCACGCCGCGGCCGTGTGCGGTCCCGAGCTCGACTGGCGGCTGCTCGCACCCACCACGGGGGCCTCGGAACAGGAGGTGCTCCGTGCCCTGCGCGCCGCGGTCGGGCAGGCGCTCCTGGTGGCCGACGGGCCGACACTGCGCTGGCCGCACGCACTCACCCGCGACGCCGTGCTCGCGGTCCTGCTGCCGCCGGAGCGGGCGGCACTGGCCGGGCGGGTGGCCCGGGTGCTCGCCGACCGCGCCGGCCCGGACGACGAACTGCGGGCCGCCGAGCTGTACGTCGAGTCGGGCGAGACGGACGCGGCAGTGACGCTGCTGCTGCAGCTGGCCCGCCGGGACGCGGGCCGCGGCGCGTTGCGCAGTGCCGAGCACCTGCTGGCCACCGCGGCCGACGCCGCGAGCGGTAGCCGGCTCGCCCCCGCAGTCACCGCCGAGCGGGTCACGGTGCTGACCCTCGTCGGCCGAGCTGCCGACGCGCTCGCGCTGGGGTCGGCCGAGCTCGACACGGTGCGCGGCGACGCCCACGCCGACCTGTGCCTGCAGCTCGCCCGCACCGCGATCACGGCCGGTGCGTGGGCCGGCGCGGAGGCCTTCGTCGCGCGCGCGGGGCGGCCCGGGGATCCCCGCTCGCTGGTCCTGCGCGCCGACGCCGCGTTCGGTGCGGGCCGGGCCACCGACGCCGGCGAGTTGGCCGCGGCCGCGATCGCCCGGGCCGAGGAGGTCGCCGACGAGGCCCGCGGGGCGGGCGACCACAGTGCCGCCGAACAGCAGGCCGTCGCCGCGCTCTGCGAGGCGCTCGGCGTCGCGGGACGCCTGGCGTGGGGCACCGACCTCGACGTCACCGAGGCCCTCGCGCAGCGGGCCGCCCAGGTCGCGGGCGAGCACGGCCTCGTCCCCTGGCGCGCCACCGCGCTGTTCCAGCTCGCGATGATGCGTCTGCTCCGCAACCACGACACCACGCTGCTGTCGGAGGCCAGGGAGCTGGCGCTGGACGCCGGGATGCTCGGGCAGGTCGCCGCGATCGACTACGTCCGCGCCGACTACATCTGGTGGGTCGACGGGCCGTCCGCGGCGCTGCCGGTCGCCCGCGCCGCCCTCGACCTCACGCGCGTGCTCCGGCTCCCCCAGCGTGCCTTCAGTGTCGAGGCGATACTCGAGATGCTCGACGCCGCCGCTCAGCTCGTCGCCGGCACCACCACGCCGTCCGCGGCGCGCAGGCGCGCCGACGGCATCGCCGCACAGGGCGGCAGCGGCCCACGCCTGGACCAGGTACTGCGCATCGTCGTCGCCCTCGTGGAGCACGACCTCCCCCGCGCGGCCGACGAGCTGGAGATCGGTGCGCGCGAGCTGATGGAACGCACCGCGGTCGTGCCACCGCTGCCCTACGTGGGCGCCACGGCCCTGGTTCACGCCGCGCTCGACCAGGAGAGCGGCTGGGCCAAGCGCACCCACGCCGTCGTCCAGGTGCCGGGCAACCGCGGCGCCTTCGCCTGGGCCGACGCCGTCGCGCACGGCCGCGCCGGGCGGCGCGCGGAGGCCGTCTTGTCGTTCGCCGACGGCGAGGAGGCGCTCGCGGGGCTGCCCTGGTGGCGGCGATTGCTGCACACGGTGGTGCTCGACTGCGCCGTCACCGACGGCTGGGGCGACCCGGTGCCCCTGCTCCGCGCCGACCTCGCCGTCCACGAGCAGGCCGGCGACGTCGCGCTCGCCCGCATCTGCCGTGACCTGCTCCGCCGTGCCGGGGCTCCGGCCCCGCGCGGTCGTGCGGGCGGATCCGTGCCGCCCCGGCTGCGCGCCCGCGGGATCACGGCGCGCGAGGCCGAGGTGCTCGGTCTGGTCGCGGAGGGCCTGACCAACGCCCAGGTCGCCGAGCGGCTGTTCCTGTCGCCGCGCACGGTCGACACCCACGTCGCGAGCCTGCTGGCCAAGACCGGCCTCCCGTCACGGATCCGGTTGCGTACCTGGGCCCACGAACCTCGGTAGGCGACACGGATCTCCGACGGCCCCTGCTCGGCGACTCTTCCTGCATGTCCACCGCCTCTGCCCTCACCGTGGCCGACGTCCTGGTCGTCGGCGCCGGTCCCGGCGGCCTCGCCACCGCCCTGTCCGCGGCCCGCCACGGTGCCCGCGTCCTCGTCGTCGACCGACGCCCCGGCACCTCCGGCCTGCCCCGCGCCACCGGCGTCAACGTGCGCACGATGGAGATCCTGCGCACCTGGGGAGTCGCCCGCGACGTCCGCGCACGCCGCCTCCACGTCGTCCCCGAAGCCGCGTCGGGGACCACGCTGGCCGAGCCGCCGCGCTCGAGCGGCCGGGTAGGCGGCTACCCGTCGCTGCGCGAGATCCTCGACGTCAGCCCGGCGTTGCCGCTGGCCTGCCCGCAGGACCTGCTCGAACCGGTCCTCGTCGACGCCGTGCGCGCAGCGGGCGGGGAGATCCGCTTCTCGACCCCGCTCGTCGACCTGCGCGTCCGGCCCGACGGCGTCTGTGCCCACCTCCACCTCGGGCACCGACTCCACTCCGGGCACGACCTCGGCACCGGGGCACGGGTGCACGCCCGGTACGTCGTCGGTGCGGACGGCACGCGCAGCACCGTCCGCACCGCACTCGGTATCGGTACCCGGCACCTCGGCACGTGGGCCCACGCCGTCCAGGTGCTGTTCCGGCCGGACGCGCCGCTGCTGTCCGGCCTGCCCCGGGTGCTCACCTTCGTCGACGAGCCACATCCCGCGGCGCTGGCCCCGATGGGTGTGGGCCGCTGGACCTACGTGCGCCTCGCCTTCGACGGCGCCCCGGCGGCGATCCCCGACGACTGGACGCCGACGCTGCGGGCGGCGACCGGGCGCTCCGACCTGACCCCGGAGGTCCTCGACGTGCAGCGGTTCACGCTGGCCGCCGAGGTCGCCACGAGCTTCCGCGCCGGTCCCGCGTTCCTCGTCGGCGACGCCGCGCACCGGACGACACCGGTGGGTGGGATCGGCCTGAACACCGCCGTGCACGACGGCCACGAGCTGGGTTGGAAGCTCGCGTGGGCGGCGCGCGGCCTGGCCGGGGAGGAACTGCTCGCGAGCCACGACGCCGAGCGCGGCCCCGTCGGGCTGGAGGCCGCGGCGCGCTCGCTGGACGTGGAAGACCGGCCGACCGACGGACTGGCGAGCAGCCTCGGCCACACGCACCGCTCCGCGGTGATCGCCGGCAGCGCCACAGCCCCGGACCTGCGGATCGACCTCGCCGCCCGGCCCGGCGAGCGCGCGCCGCACGCCTGGGTCCGGCACGACGGCAGGCAGCGGTCGATCCTCGATCTGTTCGACGGCAGCCTCACGCTGCTCACCGGAGCGGACGGCGAGCCGTGGGCCCGGGCCGCCACCGTGGTCACGGGCGTGCCGTTGCGGGTGCTCGTCGAGGGGCGCGACGTGCACGGCCGCGGTCTCGGCCCGCGCTACGGGCTCCGCGCCGGGTCCGCGGTGCTGGTGCGGCCCGACGGGCGCGTCGCCTGGCGGCACGACGGCGCCTGCGCAGACCGTGCGGCAGCCCTGACGGCCGCGGTGGCCACCGCGCTCGGCCACCGCACCGTCGCGGCCGCACTCGCCGGCTGACCACCAGCCCGAGGTTCAGTACCGGCGCTGCATCACCAGCAGGGACCGCGACAGGATCCGCAGCCGCCCGCCCGGCTTGGCCTCGCGCTCCTTGCGCGCCGCGCGCGCCAGGAGCGGGTCCGCGGTGTCGACGACGACCTGCCACATGCGGCCATAGGCCTCGCCGGGCAACGTGAAGGTCACCGACTGGTGGTGGGCGTTGAACAGGAGCAGGAACGAGTCGTCGACGACCCGCGCCCCGAGCGGGTCGCGTTCCGGGATGCCCTCCCCGTTCAGGAAGACGGCGAGCGTGCGCGCGTAGCCGGAGTTCCAGTCGTGCCCGGTCATCGGCTCGCCGTCAGGCCGCAGCCACACGATGTCGTCGATGTTGCTGCCCTGGATCGGGCGGCCCTGGAAGAACCGGCGCCTGCGGAACACCGGATGCCGCGCGCGCAGTTTCGCGACCTCGCCGGTGAACTCGGTGAGCACCGAGTACTCGCGCGCGGCCTTCCAGTCGATCCAGCTCGTCTCGTTGTCCTGGCAGTAGACGTTGTTGTTGCCGTTCTGGGTGCGGCTCAGCTCGTCGCCGTGCGACAGCATCGGCACGCCCTGGCTGAGCAGCAGGGTCGCGATGAAGTTGCGCTTCTGCCGTTCGCGCAGCGCGTGGACGTCCCCGTCTTCACTGGGGCCCTCGACGCCGTGGTTCCACGAGCGGTTGTGGCTCTCCCCGTCACGGTTGTCCTCGCCGTTGGCGTGGTTGTGCTTGTCGTTGTACGAGACGAGGTCGTGCAGCGTGAACCCGTCGTGCGCCGTCACGAAGTTGATCGACGCGATCGGCCGCCGGTTGTCCTTCTCGTACAGGTCGCTGCTGCCGGTGAAGCGCGAGGCGAACTCACCCAGCCCGGCCGGCTCGCCGCGCCAGAAGTCGCGGACGGTGTCGCGGTACTTGCCGTTCCACTCCGTCCAGAGGGCCGGGAACCCGCCCACCTGGTAGCCGCCCTCGCCGACGTCCCACGGCTCGGCGATGAGCTTGACCTGGCTCACCACCGGGTCCTGGTTGACCAGGTCGAAGAACGCGGCCAGCCGGTCCACCGAGTGGAACTCCCGTGCCAGCGCCGCAGCCAGGTCGAACCGGAACCCGTCGACGTGCATCTCGAGGACCCAGTACCGCAGCGAGTCCATGATCAGCCGCAGCGACTCGTGCTGGCGCACGTTGAAGCTGTTCCCGGTGCCGGTGGTGTCGTAGTAGAAGTACGGGTCGTGCGGCACGAGCCGGTAGTAGCCGGCGTTGTCGATGCCGCGGAACGACAGCGTCGGGCCCTGGTGGTTGCCCTCGGCCGTGTGGTTGTAGACGACGTCGAGAATGACCTCGATGCCGGCGCGGTGGAACTGCTTGACCATCGACTTGAATTCCTGGACCTGCTGGCCCTGGGTGCCGAACGAGGCGTAGTCGTTGTGCGGGGCGAAGAAGCCGATGGTGTTGTAGCCCCAGTAGTTCCTCAGTCCGCGGTCGGCCAGCACGTGGTCGTGCGCGAACTGGTGCACCGGCATCAGTTCGACGGCGGTGACGCCCAGATTCTTGAAATGGTCGATCATCACCGGGTGCACCAGGCCCATGTAGGTGCCACGGATGTCCGCCGGGATGCCGGGATGGCGCATCGTCATGGCGCGGACGTGCGCCTCGTAGATGACGGTCTCGTGGTACGGAATGCGCAGCGGCCGGTCGTTGGCCCAGTCGAAGAACGGGTTGATGACCACCGAGCGCTGCGCGTAGGGCGCCGAGTCGTCGTCATTGAACGCGTTGTGGTCGCTGAACCGGTAGGAGTACAGCGCCTCGTTCCAGTCGATCCGCCCGTCGATCGCCTTGGCGTACGGGTCGAGCAGCAGCTTGGCCGGGTTGCACCGGTGCCCGCGGGCGGGGTCGTACGGGCCGTGCACGCGGAAGCCGTAGCGCTGCCCGGGAACGATCCGCGGCACGTAGCCGTGCCAGACCAGGGCTTCGCGCTCGGGCAGGTCGAGGCGGGTCTCGTTGCCCTCGTCGTCGAACAGGCACAGCTCGACGCGCTGGGCAGCCTCCGAGAAGATCGCGAAGTTCGTGCCGCCACCGTCGTAGGACGCGCCGAGCGGGTAGGGCGCTCCGGGCCAGATCTCCAGAACGTTCTCCCGCCATCAGGGCCCGCGGGGTCGCGCGCCGTTGTGCAACGTTGTTACTGTCCCGGCCCGACCAGGACAACTCGGACGGGTGCACCCGGCCCAGGTGGTGTGCGGCTGCCGGCCAGCGGCACCGCGCGCCGTGCGGCAGCCTATCGGCGCGACAATGCGCCGGTGCCCACCCACGTCGCCCTGTTGCGAGGGATCAACCTCGGCCCGCACAAGCGCGTCGCGATGCCGGCGCTGCGCACGGTCGTCGAGGGGCTCGGGCACACCGACGTCGTCACCTACATCCAGAGCGGCAACGTGGTGTTCACCGCCTCCGGGTCGGCGAAGGACACCGCCCTCGCCGACGACCTCGAGAAGGCGATCGCGGACGAGCTCGGGGTCACCTGCCGCGTGGTCGTGCTGACGAGCGCGGAGCTGGCCCGCACCGTCGCCGACAATCCGTATCCCGACGAGCCGGACCCCAAGCGGCTGCACGCGATCTTCCTGACCGCGCCGGCGGGCGGTGCGGCCCAGGAGCACCTCGCGCAGGTCCGGGACAAGCTCGGCGAGAAGATCGGGCGTGACGAGGTGCAGATCGTCGGACGGACGGTGTACCTGCACACCCCCGACGGCTTCGGCCGCAGCGAGCTGGCCAAGGCGCTCAGCCGCCCCCGCGGCCCGGCCGAGGGCACCGCGCGCAACTGGGCGACGGTCACGAAGCTGCTCACGATGTGCGAGGGCTCCTAGTCCCTCTAGAACCCGTGGTCGCCGCGCCAGCGGGCGAGGCGGCCGCTGCGGTGGACGGCGCGGAGCCGCCGTTCCGTCGCCAACCGATGCTCCGGCGGCGCGAAGACGACCAGCACGTCGCCCTCCACCAGCCGGGTGTCCGGGGCCGGCGGGGTCGCGGTACCCCGGCGGACGACCATGCCGAGGGTCGACTGCCGTGGCAGCCGCAGCTCCGCGACGTGCACGCCGTGCAGCTGCGAGCCCTCCGAGACCCGGACGTGCAGCAGGTCCGCGCCGAGCCGCTCCAGCGACGCCGCGCCGACGTCCATCTCGAGCTCGTCCGCCGGCCGACGGGCACCGTCGCGCTCCGGTGGAGGCGCCGGCGGACCGGGGAACCAGCGCCGCGGCACGTGGCGGGCGAGCCGCTCCGACATCGAGACCGCGAGCGGCCCGACGACGGCGAGGACCAGCACGTAGCCCGCGGTGAAGGAACCCAGCCGGGCGTCGAGCCCGCTCGCGAGCGCGAGCGACGCCAGAATCAGCGAGAACTCGCCGCGGCTGAGGACGGTCAACCCGATGTTGGCGGCGGCGACCCGGCCGTAGCGGTGCAACCGCGCCGCGACTCCGCCCGCCACGAGGCAGAGGACGACAGTGACGAGCACGGCGACGGCGATCTGCGGCGCCACCCCGAGCACGTCGCCCGGCTCGATGCTCAGCCCGAAGGTGAAGAAGAAGATCGCGGCGAAGGCGTTGCGCAGCGGGTGCGTCATCGTCCGCAGGCGGTCCGCCCGCGAGGTCGCGCCGAGGATGAGCCCGACCATGAACGCGCCGATCGCATCCGAGACGCCGAGTTGCTCGGCCACGCCCGCCGTGAGGATCGCCAGCCCGACGAACACGACCACGACGATCTCCTCGTCGCGCGTGTCGACGAGCTTGCCCACGATGTGCGCTCCGTAGCGCGCCACCATCGCCAGCGCGAGCAGGAAGCCGAATGCCGACACGATGCCCAGGACGGCGTCGAGCGCGCCGTCGGAGTTCCCCAGCACCGGCTGCAGCAACGCCAGGTAGAGGGCGAGGAACACGTCCTCGATCACGATGATCCCGAGGATCACCCGCGTCTCCCGGTTGCCCAGGCGCCCCAGGTCGACCAGCAGCTTGGTGACGATCGCC
This sequence comes from Pseudonocardia charpentierae, assembly GCF_031845345.1. Lineage (NCBI taxonomy): Bacteria > Bacillati > Actinomycetota > Actinomycetes > Pseudonocardiales > Pseudonocardiaceae > Pseudonocardia > Pseudonocardia charpentierae. Next base: position 113,667 of record NZ_JAVREJ010000009.1, on the reverse strand, counting down.
GACGACGAGATCCCGACGACTCCGGCCACCACCAGCGCCTCGCGGACACCCCAGCCCAGGGCGAAGCCCAGTGCCAGACCGCCGCCGACGTTCAGCGCCAGGTAGATCCCGGACGCGGTGAGCAGGCGCAGGCCGCCCGCGAGGAGCTGGCCGAGCGAGAACTCCAGGCCGAGGTAGAACAGCAGGAACACCAGGCCGAGGCGGGCGACGAGCTCGAGATCCGCCGGGTCGTCGACCAGCGCGAGGCCGGGGGTGTGCGGGCCGAACACGATGCCGGCGAGCATGAACAGCGGAATGGTGGGCAGCCCGATCCGGACGCCGGCACGGGCGAGCAGGCCGCAGACGAGGAAGGCGCCACCGAGGGCGACGAGGGTCTCCGCGACGTGCATCGGGGGGCCTCCGTTCTTGACCCTCCCTTTACCTTAGCGGCAACCATGCCGGATGTGTCCGATTCATCCCGATCACGAGACACGGGTTGGCGGAGGCGGACGGGAATCGAACCCGCCTGACCGAGATCCTCGGCCACGTCGGTTTTGAAGACCGCGGGGGCCACCAGACACCCAGACGCCTCCCTGGCCGCCATTCTGCCCTTCGGCCCCGTGTCAGCTGTTGGCGGCCGCCTTCGAACCTTCCGGGGTGACCGCGGCCCACTCGCCGCCTCCGACACCCTGGCCGGCGGTCGCGCCCGGCTGCGGGTCGCCGCTGTAGCGGTAGACGGGCCAGCCGTTCAGCGTCAGCTGGATCGTCCCGTCCGAGCGGTTGATCGTGCCGACCGCCTCCTGCGCGACGCCCTCGACGGTGAGCGGGGTGCCGGGCGTGGCGAGCACGGGCGGCCACTTCTGGGCGCAGTCGTCGGCACAATTCGACGTCGGCGGCTTCGCGCTGTCCTTGTCGAACCGGTACAGCGTGAACCCTTGGCCGTCGACGACGACCGTGCCGAGCTGTGCCGTGCTGTTGGCGCTGAGGATCGTGCCGACCTGCGGCGTGGCCGCCGCCGTGTCCGCGGGCGCGGGGGCGGGTCCGTAGCCGTCGGTGCCGCCGCCACTGCAGGCGGTCAGGCCGACGACGAGCGCCGCGGAGACCGCGGCGAACACGGGCAGGCGGGAACGGAGGGGGGTCATCGGGGGACCTCCGGTGGGGGACTGTCGGGGAGCCGGGCCGGGGAGCTGGCCCGTGGGGATGAAGTTGTACGCCGGTCGAGGCCGTGGGTTCGACTCGCCGTACGCGGTGTGCATTACATCGCGGACACGGCCGTGGGGTTCACCCGATCAGGATGTCGTGCGCCGACCGGCCGGTGGGCGTCGGCGTGTGTACCGTGAGGCCGGTGGGCAGGCTGACGGTGCGCCGTCCGGTGGTACGGCTGGCAGCGGGGCGGACGCCGACACGCCGACCGGACGCGCTGGCCGTCGAGGAACCCCTGGAGCTGCGGGTCGACGGCCGCCCGCTCGCGGTCACGATGCGCACCCCCGGGCACGACGTCGAACTCGCCCACGGGTTCCTGCTCACCGAGGGTGTGATCACCGCGGCGGACGAGCTCGCGGCCGCCCGCTACTGCGACTCGGTGGACGACACGGGCACGAACACCTACAACGTCCTGGACGTCGCGCTCGCCCCCGGCGTCGCGCCTCCGGAGACCGGCGTGGAGCGCAACTTCTACACCACCTCGTCGTGCGGCGTCTGCGGGAAGGCGAGCCTGGACGCCGTCCGGTTGCGCACCCGCTTCTCCCCCGCGGGTGACCCCGTCCGGGTCGACGCCGCCACGCTCTACGCCCTGCCCGACGCGTTGCGCGAAGCCCAGCGGATCTTCGAATCCACCGGCGGTCTGCACGCCGCCGGGCTCTTCACCCCGGACGGCACGGCGCTGGTGGTCCGCGAGGACGTCGGCCGGCACAACGCCGTCGACAAGGTCCTCGGCTGGGCATTGCTGCAGGGGCGCGTGCCGGCGTCGGGCTGCGTGCTCATGGTCTCGGGGCGTGCATCCTTCGAGCTGGTGCAGAAGGCGGTGATGGCCGGGGTCCCGGTGCTCGCCGCCGTCTCGGCGCCGTCGTCGCTGGCCGTCGAGCTGGCCGTCGAGTCCGGGACGACGCTGGTCGGCTTCCTGCGGGGCACGACGATGAACGTCTACGCCGGGCCCGACCGCATTGTGGACGGCACCGCAGACGACACTCCGCTCGAGGATCAGCGGATCCGTCGGCCGGTCTCGGCGCACGAGTAGCCACCGAGCTTCTCCACGTCGGCACGGAAGTCGGGCTGCTCCAGCAACGCCCACAGGGGCGCCATCCTGGGGTCCGCCAGCGACTCGGGGCGGAGCACGAGGTCGTAGGGCTCGCGGGCGACCGGCACGAAGTCCAGCCCGAACGCCCGGGCGGCGGCCTGGATGCCCAGGCCCGTGTCGGCGCGACCGGCGGCGACGGCGGCGGCCACCCCGAGGTGGGTGTGCTCCTCGCGGGAGTAGCCGACGACGGCGGTCGGGTCGACACCGAGCCGACCCAGCTCGTGGTCGAGCAGCACCCGGGTACCGGCCCCGCGCTGGCGGTTGACGTAGCGCAGGCCGGGGCGGGTGAGGTCGGCGATGCCGGTCAGCCCCAACGGGTTGCCGGGGGCGACCAGAAGACCCTGGTCGCGGTGCACCAGCCGGACCACGGCCAGCTCGATGCCTGCGCCGAAGATCCGGTCCAGGTACGGCAGCGTGTACTCGCCGGTGGCCGGATCGAGCAGGTGCGAGCCGGCCAGGTGGCACAGCCCGTCGCGCAGCGCGACCAGCCCGCCCAGCGACCCGACGTTCGACGACGCCAGCGTGCGCAGGGGGTCGGTCGCGCGCAGCGCCGAGGCGGCCATGTCGAGCACCAGGTCGTGCGAGCCGATCGCGACGATCGTGCGATCGATGTCGGCGAGCCCGCGCAGCAGCTCGACCCGGACCCGCTCGCCCGCGTGATGTCCCTCCACCCCGGCCGGCACGACCAGGAGGCCGTCGGCCCGGACCAGCGAGGTCAGCACACCGGCCGCGCGCGGGAGGGGTGTCGCCACGACGTCCGCGCCGACGCGACCCAGCCGCACCCGGACCCAGTCGTCGGAGCCGATGGCCGACGCCAGCTTGCGCGCCAGCCGGGCTGTGGTCGTCGGCCGCTCCCGGGGGGCCGCGCCCTCGAGCGCGGCGAGCATCGGCGCGGCGAAGATGTCGAAGGTCAGCGCGGCCGAGACCGGGTAGCCGGGGGCGCCCAGAATCGGGGTGGCGGGGATCGGGGTGGCCGGGTCGCCGGCCACCGTGCCCAGCACCACCGGGTGCCCGGGACGCACGGCGACGCCGTGGACGGCCAGCGAGCCGGCGGACGCGACGACGCGTGCGGTGTAGTCGTCGCGTCCGGCGCTCGACCCCGCGATGAGGATCACCAGGTCGGCGTCGACGGTGGCCTCGCGGACCGCGGCGGTGATCAGCTCGGGGTCGTCGGCGACGATGCCGGTGGTCCGGGTCTCGCAGCCGATCTCGGCGGCCTGCGCCGCCAGCATCACGGAGTTGGTGTCGGCGATCTCGCCGGGGGCAAGCTCGGTGCCGACCGGGCGGATCTCGTCGCCGGTCGGGATGACCACCACGCGCGGCCTGCGGCGCACGACCAGCTCGACCACGCCCGCGGCGGCACACGCGGCGACGTCGACCGGGCGGAGTCGGTGGCCCGCGGGGAGCAGCAGTTCGGTGGCGCTGATGTCCTCGCCGATCGAGCGGACGTGCTGGTAGGGCGGGACGGCGGCCCGGAGCTCGGCGCGCCCGTCCGGGGTGTGGTGCACGTGCTCGCGCATGACGACGGCGTCGTAGCCGCTCGGCAGCGGGTCGCCGGTGTCGACCACCGCGAAGTCGTCCAGCAGCACCGGCGTGGTCTCCGCGGCACCGACCGTCGCGGCCGCCCGCACGGCGATGCCGTCCATGGCCGCGGAGTCGAACGCCGGCGACGACCGCTGCGCCCACACCGACTCCGCCGTGACCCGGCCGACCGCGTCGCCGACCGGCAGCGGCACGGCGTCGACGCGCGGCGGGCACCCGGCGGCCGCGCACGCCTCGTGCCACGCCTGCCGCGCCTCCTCGGCGGGGATGTCGGACACGAACGGGCTCGGCGGTGTCCTCATCGGTACAGGATGACCTCCACATCGGTGCCGCCGTCGAGCCCGGTCGCCGCCTCCGGGACGACCACGTAACCGTCCGCCCGGGCCAGCACCGACAGCAGCGCGGAGGGCCCGAACAACGGCTCCGCGACGCCGTCGCACACGGCGACCTGCACGACGTCCAGCCGTCCGGTCGCCGAGGCCAGGTCGCGGCCCAGCCGGGCGTGCACGACAGGTTCCGGAGGGACGCGCTCGGCCCCCGCCAACCGCCACACCAGCGGCACCCCGACCAGCCGGAACACCACCAGCGCGGACAGCGGGTTGCCGGGAAGCCCGATCAGCGGCACTGTGCTGCCTTCGGACGTGGCGGAGCACTCGGCCAGCAGCGTCGGCTTGCCGGGCTTCACGGCCAGCCCGTGGCACCAGATCTCCCCCAGCGCGGCAACCGCCCCGGCGGTCTCGTCGCGGGCGCCGACCGACGACCCGGCGGAGACGACCACCAGGTCGGCGTCCGCGAGCGCGGCTCTCAGCGTCGACTCGAGGGCGTCGCGGTCGTCCGGGACGATCCCGACGGCCACGGGCTCCCCGCCGGCGTCGCGGACCAGCCCGGCCAGCGCGGATGTGGTCGCGTCGCGGACCTGACCGGCGGCGAGCACGGCCGTCTCCGGCGGCACCACCTCGTCGCCGGTGGACACGATCGCGACCCGCGGGCGGGCGTGCACCGCCAGCGCCGTCACACCGGCCGCGGCCAGGAACCCGAGCTGCGGGGCACGCAGCGGGCGGCCTGCGCTCACCAAGACGTCACCCGCGGCGGCGTCCTCGTCGGCCCGGACCAGCCCGGCCCCCGGTGCGACCGGCCGGGTCACCTCGACCGTGCCGGGCATGGTCTCCGCGGTGAACTCGACCATCACCACCGCGTCCGCCCCCTCCGGCAGCACCGCGCCGGTCGGGATCGCCACGCATTTCCCGTGCGACACGGCGACCGTGGGCGCGGCGCCCATCCGCACCGCTCCGGCCAGGTCGAGGTAGGAGGGCAGGCCCTCGGAGGCGCCGTACGTGTCGGCGGCCCGGACCGCGTAGCCGTCGACCGTCGAGCGGGCGAAGCCGGGCATCGCCGTCGGCGCGCGGACGTCGGTGGCCGGCACCCGGTGCAGCGCCTCGGCCAGCCCGACGTCCTCCACGGCGGTGCGCCGCTCCGGACGGAACCCGGCCAGCGCCTCCCCGACCGTCCTCGCGGTGAAGAACTCTCGATTCACCGGTCCGGCTGGCCGTCGGCGCCGCCCGGGCGGGGCTGCTCCCGCGCCGCGGCACCGCCCTTGTTGAGCCCGAGGACGCTCAGCACGGGACCCAGCGCGACCTGGCCCAGCCCGCAGATGGAGGTCTTGCGCATGGCCTCCTCCAGCCGCACGATGTGCGCCCGCCGGTCGTCGTCCAGCTCCGAGCCGGATTCGACCACGTCGCGCAGGATCGCGTGCGCCTTGGTCGAGCCCAGTCGGCACGGCACGCACTTGCCGCACGACTCGTTGCGGAAGAACCGCAGCACGTTGGTCGACGCGGCCAGCAGGTCGGTGCCCTCGGCCAGCACGACCATCGCCCCCGACCCGAGCATCGTGCCGTTCTCCGCCGCGGCACCGAAGTCCAGCGGCATGTCCAGCTTGTCCGGCCCGATGAAGTTCGACGACGCCCCGCCCGGCTGCACCGCCCCGACCTCCCGGCCACCGCTCACCCCGCCGGCCAGCTCGATCAGCTCGCGCACGGTGGTGCCCATCGGCACGCAGTAGACGTCCGGCCGCTCGACGTGCCCGGACACGGCGAAGAACTTCCAGCCGACCGAGTCGCCCGCACCCTGGTCCGACCACCACTGCGCGCCGCGCTGGACGATCACCGGCACGTCGGCGAAGGTCTCCACCGAGTTGATCAGCGTCGGCCTGCCGTGCAGTCCGTAGTTGCCGGGGAACGGCGGCTTGTTGCGCGGCTCCCCGCGGTGGCCCTCCATGCACTCCAGCAGCGCGGTCTCCTCGCCGAGGATGTAGCCGCCCGGGGAGACGAACACCTCCACGTCCAACCGTCGCCTGCTGCCGCAGGCGTCCGGTCCGATCACGCCGGCGGCACGCAGGGCGTCCAGCTCGGCGCGCAGGACGTGCTCCTCGGGGCCGTACTCGTGGCGGATGAAGACCCAACCCTGCTCGGCGCCCACGACGGCCATGCCCAGCAGCAGTCCCTCCAGCACCAGGTGCGGCTGAGTGGCGAGGATCTGCCGGTCCTTGAAGGTGCCCGGCTCCGACTCGTCGGCGTTGCAGATCGCGTACTTCACGTCGCCCGGCTGAACGCGGCGGACCAGCTCCCACTTCTGCCCGGTCGGGAACCCGGCCCCGCCCATTCCCCGCAACGTCGAGTCCTTCAGCGTCTGCACGATCGTGTCCGCGTCGAGCTCGCCGGCCAGCAGGGCACGCAGGGTGGCGTAGCGCTCGGCGACCCCCGAGCCGGCCGGGTAGGGGTCGTTGGGCCAGGGTTCGGTGCGCTCGTTCGCCGGCGCAACGCCTATGTCGCCGGACCGCGCGCCGGCCACGAGCGCGTCGGCCTCCTCGATCGACGCGGGCCGCTCGTTCACCGCGACTGCCGGCGCGACGTCGCAGCGCCCGAGACACGACACCTCGACCAGCTCGACCTCCGCGTCGTTCCCGTAGCGCTCGCGCATCTCGGCCAGGCGGGCCTCGCCATCGCGGAGGAAGCACGGCAGGTCGTGGCAGACGTGCAGCGCGACCTTCGCCGGCGGCTCGGTGCGGAAGTGCGGGTAGAACGAGATCAGGCCCTCGATCTCGTACCGCGGGCGGCGGGTGTCGCGCGCGAGCTCTTCCAGCTCCGCCCGCGGCAGCCACCCCAGCCGGGCCTGGATCGCGTTGAGCGCCGGGATGAGCGACGGCCCGGGGAACTTCCCGGCCCGCCCCTCCACACCCGGTACCCGGCGGGCCCGTACCTCGGCCGCCCGGTCGGTCAGTTCGGTCATGCCCGGACCCCCGGCGGCTCCACCTGCACGGCGCAGAACTTGAACTCGGGGATCTTCCCGAACGGGTCGATCTCGTCGATGGTCAGCAGGTTGGCCGCGGCCTCCCGGAAGTGGAACGGGATGAAGCAGTTGCCCAGCTGCTCACGGTGCGAGACGCGCACCAGCAGCTCGATCGTGCCGCGCCGCGACCGTACGCGGGCCATCTCGCCGTGCGCCAGGCCGCGGTCGGCGGCGTCCTTCGGATGCATGTACACCTCTGCGACGGGGGAGATCGCGTCCAGCGCGAACGAGCGGCGGGTCATCGAGCCGGTGTGCCAGTGCTCCAGGAGCCGCCCGGTGTTGAGCACCAGCGGGTACTCCGCGTCGGGCAGTTCCTTGGGCGGCAGCCACTGCGCCGGCACCAGGTGGGCCAGGCCGTCGTCGGTGTTGAACCGCTCGTCGAACATGACGATCGTGCCGTCGGTGTGCTCCGGGTCGGCGTTCGGATAGAGCTTGCCGGACAGCCCGAGGTTGTCGTACCGCAGGTTCTTGTACGACGGCACCAGCGCGACCATCTCGTCGAAGACCTCGCTGGGGTCGCCGTAGCTCCAGTCGAGCCCGATCCGCCGGGCGATGTCCTGGACGATCTCCCAGTCCGGGCGGGCCTGCCCGGGCGGGTCCATCACCTTGCGGCCGAGCTGCACCCGGCGGTCGGTGTTGGTGTACGTGCCGTTCTTCTCCAAGTAGGAGGTGGCCGGCAGGATCACGTCGGCGAACTCGGCGGTCTCGGTCAGGAAGATGTCCTGGACCACCAGGAAGTCCAGCGCGGAGAGCGCCTTGCGCACCTTGTTGATGTTCGGGTCGGACAGGAACGGGTTCTCGCCGAGCATGTACATGCCCCGGACGCCGTCGGGCTCCAGCACCGACTTGATGATCTCGGTGACGGTCAGCCCGCGCTTCGGGTCGAGGGCCGGGGTGCCCCAGGCCTCCTCGAACCGCAGCCGGATCTTGTCGACGTCCACGCCCTGGTAGCCGGGGTAGAACATCGGGACCAACCCGGCGTCCGAGGCGCCCTGCACGTTGTTCTGCCCGCGCAGCGGGTGCAGCCCGGTGCCCGGGCGCCCGACGTTGCCGGTGATCGAGCACAGCGCGATCAGGCACCGGGCGTTGTCGGTGCCGGTGGTGTGCTGGGAGATCCCCATCCCCCAGTAGACGACCGCGGCGCCGGCCTCGCCCCAGGTCCGGGCGACCTCGCGGATGGTGTCGGCGTCCACGCCGGTGATCTGCGCAGCGCGTTCCGGTGGGTAGTCGGCGACGGTGCGGGCCAGCTCGTCGTAGTTCGACGTGCGGTTCGCGATGAACTCCCGGTCGACCAGTCCGAGCCGGATGACCTCGTGCATCACCGCGTTGTAGAACGCCACGTCCGTGCCCGGCTTGAGCTGCACGAAGATGTCGGCATGCTCGGACACCGTGGACGCCCGCGGGTCGACGTAGATGACCTTGGTGCCGCGGCGGCGGGCCTGCTTGAAGAACGAGCTGGCCACCGGGTGGTTGGCGGTCGGGTTCGAGCCGGTGATGATCACGCAGTCGGCGTTGGCCACGTCCCCGTACGTGGTGGACACCGCCCCCGAACCGACGCCCTCGAACAGCGCCGCGACCGACGAGGCGTGGCACAGCCGGGTGCAGTGGTCGACGTTGTTCGTGCCGAAGCCGGTGCGGATGAGCTTCTGGAAGAGGTACGCCTCTTCGTTGGAGCACTTGGCCGATCCGAAGCCGGCGATGGCGCCCGGCCCGCCCGCGGTGTGGACCTCCCGGAGCCGGCGGGCGACCAGGTCCAGGGCCTCGTCCCAGGTGGCCTCCCGGAAGTGGGGCATGACCTCGTCGTAGTCGACCAGCCCGCCGGGCTTGCGCCGGCCGCCGCGCTTGTCGCCCGGCTTGCGTCCCCCACCACTGCGCTCGCCGCCGTTCACGCGGCCCCGGTCGTTGTGGCTGTCGCCGCGGACGTCCGCAGAGAGGGGCCCCTTCGGGTAGGCCGCGTCGATGCGGATCAGCGGCACGGTCAGCCGCTGCGGTGACGCCGCGTAGTCCCAGCCGTAGCGGCCCTTCACGCACAGCCTGCTCTGCGAGCCCGGCTGGTCGCGCCCCTCGGCGAAGGAGATCGCGCCCCGTTCGCGGTCGACGTAGTAGGTCAGCGCACAGCCGACCCCGCAGTACGGGCAGACGCTGTCGACGGCGTCGAGCTCCTCGCGCGGGCGGATCGGGATGCCGCGGATCGGCTTGTTGGTCAGTGCCCCGGTCGGGCAGGCCTGCACGCACTCGCCGCACGTGACGCACGAGCTGGCACCCATCGGGTCGTTCAGGTCGAAGGCGATCCGGGTCGAGTAGCCCTTGCCGGAGCGGCCGATGACGTCGTTGCCCTGGATGTCGTCGCAGGCCCGGACGCAGCGGTCGCACAGGATGCAGGCGTCGTGGTCGACGTCGATGACGGGGTTGGACGAGTCGGTGCCGCGGCCCGACCCGCACGGCAGCTCGGTGGTCTCGCGGGCGACGCCGAAGCCGTCGGCCAGCTCGAGCAGCAGGTTGTCGCGGGTCTTGGTGTCCTTGGGGTCGTCGGCGCGCGGCGGCTGATCGGTCATCAGCAGCTCGGTGAGAACCGCGCGGCTGCGCTCGACCTCCTCGGTGGCCGTCTTGACCTCCATGCCGTCCTCGCACGGGCGCACGCAGGCCGCGGCGAAGACCCGCCCGCCGGTGTCGACCACGCACATCCGGCAGACCCCGACGGGGTCGTAGCGCTCGTTGTGGCACAGCACCGGGATGTCCACGCCGACCTGCCTGGCGGCGTCGAAGATCGTGGTGCCCTCTCCGACGGTGACCTGCTGTCCGTCGATCGTCACGCTCACCGTGCGGACGGCGACTGGGCGTTCTTCTGTCGCGGTCATGACGACCCCCGATCACCTGTGACCTGCGGAACACCCACCCTAGCCCGGAGGCGGGCATTCCCGTGCGTCCCGGGCGTCGACCGCGACGCACACCGGACCCCCCGGTGCGGTCGTCACCTCGGCCGTCGTCAGGACGGCGACGGACCCCGCGGCGGTGTCGACGTCGACCCGTGTGGTTCCCCCCAGGGGGACGACCCGGCGCAGCGTGCCCGGGACGACCACTTCTGTCCCTGCCGGCGCGACCCCCCACTTGATCCGGCGCGTTGTGGCCGGATCGGTCACTGCCAGGAGCCGGCAGCGTTCGGGTCGGGCGACGAGGAGCACGTCGTGGCCGGTGAGCTCGGGCGGGAGGTGGGTGGTGTAGCCGAGCAGCCGGGCGCACTCGGGGTCGGCCGGTGAGTCGAGGACGTCAGCTGTGGTGCCGAGCTGGCGGATGCGCCCCCGCAGCAGCAGAGCCGTGCGGTGCGCGAGCGCGGCGGCCTCGTCCCGGTCGTGGGTGACGAGCACGACGGCCGCAGTCGACCGGTCGAGGGCGGTCCGCAGGTCGGCGATCAGGTCGGCACGGGTGGTGGCGTCCAGGCCGGCGAACGGTTCGTCGAGCAGCAGGACCCGCGACTCCACGGCGAGAGCCCGGGCGATGGCCACGCGCTGGGCCTCGCCGCCAGACAGGGTGCGGGCGTGCCGGTCGGCGAGGTGCGCGATCCCGAGCGCATCGAGCCAGGGGCGGGCGAGCCGGCGGGCCCGGGCCCGGGGCGTTCCCCGCAGCCGCAGGCCGGCGGCCGCGTTGTCGAGCACGGAGGTCCGTTGCAGGACGGGGCGCTGCAGCACGGCCGCGACCGCGGTGCGCAGCTGGGCGGGCGCAGCCGGCTCGCCGTCGAGGAGCACCTCGGCTCGCGCAGCTCGCGGCTCGAGGTGGGCGAGCGCCCGGAGCAGCGTCGACTTGCCGGCACCGTTCGGACCGAGCACGGCCAGCGTCTCGCCGTCGGCGACCTCCAGGAAGTCCACCGCGAGCAGCTCACCGCCACGGTCGGTGACGCGCAGGCTCCGACAGCCGATGCTCATGACGACGGTCGGGAGTCACGTTGCTGGGCGAGGGTCACGAAGAGGTTGACCGCGAAGGCGATGGCCAGCAGCACGAGGCCGAAGGCGATGGCCAGGGCGAACTGGCCCCGGCTGGTCGCGAGTACGGCGGCGGTGGTAAGCACCCTGGTCTGGCCCGCGATGTTCCCGCCGACCATCTGCGCGGCGCCCACCTCGCTCACGACCGCGCCGAACCCGGCCAGGGCGGCCGCGAGCAGCGGCAACCGGGCCTCGGCGAGCAGCGCCCGTAGCGCCCGTGCCCGGGTCGCACCCAGCGCGCGCATCTGCAGCAGGAAGTCCGGGTCGACCTGCTGGAGCGCCGCGGCCGTCAGCGCGGACACGATCGGAGTGGCGATCAGCGCCTGGGCGACGACCATGGCGGTCGAGCTGTACAGCAACCCGAACGCGCCGAGCGGCCCGCTACGCCACAGCAGCACGGTGACGAACAACCCGACCACCACCGGCGGCAGACCCATCCCGGTGTTGGCCGCGGCCAGCAGCATCCGCCGGCCGGGGAAGCGGCCGAGAGCCAGCGCCGTGCCCAGCGGCACCCCGAGCAGCAACGCCACGGTGGTGGCGGTGAGCGAGACCCGCAGCGTCAGCGCGGTGATCGACCACGTGTCCTCGTCGCCGGTGAGCAGCATCCGGACTGCCTGGAGCAAACCGTCCAGCAGCACGTCCACCGCTCCCCCGGCCTGTGCTCAGGCACCGAGGCCGGCCTCGTCCTTGCCCGCGTCCGGCGTGAACAGCGGCTGCCCGAACGTCGCCCGACCGAACTCGCCGACCTGCTGCTGCACCGTCGGTGAGACGATCCAGTCGGCGAACGCCTGTGCCCCGCCGGGCTGCACCCGCTCGCCGGCCTTCGTCGTCATCTCGATCACGTGGTAGACGTTCAGCAGGCCCGGGTCGCCCTCGCTGAGCACGTCGAGCGCGAGCGTGTCGCGCTGGGCCAGGTAGGTGGCCCGGTCCGAGAGCGTGTAGCCCGCCTTCTCGCTCGCCACCCGCAGCGTCGCCCCCATGCCCTGCCCCGTGGCCTGGTACCAGCTCCCCTCCGGGGTGATCCCGGCCTTCTTCCAGAGGTCCTTCTCCCGGGCGTGGGTGCCCGAGTCGTCGCCACGGGAGACGAACAGCGCCCGCGCAGCGGCGATCTTCGCGACCGCTCCGACGCTGTCGAGGCCGCGGATCCCGGCCGGGTCTGATCCCGGTCCGACGAGCACGAAGTCGTTGTGCATCACCAGCCGCCGCTGCCCGGCCGTGCCCTCGGCCACGAACGCCTGCTCCGCGGCCGGCGAGTGCACGAGCAGCACGTCGGCCTCGCCCCGGCGCCCGAGTTCGATGGCCTGGCCGCTGCCCACGGCGAGCGTCTTGACCTGCCACCCGCTGTCCCGGGTGAACTGCGGAAGCAGCTCGTCGAGCAGCCCCGAGTCCTGGGTGCTGGTGGTCGTGGCCAGGATCAGCGACTTCTCCGCCGACGGTCCCGCGGCCGACGGCGTCAGGGCCGCGGTGCTGCCGCACCCCACGAGCAGCAGCACCGCCGCGAGGACCAGAGCCGGGATCGTGCGACGCATGGAGTGTCTCTTTCTGCCACAGTGCAGTTCCCGACAACCCTAGGGTGTCGCGACATGACCCGATACCGGGAGATCGGCGAGGAGCTCGCGCGCCGGATCGTCGCCGGCGACCTCGTCCCGGGCGACGAGCTGCCCGGGATCCGCGAGCTCGGCAGGCAGTGGTCGACCACCCCGTCGACGGCCAGCCGCGCGCAACGGGCGCTGGCCGAGGCCGGGCTGATCGAGCTCGCCGACCGGCGCCGCGCCCTCGTCGCCGCCGACGCCCTGTTCGCCGCGCGCCGCTTCCTGCACGGTCAGGTCGTCCTGCGGTTGGCGGGGAGCGACGACCCTGCTCTCGACCTGGTGGTCCGCGGGCTCGGCCGAAGCGTGGTGCCGGTGCCCGCCGCCGGCAGCGCCGCCGGCCTGCGCGCGGTCGCACAGGGTCGCGCAGACGCCGCGGCCGTCCACCTGCTGCACCACAGCGGGCTGTACAACGCGCCGTTCGCCCGCGCCCTGCTACGTGGCCGCCGCCCCCACCTGGTGCACCTGTGGCGACGCGAGCAGGGGCTGCTGATCCCGCCCGACCGCTCGGGGCCGACGTCGATCCCCGAGCTGGCCGGGCGGAGGGTGGCGCGGCGGGCCCCGGGCACGGGTACCCGAGCCCTTCTCGACCGCCTGCTCCTCGACGCCGGCCTCGACCCCGACGCCCTCCGCGGGCCCGAGTTCGGCTCCCACCTGGAGGTCGCGCTGGCCGTCGCTGGGGGGATCGTCGACGCCGGGCTGGGCGTCCGCTCCGCGGCCGCCGCACTGGACCTGCGCTTCGTGCCGGTCGCCTGGGAGGACTACGACCTGGTCCTTCCCGGCGACGCGCTCGACCCGGCCGCCCCGCTCGTCACCGCGGTGCGCAGTTCGAAGGTGCAGGCCGCGGTCGAGGCACTGGGTGGGTACGACACGGCGAGGTCGGGCGAGGTGGTCGATCTGGATGCCCGGCCTGACCTCGCGTGAGAACGGGTTCGGGAGACCCGGAATGCCCGGAACTGTCGGGGCTCGAATGTATGTTCGATCCATGGTGGAAGCGGGCGTGCTCGAGGGGTTGGCGACAGTGTCGCCCGGCCCTGCGCTCTCCGCGGCCCTGAACGCGCTGGACCCACGTCTGGTGCCAAGCGACCGCTTAGTGGAGTGCGCGCACGAGCAGGCACGGCTGTGGGCGACGATGGTCGACGTCGGGCTGACCGACCCGAGCGGCGGCGACGATCCTGCAATGTCGACCGGCATGGTGGCCGATTGGGCGCCCGGAGAGATCGCCGCCGCGCTGACCTGGGCCCACCGCACGGCCGACCGGGAGCTCGGGCTGGCCGACGTCGTCGTGCGCCGGCTGCCGGACGTCTTCGCCGCCCTGTCGGCTGGGCGGATCGACCGCGGCAAGGCCGTGGTGTTCGCCCAGCACCTCGACCCCGGCTGGGCCCGCCGCCGCTACACGAGGGCAGTGCGCGCACGGACGGTGACCGCGATGCTCGCCGACGACGGCACGGTCTCAGTCACCGGGTCCGGGCTGCCCGCCGACGAGGCGGCGGTGGCGTGCGCCCGAGTCGACCGGCTGGCGGAATCGGCCAAGCGAGCCGGGCACCCCGGTCGGGTCGGGCAGATCGCCGCGGACCTGTTCCTCGGGCTTCTGGACGGACGGTTCCATGGCCGGTCCAAGGACCAGATCATCGCCGCGCTCCTCCGCCAGCCCCGCCCGGAAGACCGACTTGGCGACACCATGGGCGGCGACACCAACGCGGACACCGACACGACCGAACCGGTCACGATCGGACCGGTCGCGACTGAACCGGTCATGGCTGGCGGTACGCCGGAGGCGAGCACGGACGTTCCGGTACGAGTCGGCACGAGTCGGCATCGAGGTCCGGGTCGGGTTGACCACGCTGATCGGGCTCGACGAGCGGCCCGGGGAGATCCCCGGGCTCGGCCCCGTCCTCGCGCCGGTCGCCCGTGCCGTCGTGGACCGGCAGCTCCGAGGCGCAGAGTGGCGGTTCGCCGTCACCGACGACGACGGCCATCTGTTGCTGGCCGGGGTGACCCGCCACCGCCCGCCCGGCCTCCTCGCAGGAGCTGAGTCGGTGGGTGAGGGCCGCTGCCACGGCGGGATCGTCGAGCTGGATGTCTCCGCCGCGCAGATGGACCGGCTCGCCGCCGAATGCCACTCCCCTGAAGGTCAGGTTTCCGGCTGGGCCGCAGTCGTGACCGACATCGCCACCCGGTACGCCGGCCGCCATGCGGTGCTCGCCGGGCTCGACGAGCGTTCCGACGACCGGTTCCCCGCCGCGGCACTGGCCCGGCACATCCAGGTCCGCGAGCCTCTGCCGCGTCCGGACAAGCCACCTGGAGCGAGTGGAAGCTGGTACGAGGCCGGTCCTGCTGCAGCCCTATCCACCGGCACGGACCGAGGCCCGACCTCCGCCCGCCGACCACGAGCCGCCGCCCTTCTGACACGGCCTGGGTGGCTCGACGTCCGGGTCGGCCGAGCGGAGTGCTCTAGCCGAGCCCGAGCCCGGCGAGGTCTTCCGGTGTCGGAACGCCCTCGACGTCCCAGCCGCGGGCGGCGTAGTAGCCGCCGACCATGGCCCGCAACCGGTCTTCGCTCAGCGCTGCGGTGCGCCCGGAACCCAGCTCCAGCGGCGTCTCCAGCATGCGGCGCGGCAGCGTGTCGTCCGCGGCCGTGGCGCCCTCGCGCAGGTTGAACACCCGCTTGGCCAGCACGATGCGCCGGGCCGTGGTGCGCAGCTCGGCCGCGTCGAGGTCCCAGCCGGTGACCGATGCCATGAGCGCGGCCCACTCGGTGAACGGGTCCTCGAAGACACCGCGGAGGAACTTGCAGAGGATCATCGAGTCCATCACCGCGGCCCGGTCCTCGGTGCCGACGGCCGCCGCGACGTGGGCCGGGCCACCGTCGAGTCGGTCGTGCTCACCGGAGAGGTCGGCCTCGTAGGCGCCGGAGCGGTTGTGGTCGGCGCCCCGGGAGTTGACGGCCAGTCCCAGCGCCATCGACTGCAGCGTGCGCGGCTCGTACCCGGGCAGCTCCAGACCCTTGACCTGCGGCGCGAAGGCGATCGAGCCGTTTCCGACGATCTCGGCCGCCCGCCTCGACCCCTGGGCCAGCAGCTCGCCGAGGCCGCTGCGGGCGCCGATGAGGTCGAGCGCGCGCAGGAGCGCGGCCCCGTCGCCGAACCGCAGCCACGGCGCGTCGATCAGCCCGCGCTCGACGCACTCCATTGCCCAGGCGATCGTGCCGCCCGCCGAGATCGTGTCCAGGCCCAGCTCGTCGCACCGGGCGCTGGCCGCGAACACGTCGTCCGGATCGGACACCCCGCACAGCGGCCCGAGCGCGAACACGTTCTCGTACTCCATGCGCTGGCTCCCGCCGCCTTTGCGGGAGTAGATGTGCTCGCAGCCGATCGAGCAGGACGCGCACGAGTTGCGGGCGACCCCGCGCAGCTCGTGCAGCTCCTCGGCGGCCAGCCGGGGGGCGCCGTCGAAGGTGGCCGCGGTGAAGTTGCGGGTCGGGAGCGTGGAGACGGCGTTGAACGCGAGCAGGTTGGCCAGGGTGCCCAGCTCGCGGTACTTCGCGGTGGCCGGCCCGAAGCTCCGCGTCCGCAGGTCCTTCGCCGCGGCCAGCACGGCCACCTGGTCGTGGACGTCGACCCGGGTGGCCGACCGGACGAGGACGGCTTTGATGTTCTTGGCCCCCAGGACCGCGCCCAGCCCCCCGCGGCCGGCGTGGCGGCCGTCGTGGCTGACCGTGGCGTAGAGGACCTGCCGCTCCCCCGCCGGCCCGATGGCGGCGGTCTGCCAGCCGCGCCCGAACCGCTCCCGCGCCGCCAACTCGGCCTGCGCGGCAGGCAGCCCGGCCAGCTCCGGCGCGGGTTCGAGACGGGCGCCGTCACCGTCGACCAGGAGCACCGAGAGTTCGGCCGCCCGGCCCCGCACGACGATCGCGTCGTTCCCGGTCAGCTTGCCCGCGATCGCGAACCGGCTGGAGGCCAGCGCGTCGGTGAGCAGGCCGGTGAGCGGCGACTTGGCCACGACGGCGAACTTCGCGCTGGTCGTCAGCGGAGTACCGACCAGCGGGGAGAACACGAACGCGAGCGGCGCCTCCGCTGCGAGCGGGTCGACGCCGGGCGGAGCCAGCCGGTGCAGCAGCCAGGTACCCAGGCCGACCCCACCGAGGTAGGCACGCAGGACGTCGTCGCCGAGAGGGAGCGGCGCGCTCGCCGCAGCGCGGTCCCCGACGTCCACCACCAGGGCCCGTCCGAAGTACCCACCGGCCGGCACAGTTACGAGAGTAGGCCTGTCTCACCCGCCTGCGTCGGCGGACAGGAAAGCGACCGTGTCGCCGGCGACGAGCGGGAGCCGGGCGTCGCGGGTCATCTGGTCGCCGTTGACCGCCGCGACGATGTGCCGGTCGAGCGTGATCCCGACGGCCGTGGCGGCCGCACCGAGGGACGCCGCGCGGACCCGGCGCGGGCCGCGCTGACCGCCGCTCGCGAGTGCCCCGAACCGCTCGACCACGATCTCGGGCTCCGGACGGGCCACGGCGGCCGCGTAGTCGTCGGGCTCGTTGACGTTGACCAGCGAGTTCAGCTCCGGGTCGTGCCGCGCCAGCTCGTCGGTCAGCAGCGCGGCGTCGTCGAGCTGGGCGACCCGGCAGTGCCGGAACAGCATCCCCGGCCTCAGGTCCCCCTCACCCAGCAAGCGCTCGATCAGCCCGGCCAGCTCCGTCCGGTAGCCGGCGGCCAACGGCTGCCGGTAGCCGCGCGCCACCGGCAACACGACGTCCACCTCGGGGTCCGCGAATCCGCGCAACACCCTGCGGACCAGCGCCGGGTGCAGGAACGGCATGTCGGTCGAGCACACGAAGGCGACCGGGGCGCGCTCGTGGAGCGCGGACAGTCCCGTCGCCAGCCCCTGCATCGGCCCCAGCCCCTCGACCGGGTCGGCCACCACCTCGACCTTGGGCGGAAGCTCGGGCAGCTCCTGGTCGGGCGCGGCGACGACCAGCACAGGGCCGCCGACGGTGCGTGCGAGCAGGGCGGCCGTGCGGTGCAGCAGTGTCGACCCGTGCCACTCCAGGGCGCCCTTGGGCCGGCCCATCCGGGAGGACCGGCCGCCGGCGAGGACGACACCGGCGGCTTCTGCGAGCTCGACCACGGCCCGATGCTAGGGGGCGCGCAGGGATCGTGGACCACGCGAATGTCGGCAGCCCGACATAGGCTGTCACCGATCCGGCCACGACGCGTCCAATCCTCGCTGCGCGAGGAGCGGCCGCCCCGCATCGGATCAAGCTCGTCGGGGTAAGGAGTTCGGCATGGGCGTGCGTACGTGGCTGGAGTCGTGGCCGGTCTATCGGCAGCTGACGGGCGACGACCCGCTCGGCCGAGGCACGGCCGCGCAGTCTCCGCACTCGAAGACCCTGGAGCCGCGCACCGCGACGGCCGACCGGATGGCCCAGTCCGTCTGCCCGTACTGCGCCGTCGGCTGCTCCCAGCGGGTCTACGTCAAGGACGAGAAGGTCGTCCAGGTGGAGGGCAACCCCGCGTCCCCGATCTCCCGCGGCCGGCTGTGCCCCAAGGGCTCGGCGAGCCTGGGCCTGGTCACCGGTCCGCATCGGGAGACGAAGGTCCGGTACCGCGCGCCGTACGCCACGGAGTGGACGGACCTCGACCTGCACGAGGCGATGGAGATGGTCGCCGACCGGGTGCTCGACGCCCGGGAGCGCGGCTGGGAGGAGCACGACGCGAACGGCGCGCGGGTGCGGCGCACGATGGGTCTGGCCAGCCTCGGCGGGGCGGCGCTCGACAACGAGGAGAACTACCTCATCAAGAAGCTGTTCACCGCGTTGGGCGCCATCCAGATCGAGAACCAGGCCCGTATTTGACACAGCTCCACCGTTCCCGGTCTGGGAACCAGCTTCGGCCGCGGCGGCGCCACGGACTACCAGCAGGACCTGGTCAACTCCGACTGCATCGTGATCATGGGCTCGAACATGGCCGAGGCCCATCCCGTCGGGTTCCAGTGGGTGATGGAGGCCAAGGCCCGCGGCGCGCAGGTGATCCATGTCGACCCGCGGTTCACTCGCACCAGCGCGGTCGCCGACGCCTACGTCCCGATCCGAGCGGGCACTGACATCGCGTTCCTCGGCGGGGTGATCAACTACATCCTGACCAACGAGCTCGACTTCCGGGAGTACGTCACGGCGTACACGAACGCCGCGGTCCTGATCTCCGAGGAGTTCCGCGACACCGAGGACCTCGACGGGCTGTTCAGCGGCTACGACGCGGACACCGGGGCCTACGACCGCAGCAGCTGGCAGTACCAGGGTGCGGACCAGGTCGATCCCGACTCGGGCGACTCCGCCGAGCACCAGGAGCTGACCCGCCCGCTGCAGACCGGCGCGGCGGGCGCACCGCTGGTCGAGGCCACCGACGGCCTACCGCAGGACCTGACCTTGCAGGACCCGCGCTGCGTCTACCAGATCCTCAAGCGGCACTTCGCGCGCTACACCCCGGAGATGGTCGAGCGGGTCTGCGGCACGCCGCCCGAGCAGTTCCGCGCGGTCTGCGAGGCGTGGGTCGGCGCGTCGGGTCGCGAGCGCACGGGGGCGCTGGTCTACAGCGTCGGCTGGACGCAGCACAGCGTCGGCGCCCAGTACATCCGCGCCGGCGCGATCATCCAGCTGCTGCTGGGCAACATCGGCCGTCCGGGTGGCGGGGTGTTCGCCCTGCGCGGGCACGCCAGCATCCAGGGCTCCACGGACATCCCGACGCTGTTCAACCTGCTGCCCGGCTACCTGCCGATGCCGAGCGCCAAGAAGAACGACGACCTCGCGAGCTACCTCGACACCGTGCGCAGCCGCACGCAGAAGGGCTACTGGTCCGAGGCCGACGCCTACATGGTCTCGCTGCTCAAGGAGTACTTCGGCGAGCACGCGATGGCGGAGAACGACTTCGGGTTCGACCTCCTGCCGAGGATCACCGGCGACCACGGCACGTATCGCCAGGTCATGGACATGGTCGACGGCGGCAAGATCTTCGGCTACTTCCTGCTCGGGCAGAACCCTGCAGTCGGCTCGGCACACGGGAAGCTGCAGCGCCTGGGCATGGCGAACCTCGACTGGGTGGTCGTCCGCGACCTCGCCATGATCGAGAGCGCCACGTTCTGGAAGGACTCTCCCGAGATCGAGACGGGCGAGATCAGCCCCGAGACGTGCCGCACGGAGGTGTTCTTCTTCCCCGCCGCCTCGCACGTCGAGAAGGAGGGCACGTTCACCCAGACCCAGCGCATGGTCCAGTGGCGCGACAAGGCCGTCGAGCCGACCGGCGACCAGCGCTCGGACCTCTGGTTCTTCTACCACCTGGGCCGGATGGTCAAGGAGCGGCTCGCGGCGTCGACGGACCCGCGCGACGAGCCCGTACAGAAGGTCGACTGGAGCTATCGGGTCGAGGAGGCCCCGGCCGGGGAGAGCGGCGCCTGGGCGGAGCCGTCGGCCGAAGACGTGCTCCGGCGCATCAACGGCTACGACGTCGCCACCGGCAGGCCCGTCAACGGGTTCCTCGAGCTCAAGGACGACGGCTCCACGGCGTGCGGCTGCTGGATCTACGCGGGTGTGTACGCGGACGGGGTGAACCAGGCCGCGCGCCGCAAGCCGCACTGGGAGCAGGGCCCCTACGACGCCGAGTGGGGCTGGACCTGGCCCGCGAACCGTCGGGTGCTCTACAACCGCTGCTCGGCCGACCCCGAGGGCAGGCCGTGGAGCGAGCGCAAGCAGCTGGTCTGGTGGGACGCCGAGAAGGGCGAGTGGACCGGCCACGACGTGCCGGACTTCCCGCCGACGACGGCACCCGGCCACGTCCCCGAGGAGGGGTCGACCGGGGTGAAGGGCCTGCGCGGCGACGACGCGTTCATCATGCAGGCCGACGGCAAGGCGTGGCTGTTCGCACCGAACGGCGTGATGGACGGCCCGCTGCCCACGCACTACGAGGCCTTCGAGTCGCCGGTGCGGAACCCCCTCTACGGCCAGCAGAACAACCCGACCGGCAAGGTCTACGGACGGCTCGACAACCCGTCGAACCCGAACCCGAACCCGCTCGACCCCGGCAGCTCGAACGCGTTCCCGTTCGTGCTCACCACCGCGCGGCTCACCGAGCACCACACGGCGGGCGGGATGAGCCGGCAGCTGCCGTACCTGTCGGAGCTGCAGCCCGAGCTGTTCGTCGAGGTCTCGCCCGAGCTGGCCCGCATGCGCGGGCTGACCCACCTGGGCGAGTGCCACGTCGTGACCAGCCGGACGGCCGTGCAGGCCCGGGTCATGGTGACCGACCGGATGGCGCCGCTGCGCATCGACGGGAACGTGGTGCACCAGGTGTGGATGCCGTATCACTGGGGCGGCAACGGCGTCGTCACCGGCGACGTCGTGAACGACCTGTTCGGCGTGGTCGCCGACCCGAACGTCTTCATCCAGGAGAGCAAGGTCGCCACGTGTGACGTCCGGCCGGGCCCCCGGCCGCGCGGCCCGCAGCTGACGGCGATGATCAGCGAGCTGCGCACTCGCGCCGGGATCACGATCGAGACGGGCACCGTGATCTCCACCGCCGAGGGCTCGCCGCACCCCGCGCATCTCGAGGAGTCGCACCCCAAGGGGTCCTACAGCGGGGAGCAGTCGTGAAGGGTCGCAACAGCTTGTCGGGGCCACTGGCCGACCCGGCAGGCGACGCGGGCTACACCGTCGACCATCCCGACCGCGTCGGGTTCTTCACCGACACCTCGGTCTGCATCGGCTGCAAGGCCTGCGAGGTGGCGTGCAAGACGTGGAACGCCGTCCCGGAAGACGGGCTGGACCTGCTGGGAATGTCGTTCGACAACACCGGTTCGCTCGGTGCGAACTCGTGGCGGCACGTCGCGTTCATCGAACAACCTCGGTCGACGGGGCGGCAGGACCCGGGGCTGGCCGGGCTGCCCACCGGGGCGTCGGGGTCGGGGTTGTCGGCGGAGGCCGTCGAGCCGATGCTCCGGCACGCTCCGCGCGGCGGTGGCGAGCTGGGCACGCAGGCCCTGCCGACGGCGCAGGAGACCGCCACCCGGGTCTCACCGGTGGAGAACCTGGGCATGCCCGCGTTCACCCGCCCCGGCGACGGGCACGGCGAGGAAGGGCGCACGTCGTTCCGCTGGCTGATGGCCTCGGACGTGTGCAAGCACTGCACGCACGCCGCCTGCCTCGACGTCTGCCCGACCGGCGCGCTGTTCCGCACGGAGTTCAGCACGGTCGTCGTCCAGCAGGACATCTGCAACGGGTGCGGGTACTGCGTGTCCGCGTGCCCGTACGGCGTGATCGACCGGCGCCCGCACGACGGCCGCGCCCAGAAGTGCACGCTCTGCTACGACCGGCTGCACGACGGCATGGAGCCTGCCTGCGCGCAGGCCTGCCCGACGCAGTCGATCCAGTTCGGCAAGCTGGACGAGCTGCGCGAGCGGGCCGACCAGCGGCTGGCGCAACTGCAGGACCTCGGCGTCACCGAGGCCCGGCTCTACGGGCGCGACCCGGACGACGGGGTCGGCGGCGACGGCGCCTTCTTCCTGCTGCTCGACGAGCCCGAGGTGTACGGCCTGCCACCCGACCCGGTCGTGGTCACCCGCGATGCGAAGGCCATGTGGAAGAAGGTGGGCCAGGCGGCCGCGGCCTTCGCGCTGGCCGGGATCGGGGCGTTCGTGTCCACGGCGGTCGGAGGTAGGCCGTGAACGATCGCAACGGGCACGACCCGTTACGTGCGCACGAGGAGGCAGGCGAGGGGGCCCAGGCGCACGAGGCGCCGATGTTCCAGGGGATCCAGGGCGGGCGTCCCGTCGCCGAGACCGCCGGGCACCAGGACCGGCGCCGCCGATCCGGGAAGCGCGGCCGCGGCGAGCAGACGATGGTGCCGGACGCCGAGTTCCGCTCCTATTACGGCCGTCCGGTGCTCAAGCCGCCGGTGTGGAAGCACGAGATCCCGGCCTACCTGTTCACCGGCGGTCTGGCCGCCGGCACGGCCGTGGTCGCGGCGGGCGCAGACCTGACCGGCCGGCCAGCACTGCGCCGCGTCAGCTGGCTCGGCTCGTTCGCCGGGCTGCTGGCGAGCCTGTGGTTCCTGGTCAGCGACCTCGGGCGCCCCGAGCGGTTCCACCACATGCTCCGGGTCGTCAAGCCGACGTCGCCGATGAGCGTCGGCACGTGGGTCCTCACCGCGTTCGGGCCCGGGGTCGGAGCCGCCGCGGTGAACGAACTCGTGCCGCGGCGGTGGCGGAACACCTGGCCCGCACGCCTGCTGAACCGGCTCGCCCGGCCGCTCGGGCTGTCGGCGGCGGCCATCGCGCCCGGCGTCGCCTCGTACACCGCGGTGCTCCTGTCGCACACGGCCGTTCCGGGGTGGAACGAGGTCCGCGACGAGCTGCCGTTCGTGTTCACCGGATCCGCGGCGGCCAGCGGCGGCGGCTTCGGCATGGTCTTCGCCCCCGTCGAGGAGAACGGTCCCGCGCGGGCGTTCGCAGCCGTCGGCGCGGCGCAGGAGCTCGTCGCGTCGCGGGTGATGGAGCACAAGATGGGCCTGATCCGCGAGGCATACGAGCACGGGCACGTCGCGCGCTTCGGGCGGGGCGCCGAGTGGCTGACGATCGCCGGGCTCGCGGGCACGGTCCTTCTGGCCGGCCGCAGCCGGGCCGGCGCGGCGGCGTCCGGGCTCGCGCTGCTGGCCGGGAGCGCCTGCCAGCGGTTCCGGGTGTACGAGGCCGGGGTCGAGACGACGAAGGACCCGAAGTACGTGGTG
The DNA here is from genome assembly GCF_031845345.1 of Pseudonocardia charpentierae. NCBI lineage: Bacteria > Bacillati > Actinomycetota > Actinomycetes > Pseudonocardiales > Pseudonocardiaceae > Pseudonocardia > Pseudonocardia charpentierae. Next base: position 90,167 of record NZ_JAVREJ010000009.1, on the reverse strand, counting down.
GTCCCCCAGCGCGAACGCCTGAACGCCCGCACCTCCTGACTGTCGCCGCGGGCGCCGCGATGGTGGAGCGAGGTTCGCGTCATGGAGCGGTGGCTCCGTCGTCCGGCACCCGGGCCGAGCCGCGGGACGCCGTCCGACGGGGCAGGACGACCGCACACGCCACAGCACCCAGCAGCGCCACGGCGAAGACGGCCAGGACGGTGCGGTGCTCGGCGAGGATCGCGGACCGGTCACCGCCGAGGTCGACCAGACGCCCGAGGAGCGCGACGCCGACGACGCCACCGAGATAGCGCATCGTCGACCCGATGCCCGCAGCCGCTCCGCTGTACCGGCGTGGCACAGCGGCGAGAGATGCCGTCTGGGCAGCCGGAGTGGCCAATCCGACCCCGAGCCCCAGGAGCGCCAGCGGAAGCGGCAGCTCGCGCACCGACGACAGGTCGCCCGCCGCCAACACGGCCACCGCGGCGAGGCAGGTCAGGGTGCCGGCGACGGCGAGCGGCCGCGGCCCGACCCGGTCGGTGAGCCGCCCCGCCAGGAAGGAGGCCACGATCATCGCGGCCATCATCGACACCAGCAGCCGGCCCGTGGCTGCGGCGTCGGTCGCGAGCAGCGCGGCGAGCACCTGAGGCAGCTCGAACAGCAGCGTGTACATCACCAGGTTCTGCAGGGCGACCAGCAACGACCCGGCGGTGAACGACACGGAGGTGAACAGGGCGAACGTCACGACCGGATCCGCAGCGCGCCGTTCCCACCACACGAAGGGCACGACCAGCACGGCGCTGGCGACCAGCAGCACGGCACCCGTTGCGCCGGCCGATTCCAGACCCAGGACCAGCGCGGTCAGCGCCGCCGCGAGCAGCACGGACCCGACCACGTCGAACCGCTGGGCGGCTCGCGGTTCCGCGCGATCTCGCCCGTGCCCGGCGATGGCCGCGAGCAGGACCGACACGGCGATGACGGGCAGGTTGACCGCGAACACACTCGCCCAGCCGAAAGCACGCACGAGCTCGCCGCCGACCACGGGCCCGATCCCTGCCGCCAACGACATGACGGCCCCGAACAACCCGAACGCCCGCCCCCGCCGATGCTCCGGGAGCTCGATCCGCAACAGCGCCACCGTCGCCGGCACGATCGCGGCCCCGCCCGCAGCCATCAGCACCCGGGCAGTCGCCAGGACGCCGAGCGCCGGGGCGAACATCCCGAGCACGGCACCGGCCGCCACCAGGACCTGCCCGAGCGCCAGAACCCGCCGGTGTCCGAGCCGGTCGCCCAGCTTGCCACCGGGGCTCTGCAGCACGATCGCGGCCACGAGGTAGCTCGCGACCACGGCCTGCGCCACGGTGCCCGGAGACCGGCTGAACTCACGGGCGATCTCGGGCAGTGCGACAGCGATCATCGTGGAGTTGAGCGGCATCAAGGACGAGGCGAGGAGGGCTGCCCCGAGCCCACGTCCCGGGCCGTGTTCACCCACCGGTGATCGGCCGCCGCTGGAGCAGGAACACCGCGCCGGCGTGGAAGGCGAACTCGATGTCGTGGTCACCCGTGCCGTAGACGGCGTCACAGGCTTCCGCGAGGGCGTGCAGTTTCGCGAGCTGGGCGTCGTCCAGGCAGGGCGCGTGCACCTCCGCGTCGTCGACCGCGATCTCGCGCGCACCGCCGGGGCCGGCCCGCACAGCCACGTCCTTCTCCCCCGTCACCCGTTCCAGCACCCGGCCCCGAACATCGAGCCGGTACCGGTCGGGGACGACGAGACCGGCCACGACCGCCTCGCCCAGCCCCCAGCTCGCCTCGATCACCCTCTCCGCCGCACCGGTGACCGGGTTGCGGGTGAACAGCACGCCGGCGACGTCGGCGGGCACGAGTTCCTGGACCACGACACCCATCCGGGCCGGCCCGAGCCCGAGCTGCGCCCGGTAGGCACGGGCTTGCGGTGCGTCGGCAGATGCGTGCACGCGGCGCACGGCCGCGACGACGGCCTCGGGGTCACACACCCCGAGCACCGTGCAATGCGCGCCGGCGAAGCTGGCGCCGGCGGAGTCCTCGCCGACCGCGCTGGACCGGACGGCGCGCGGACCGCCCGCCGAGCAGACCCTGTGCAGTGCCGGAACGACGTCCGGATCCGCTCGGACGACAGCCTCGACGGTGTCGACGGACAACGCGACGCCGTCCGGCACGGGAAGCCCGGCCCGGATGGCCGACCCGAGCGCCACCGCCTTGCCGCCGAACGCCATCGGGTCCGTGACGTCGGCCAACGGAAGCATCACCCGAGCAACCGCACCTCGCCGGTCTTCCCGTCGACCCGCACGCGGGCACCGTCCGGGATCAGGCGCGTGGCGTCGCGGGTGCCGACGATTCCGGGGATCCCGTACTCACGTGCCACGATGGCGGCGTGGCTGAGCTGCCCGCCCCGGTCGGTGACGATCGCACCGAGCAGCGGCAGGACGACCGTGAAGTACGGCGAGGTCATCCGGGTCACGAGGACGTCGCCCCGCTGCACGCGGTCGAAGTCCGCCGAGTCGGCGACGAGCCGGGCCGGCCCCTCGTAGACGCCCGTGTTGACCGCGAGGCCGTGGATCACGGTTGCGGAGTTGGAGGTGTCCGGGACGCCGAACAGGTTCATCAACGCCGCATTGACGGCGAGCGTGGCACGGCGGGCGGGCTCCGGGAGCGCTTCCAGCGGCGGCGGCGGTACCGGCGGCGGGCCGAGGAGCGGCGGGGCGTCGTCGACGGTCCGGGAGGTCCGGAGCCAGGATCGCCTCGCCACCGTGTCTGCACTCGGGCCCGGCTCGCCTCGGAGCAGCGCCGCGAGTTCCGCGGCGTCGGCATCGACCGCCTGTACCGGGTCGGCGAGGTCACCCCGGGCGGCGAGCCGGCGGCCGGCCTCGAGCAGGGCGCGGCGGGCGAGGCCGACGGCCCAACCGTCGGAGTAAGTGGCCCGCTCGTCCCGGAGCCGGTTGGCCAGCCGCGCCTCGTGGAGGCGGTCGTCGAAGTCCGCGAGATGCTCGGCGGGCACGCGTGCGCGGATCCGGGTGAGCGCTACGTCCCCCTCGGCGTTGCCGGTTCCCGACTTCCGACTCGCCACGGCGGCACGGATCGCGCCGACCAGCATCGCGGGCAGCTCGCCCGCCGACGGCTCGCCGACGTCGTAGCCGATCGACCGGTTGCGGACGGCGTCGAGGTACGCCTGCGCCGCAGGACCGGCATCGGGGTCGACGGTGAGCGCGGAGAGCACGGCCTCGGCGTCGCCCGATGACGCCAGGGCCGTCCGCGCCGAGTCGGACGCGGCGACGGCGTCGGCCAGTGCGTCCAGCTCGGTGGTGGCGAAACCGGTGGAGATGGCCGAGGTGCCGCGCAGCAGGCCCATGAGCTCGCCCGCTGTGGCGCCGGTCCATGCCATCGCGGCGGCGAGGAAGTCGCCGGTCGCCATCAGGGAGGGTGCGCTGTAGCGATGGTGCAGCTCGAACATCGCCTCGAGGTGATCGCGGCACCGGACGACGTGCTCGGCCAGCTCGCCGTCCGACAGAGAGGCGGGATCGACGGCCTGCAGGTCCTGATGCGCCGCCACGGCGCCGGGCTTGACCACCTCGTCCCAGTGGTCGAGGTCCTCCCGCCAGAACCGCTCGGTGAACGCTCGTGCCGACGTCGCGATCCGCGCCTGCATCTGCTCGGGGCTCGCCGTACCGTCCGCTCCGAACGGGACGGGCTGGGCGTACATGAACCCGCCGATCACGGCCACCTCGTAGCGACCCAGCAGCAGCCCGTAGCGCGCCAGTCCCTGCGCGAACCCGCGCGGCATGCCCGAGACCAGCGCCGACCTGGCGAACCAGCTGATCGGTCTGGACATGTGCGTGGTGTCCAGCTCCCAGGTGCCGTCGTTGGGTGGATTGAACGTCTCGTCGTCCACAGGGGCTCCCTCCGCCCGCCGACCGGTGCGTCGCCCTCGGCCGGGTGTCATCACCGGCCGATGGAGGACTCGCCCTCGACGACGACAGCGTTAACCATGCGTTTACCGGCGGTCCATCCCCTGGTCGGCTGGAGTTCGCGAAGGAATCGCACCAGTCAGCAGTAGGACCTCGTCGCCAGCTTGATGAAGGCCTGCGAATCGCCGCCGAAGGAGCGCTGCACGGCCTCGAGCTCGTCGCTGTTCAGCGTCGCCGTCCGGCGCTTCTCGTAGGTCTGGGTGTCGCGCCGCTTGCAGAGTTTGCGTGCCGCCGACACCAGCAGCTCCTCGTCCGTACCCACCGCGACGACGTGGCCCCGCTCGCGGACGTCGACGAGGAACCGCTGGTCCACCGCCGCCGCGGGGGGTTCCGCCACGCCGGCGGCCGACAGTCCGAGCATCGCCCCCATGGAGGCGACGAGCACGACGGTGGCCCGCCGCAGTCGTGGCCCCAGTGGCGCTTTCGCCCGGTGCCTGCCCTGGCCCGCTCTGTCCGATCTCGTGTACCCGCCCATCGCTCCCCCCGGTGCCATGCGGGAGCGGGGTGGTACCACTCCTCCGGCCGTCCGAGTTATTGATCTACCCGGGTTCCGACCTTCGGAGCACCACTCGTCCGGGTGGTACGCCGCCGTTCGGCGCAACCACCGGTGATGTCGAGCGTTTGCGGTAGGGCTCTACCGCGAGCAGTACGTCTTGAGCGCGAGCGAGGTGAAGTCGCGGGTGTCGGCGCCGAAGGCCGCGCCGACGGCGCCGATCTCGGCACTGGTGAGGGCGGTGGCGCGGCGGTCTTCGTCCGAGATGTGTCCGGCGTATCTGCGGTCGCAGATCTTGCGTGCCGCCGTGACCAGCAGCGACTGCTGCTCGTTCGAGGTGACCAGGTGCCCCTCGGACTGCGCGGCGTCGACGAAGCGTCGGTTCGCGGCCTCGGGTGAGGGTGCGATCCAGGAGAAGGCCGTGACGGCGAGGGCGACGAAGCCGACGCCGACGATCGCGGCGACACCGCGCCGCAGGTACGAGCCGCGCCGCGGGAGTGCCGGCTCGGCCCGGGGCAGGGTGATCACCCTCGCCACCTCGGGCGGGTCGAACTCGAACACCGCCATCGCGGCACCGCCGGCTGCGGCGCCGCCGACGGGCACATAGTCGCCGTCATCAACGGCGAACGGCGCCGCCTCGGCGAGGGCGTCCGGCGCCTCGACGGGCAGAACGACCCCTGCCGGCGCGGGTACGTCGTCGACGAGATCCTCGGCAGGCGTCACCGCTTCCGACACGTCGTCGACCGGCGCGTCCTCCGCCGGTTCGGCCGACAACTCCTCCTCGACGTCAACCGGGGCGGCGTCCCCCGACGCCTCCGCCTCGGTCTCCGGCCTGTCGTCGCACAGGGTGACCCCGCTCGACCGCTCCTCGTCCCCGTCCATGAAACCGGTCTTCCCCCGTTTCACCGAGAAAGTTGCCTGATGCACTGATCGCGTGATCAATCCGACGCCGCCCTGTGAAGGTCCGATGCCGGACGACAGATGCCATGATCACCATCGGCCATGAGGTCGACACGGAAAGTGCACATGGCGGGCTGCACGCACGACCATTCGGTCGTCTTGTCATCCAACGATCGGGCTAGCGCACGGACGAGTGAAGCCGGGAACTACCCGTCAGCGACCGCGGTCGTCTTCGTCCGGCGGAACGGCGCCACGGATGGCCGCGAGCATCGACCCATCCCACCGGCGCAGTAGCGGGGTCGCCGATGCGGGTGCACCCGATCGAGCGAGATGGTCGTCATCGCGTTGCCGATCCGACGCCCCAGCGAGACCGGAGCCGGGAATCACTACAGCACCCAACGTTCTGAGGAGGCCGTCATCACCGCAATCGTCGCCGCCGTGCTGTTCGTGATCGCACTGCTGCTGCACCTGTCCGGCCTGTCCCTGGGCCCGCTCGACGTCACGTTCTTCGAGCTCGCCGGTTTCGTGGCCGTCGCCCTGCACCTCGCAGGCGTCGGAGCTTCCTTCCGGAGCCGCGCGCGTCGCTGACCCAGGAAGTATCTACACGGACGAGCGGCACGTTCGTCGGAACCTATCCGACGAACGTGCCGTTCGTTCCGTGATTGACCTCCGCGGGCGGCGCCGTCGACTCGCGGAGCACCAGCTCGGTCCGCAGCAGGTGGTGCCGGACCGGCGGGTCGTCACCCGCGCGGCGTGCCCGCACCGCCGCCACCAGCTCCGCCGCCGCCGTGGTGCCCTTCTCGACCACGTCCTGGCGCACGGTGGACAGGGCCGGGACGAGGCGTCGGGCGACCGGTGAGTCGTCGAACCCGACCACCGACACGTCGCGGGGAACCCGCAGGCCGAGGTCGTCGGCGGCGCGCAGCACGTCCGCGGCGATGGCGTCGGAGAAGGCGAGCACCGCCGTGGGCCGGTCCGGTCCGGCAAGCAGCTCGCGGGCCGCGGTGTACGCCGCCTCCCCTGCCGACTTCTCGACGTACCGCAGCGCCGGCGTGATTCCGGCCGGGTCCAGCACATCGTGCCAGCCACGCAGGCGCTCGCGCGGGACGTACCAGTCCGTCGGGTTCGCCAACGCCTCCGGACCGGCGGCGAGCAGCGCGATCCGTCGGTGTCCCAGCTCGACGAGATGCATGGCCGCCGCTCGGGCACCGGCGCGGTCGTCGACGTTCACGCTGGGAAAGTGGTCATCCTGAGGCTGGTCGACCAGCACGAGCGGCAGCTGACGGCGGCGCAGCCACTCGACGCTCTCGTCGGCCGGGCTGCAGGAGTAGATGATCGCGCCGTCCATGGCGACGTCACGGACCGGCAGGACGTCCCGCGTGCCCAGGTTGGGCAGCAGGGTGAGAGCCAGTCCGCCGCGGCCCAGCTCCTCCGCGATGACCGCGAGGAAGAGCGCGCCGAAATCGTCGGACAGGGCGTAGCGGGGCGTGCCGTGGAAGAGGATCCCGACGGTCCCGGTCGACCCCCGCGCGAGCGTGCGGGCGGCGGGATCGGGACCGACGTAGCCCAGCTCGGCCGCGGTGGCGAGGATCTTCTCGCGCAACGCGGCCGAGAGCTGGTCCGGGCGGGAGAACGCGTTGGAGACCGTCATCGGACTGACCCCGACGCGCTCGGCCACCGTCTTCAGCGTCACCCTCGCCACACACCGAGCCTAGGCCGGGCGGTACCCGGCCGGAGCCACGGCATGGGCAGCACGCTCCAGCAGTCCGGCGAGCGCGAGCCGGGCCCGGGACGGCATCGCCGGCCGCGGTTTCCAGTCGGGCACCGGCGGTTCGTTCATGGCGAACTGGCTGCGCATGGCGTCGACGACGATGGTTGTCAGGGCGGGCAGGGCGTTCATGTCGATCTCCTCGGAAGCAGGTCGTACGGCTGGCTATAGCGGTAAAGTACGCCCTGCTTCTATAGCGGTCAAGAGACTTCTTGATAGAAGCTCCGGGCGCGGTCCAGCACTGCCACCAGGTCGCCGAACTGGCGCTCCTTCTCCCCGGGATCGAACCGGCCCTGCTCGGCCGCCAGCCCCTGGAGTCCGTCGAGCAGCCCCAGGCACCAGCGCGCCGACGCCGCCCGGGCGACGCGCCGGCCGTCGACGTCGACGTACACCGGGGTCGTGTGGGCGAACACCGGCGCGCCGACGGTGTGCGGATCGGAGCCGCCGTGCGCCGCGGCGGCGAGCCAGAGCCCGTCGTCGACCGTCAGTTCGTGCTCCAGCTCGCCGGTGCCGGAGGCGAGCACGCCGTCCGGCCCGTAGAGCACCAGCTGCTCGACCCCGCTCCCCTCCACCCGGGCCCGCACCGCGACCCGCTCCCCCGGCCGGCGGTCCAGCACGGCACCCGGGCCGTGGCCGTCGACGTCCAGGGTCAGCCACGGCCCGTTGGTGACGACGGTGCGCCCGGCGCGGACCGCGTCGGTGAACGCCGCGGTGCTCAGCGGCGCGTCCCAAAGCTGTGCGTACATCCGGCCCCAGCCCGGCGGGTTCGACGCCGGGGCGGGGCCGCGGGCGAACGACAGGAAGGTGTCGGTGCCCGCGGTCGCCGCCAGCCGCAGCCCGCACGACAGCAGGTGGTGGTAGAGCACCAGGGCTCCGCGGTCGTCGAAGCAGGAGACGAGCTCGACGGCGTCGACCAGGCCGAGCGCGGCGTCGGCCACCAGCTCGCGGGCCTCGACCATGCGGAAGGGGCGGAACAGGTCGTCCGGGTCGTCTCCCGGGGCGAACACCGGGTGCGCGTAGGTGGTGACCGCCCCGAGATCGCGCATCTGTCCGCAGGCCGCGCTGTTCGGCGGCCAGTCCCAGGGGTGGTCGGTGCCCTCCTCGCCGGTGTAGCGCAGCTCGGGGACCCCGGTCAGGCCCAGGCCGTGCACGTGCCCGAGCAGCGGGTTGCGGAACTCCAGCCCCGAGCGGACGAGCGCGTCGCCGGCCTGCAGGTCCGCGCCCGCCGTCGCCTCCAACAGCTCCAGGTCGTAGACGAGCGCACCGCCCAGGTTCCCGGCGGTGAGATGCATGAGCGCAAGCCCCTCGCCGCGCTGCATCCGGACGGCGTCGGCGGGCTCCAGCACGTGGTCGCCGCTGTAGTTGAGGTGGACGTGCAGGTCGGCGCCGTACCAGCCGTCGGCGGCCGGGTCGAAGCGCCGCACGGGGTCGTACTCGACGGTCACGGCGTCCCCGGCCGCCGGCTCGACGTCGAACTCCTGCCGCGCGAACTCGATCCCGCGTGCGGCGACGACGTGCAGCGGACCGGCCGGCACCCGCATCTCCACCGCGCCCGGGTCGGTGTGGAAGAACGGGCGGTCGTCGGAGTCCCACTTGGCGGGGACGCCCTCGGCGAACCAGGCACCGTCGGTCGCGTCGGTCACCGACCAGCGGGCGCCGTGCGGGCTGACGAGCCGGAGCGTGGCCGCGGCGGTCGGGACCACGGCGTCGACCGTGCACCGGGCCGTTCCGCAGGTGACCAGCACCGGACCGGTGGCGTCGACCGTCCGCAGGCCGGCCCCGCCTGCCGGAACCGGCACCTCCACGCCGTCGACGATGACCACCAGGTCGCAGTCGGCCGCGGAGTCGACGACGACGTCGACCTGCACCGTCGCGCCGCGGACGACCGGCCGGCGCGGACCGGTGCGTGCGGTGAGCGCGCCGTCCGCGCCGACCGTCACCAACGCGAGCCCCGGCGGGACCTCGTCGCCCACGGCGGCCCGTACCGCCCCCGCCCAGTCGCCGGACGCGGAGAACTCGGCGAACGCCGGGCCGAGGCGGGAGAACCGCGCCCACCGGAACATGTCCGGGAACGCCTCTTCGCCCCAACCGACGCCCTGCTCGGCGCGCATCCGCCGGTAGCGCGCGAGCATCTCGATCACTGCGGGAGGAAGGTCCAGCGCGTCGTCGTCGTGGCAGCACACGGCGGACAGGGTCGCACTGCTCGCAGCTCAGACCAGCAGCGCAGCCGCGAACACGGTCGACCCCGTCCACGCCAGCGTGCGCACGAGGTTGGCCCGGAGGAGCACAGCGACGTCGGCGGCGTTGCGCGACGCAGCCAGGCGGCCGTGCGCGGGCACCGCCGTCAGGACGGTCGCCACCACCGTGACCAGGGCGAGGACGGCGAGGACCACCGCCGCGGGCCGACCGCCTGCGGCCGGCGCGATCAGCAGCGCTGCCGTCGACACCCCCTGCACGAACCAGGGCAGCGCCACGACCCAGGAGATCGCCTGCGTGTGCGTGCCGTGGTAGCGCACCCACTCGTCCGCCCCGACGAGCCGGAACGCCGGGTACACGACGAGCTGCACCACCCAGCCGACCCCGGCCAGCACCGCGACCGCTGCCAGGTGGACGACCAGCCATGCCACCCAGCCATGATCGCCGAGCCGGGCCGGGACCGCGCGGGAGGATTATCCGAAGCGGCCCGACACGTAGTCCTCGGTCGCCTTCTGGCTCGGCTGGGAGAACATCGTCCGGGTCTCGTCCATCTCGACGAGCTTGCCGGGCTTGCCGGTGCCCTCGATGTTGAAGAACCCGGTGTAGTCGCTCACCCGCGCGGCCTGCTGCATGTTGTGGGTGACGATGACGATCGTGTAGTCGGTCTTCAGCTCGTTGATCAGGTCTTCGATCGCGAGCGTGGAGATCGGGTCCAGCGCCGAGCAGGGCTCGTCCATCAGCAGCACGTCGGGCTGCACGGCGATCGCGCGGGCGATGCACAGGCGCTGCTGCTGGCCGCCGGAGAGGCCGGAACCGGGCTTCTCGAGCCGGTCCTTGACCTCCTTCCAGAGGTTCGCGCCCCGCAGCGACTTCTCGACCAGCTCGTCGAGGACGTTCTTCTTCGCCCGCTTGTTGTTCAGCCGCATGCCCGCGATGACGTTGTCGTAGATCGACATCGTGGGGAACGGGTTCGGCCGCTGGAACACCATCCCGACCTGCCGGCGGACGCCGACCGGGTCCACCCCGGGGCCGTAGAGGTCGCGGCCGTCGAGCGCCAGCTTGCCCTCGACGCGCGCGCCCGGGATGACCTCGTGCATGCGGTTGATCGAGCGCAGGAACGTCGACTTGCCACAGCCCGACGGGCCGATCAGCGCGGTGACCGTCTGCGGCCGGATCGTCATGGTGACGTCTTCCACGGCCAGGAACGAGCCGTAGTAGATGTTGAGGTTCTCGACCTCGATGCTCTTGCTCATGGGATGCGTCCTCTGTCCGGTCAGCGGCCGGCGGTCTTGGGGGCGAACAGGCGGGCGATCAGCCGGGCCGCGAGGTTGAGCACCATCACGAGGATGATCAGTACGAGGGCGGCGGTCCACGCGCGGTCGATGAACGGCTCGCGCGGCACACCGGGCGCGACGTAGGAGTAGTAGGAGAACACCGGCAACGTCGCCATCCGGCCGTCGAACGGGTTCAGGTTGACCCCCGTCGTGATGCCCACCGCGATGAGCAGCGGTGCGGTCTCACCGATGACCCGCGCGATCGCGAGAGTCACTCCCGAGGCGATGCCGGCGACCGAGGTCGGGACGACGACCTTGAGGATCGTGCGCCACTTCGGCACGCCCAGCGCGTACGCCGCCTCGCGCAGCTCGTTCGGAACGATCTTCAGCATCTCCTCGGTGGAGCGGACCACCACCGGGATCATGAGCACGCACAGCGCGAGCGAACCCATGAAGCCCAGGCGGACGCCCGGCCCGAAGAACAGCGCGAAGAGCGCGAAGGCGAAGAGACCGGCGACGATCGACGGGATGCCGGTCATGACGTCGACGAAGAACGTGATGGCGCGGGACAGCTTCCCCCGGCCGTACTCCACGAGGTAGACGGCGGTGAGCAGCCCGACCGGGATCGACATCAGGGCGGCCAGCGCCGTGATGATCAGGGTGCCGAGGATGGCGTGGTAGCCGCCACCGCCTTCACCGACGACGCCACGCATCGAGTTGGTGAAGAACTGGGCGTCGAACCTGGCGACGCCGTTGGTCAGCACCGTAGCGATGACGGACACCAGTGGGACCATCGCGATCAGGAACGCCGTGGTGACCAGCACGGTCACCAGGCGGTCCGTGGCCTTGCGCGGTCCTTCGACCGTCCGTGAGATCAGGTACACCGCGAGGGCGTAGACCACGGCGGTGGCGACGACCGCCAGGCCGATGCCGCGGCCGGCCAGGAGCAGCCCGCCGCCGACCACGACGACGGCCGCGGCGAGGATCCCCCAGGGCGCCCACGACGGCAGCTCCCCGACCTTCTTCGCAACCGACGGCAGCGAGGCCTCGAGAGCTCGTTGCTCGGCCGACATCTGCCGGGTCTCGGGTTCGGTCCCGGTACTCATCAGTTGGCTCCCGAGAACTCGCGGCGACGGTTGACGATGTAGCGGGCGAGGGCGTTGACCAGCAGCGTGATCACGAACAGCACGAGGCCCGACGCGATCAGCACGTTCACCGCCAGCCCTGAGGACTCCGGGAACTGCAGGGCGATGTTGGCCGCGATCGTGGAGGGATTGCTCGAGCTGATCAGGTTGACCGTCACGGCGCCGGACACCGACAGGACGATGGCGACGGCCATGGTCTCGCCCAGCGCGCGACCGAGGCCGAGCATCGCGCCGCTGATCACACCGGAGCGGCCGAACGGCAGCACCGCCATCCGGATCATCTCCCAGCGCGTGGCACCGAGTGCGAGTGCCGCCTCCTCGTGCAGCTTCGGCGTCTGCCGGAAGACCTCACGCGACACCGCGGTGATGATCGGCAGGATCATCACCGCCAGCACCAGGCCCGCGACCAGCATGGTGCGACCGGTCGCCGAGACGGGACCGGCGAAGAAGGGCAGCCAGCCGAACCAGCTGTTGAGCCAGGTGCTCAGACCGACCGAGGCCGGGCCGAGCACGGAGGCGCCCCACAGCCCGTACACGATGCTGGGCACCGCGGCGAGCAGGTCGACGAGGTAGCCGAGGGTCTGGGCGACCCGGGGCGGGGCGAAGTGCGTGATGAACAGCGCCACCGCCACCGCCAGCGGCGTCGCCACGATCAGGGCGATGGCCGCCGACAGGACGGTGCCGAAGACGAGCGGGGCGATGTAGGCGACGAGACCGTGGCCCTCGGGCAGCTCCGACGCGGGCGCGACGATCGCAGGAAAGGCTTCCGCGATCAGGAACACCGCGACGCCGGCCAGGACGATGAGGATGAGGATGCCTGCGCCCCGGGCCAGGTTGACGAAGACGCGGTCGCCCACCTGCAGGACGGGTTTGGCCGGCCGTTGGACGGTCGCGGGTTCGGTCGTGCTGGTCATGGTGGTCCTCTGAGAGCGACGGACCCGGACGGCCGCCCGCCGTGATCAGGCGGAGTGGCCGTCCGGGCGGGAGGTCAGGCCCCGGCGGTGATGCCGGTGACGGCCGGGGTGATCTGCGTGCGGAGCTCGTCGCTCAGCGGCGCGGAGCCCGCCGCCTGCGCCGCGGCCTGCTGACCGTCCGCGCTGGTGGTGTAGGTGAGGAAGCCCTTCACCAGATCCGCCTGGGCCGCGTCGGCGTACTTCGAGCAGGCGATCTGGTAGGAGACCAGCACGATCGGGTAGGTCCCCGCCGCGGTGGTGTCGCGGGCGAGGTCGAACGCGAAGCTGCTGTTGCCGCGACCCTCGACGCGCTTGGACTCGGCGAGGACGTTCGCCGCGGCCTCGGGGGTCGGGCCCGTGAAGGCGTCACCGACCTTGATCAGAGCCTTGCCGAGGCTGCCGGCCTGGCTCTCGTCGGCGTAGCCGATCGTGCCGTTGCCACCCTGCACGGCGCCGATGACACCGGAGGTGCCCTGAGCGGCCTCGCCGCCCTGGATCGGCCAGGTTCCGCTGGCGGCCTCGGTCCAGGCTCCGCCCGACGCCTTGTTCAGGTAGTCGGTGAAGTTCTGGGTGGTGCCCGACTCGTCCGAGCGGTGCACCGGGGTGATGGCCTGGTCGGGCAGCGTCTTGCCGGGGTTGTCCGCCGCGATCTCCGGGGCGTTCCAGTTCGTGATCTTGCCGCTGAAGATGCCGGCGGTCGTGCCGGGCGACAGCTGCAGGTCGGTGACGCCCTGCAGGTTGTAGACCACGGCGATCGGCGAGACGTAGGCCGGGACCTCGACGACGTCGCCGGCGCAGCGCTGCTGCGCCTTCGTGAGCTCGTCCGCCTTCAGGTAGGCGTCACTGCCGGCGAAGGCGACGCCGCCGGACAGGAACTGGGTACGGCCCGCGCCGGAACCGGCCGGGTCGTAGTTGACGGTCGCGTCGGGGTTCGCGCCCGTGAAGCCGGCGATCCAGGCCTGCATGGCCGCCTGCTGCGAGCTCGCGCCGGCGCCGGAGATGGTGCCGCTCAGGGCGGTGCCACCCGCGCTCGGGGTAGAGCCGCCGGCGGGGGCGGACTCGTTGGCCGCACCACAGCCGGCGAGGAGCACGCCGGCGACGACGCCTGCCGCGGCAACTCGGGCACGGGCGGCATGCCGCTGGGTCTTCACGCTGAGAATTCCTCCGTGAGCACCGGACTTCGCTGTCGCGCGGTGCCGGGGACGACCGCTTGACCTGGAAGGTAGGTGGGCCCGGTGGACGCAGATCCCCGTCGGGATGAACGGAGGATGAACACGGCCGTGTAGTGATCGACTGCACGTCGGGCTCGTGATGGCCGACGCAGCGTGGCGCCTCAGCGCCGGTACGACACGTCCCCGCTGAACCGCTCGAACCCGAGCCGGCGGTAGACCCGGACGGCGGCGGTGTTGTCGGCCTCGACGTAGAGGACGACGGTGCCGAGCCCGCGGTCGCGCAGGTGGGCGAGGCCGGCGAGAGTCAGGGTCGAGCCGAGGTGCCGTCCCTGCGCGGCGGGGTCGACCCCGAGCACGTAGACCTCGCCGACCGGGCCGGTGGCGTCCGCCTCGCCCGTGCCGGTGGCGTGGACCTTGGTCCAGTGGAAGCCCAAGACGTGCTCCCGGGCCGCGGCGTCGACGGCCAGCAGCACGCCGGCCGGGTCGAACCATGGCTCGGCCTCGCGCGCGGCGACGTCGTCGAGCGTCCAGCCGCCCTGCTCCGGGTGCCAGGAGAACGCCGCGTTGTTGACGCGCAGCAGCTCGGCCTCGTCGGCTCCCACCTCGAACGGCCGGATGCGGACGCCGTCGGGCACCTGCGGGTCGGGCAGCGGGGCCTCGAGGCCCCCGTGATGATGTGAGCTGATGTCGAGGCGCATCCTCCACAGCTCGCGCTCCGCGGTGAGCCCCGCCCGCTCGGCGAGGGCGGCGGCCGCGGGCAGCGCGCCGTGCGCCCACACCCGCGCCGCCGGTTCGCGGTCGAGGAGTGCGGCGAGCAGCGCCGAGCCGATCCCCCGCCTGCGGTGATCGGGGTGCACCACCAGCTCGGCGACGGGGTCGGGCGCGCCGTCGGGAGTGGTTGCGGTCGGGTCGAGCTGGGCGTAGCCGACGAGAGCGCCGACCGCGTCGCGTGCCATGAGGTGCTCGGCACCGAAGTGGTGCAGGTGCCGCAGCACCTGTTCCGACAGCGGGGCGGTGCCGTCGACCTCGGCCGCCGTGGCGGCGAGCGCCTCCACCTCGGCGACGACGGCCGGTGCGGCGGTGGTGACCCAGGTCAGCTCGGGAGAGGTCGTCGGCACGCGGCCGACCCTACCGCCGGGACCGGTCCACGATCCGGTGTCGGAGGTGGACGACGATCAGGCGAGCCGGGCGTGCACCGGGCGGCCGTTGCGCCGGGCCGACAACCGGTCGTCGGGGTCGGCGTCGTCCGTGTCCTCCGCCAACGCACCGGCCGGGACGCCCAGGCCTGCACGGGACGGGCGCACGAACTTGTAGCCGACGTTACGCACCGTGCCGATCATCTGCTCGTGCTCGGTGCCGAGCTTGGCCCGCAGCCTCCGCACGTGGACGTCGACAGTGCGCGTGCCACCGAAGAAGTCGTAGCCCCAGACCTCCTGCAGCAGTTGCGCACGGGTGAACACCCGGCCGGCGTGCTGGGCGAGGTACTTGAGCAGCTCGAACTCCTTGTAGGTCAGCTCGAGCAGGCGGCCGCGCAGCCGCGCGGCGTAGGTGGCCTCGTCGATCACGAGCTCGCCGAGCACCAGCGCACCGCCCGCGCTCGCGGCGTCGCCGCCGGGACGCGCACGCAGCAGCCGCAGGCGGGCGTCGACCTCGGCCGGGCCTGCGGACGGGAGCAGGATCTCGTCCACCACCCACTCACCGGACACGGCCACCAGGCCGCCCTCGGTGAGCACCGCGATGACCGGGATGTCCGTTCCGGTGCTGCCCAGCAGGCGACAGAGGCTGCGGGCGGCCACCAGATCCGTGCGGGCGTCGACGAGAACGGCGTCGTGCGGGCCGGCGTCGAGCAGCGCGGCGACCTCCGGAGCCGCGGTGCGTACCCCGTGCGGGAGCAGCGTCAGCGCCGGTAGGACCGACCCGGGATCGGGGTCCGCAGTAAGCAGCAGGAGCTCCACGTCGTGTCCTCTTTCCATGCGGGCCGGGGCCGGCAGGGCACCCCGATCAACCGATTGGACGGCGGGCGACGTCGACTCACCGTTCACATCGGCGTCACGTGGCTTCAACCACCTGACGCGTTTCAGCAGAATAACCAGCGGACCGTCGATTTGCAGCGCTTGCGCGGCGCAACTCACTCGGGTGATTCAGCGCTTGCGCGTAACACGACACCGCCAGGACGTGCCACAAGGTCGTCACCGTGCGTGCCGTAGGCTTTTCCCATGTCCGAGCGATCCGTCGCGTCACGTCCGCGAGGGAGCTCGCGCAAGGCTCTGCGGATCAAGCGCAGCGTCGCCGCTCTCATCGTCCTGGTCGCCGCCGCCGTCGGCATCGACTACGGCGCGGCGGCGATCACGGAGTCCGTGGTGGCACGGGAGATGCGCACGCAGCTGGCCCTCGCCGACGACCCGTCCGTGCGGATCAACAACTTCCCGTTCCTCACCCAGGCGATCTCGGGGAAGTACCGCAGCATCGACGTCGTCG
This sequence comes from Pseudonocardia charpentierae, assembly GCF_031845345.1. Taxonomy (NCBI): domain Bacteria; kingdom Bacillati; phylum Actinomycetota; class Actinomycetes; order Pseudonocardiales; family Pseudonocardiaceae; genus Pseudonocardia; species Pseudonocardia charpentierae. Next base: position 73,808 of record NZ_JAVREJ010000009.1, on the reverse strand, counting down.
CGGACCACATGGCCATCGGACCGCTGCGCGACGTGCAGGTCCGCAGCCAGCTGCGCGACGTCGCGGCGCCGCTCTCGCAGATGCTCGAGGGCCCGCGCACCGTGACGGTTCGCGAGGTCGAGGGCACCGCGCGGATCGGCGCACCGGACGTCGAGCGGCTCATCAGCAACAGCAGCGGCATCGCGGTTGACAAGGTCTACATCGACAGGATCGACGCCGACGGGCTGGAGAGGGCGGTCGACGAGGACGGGGCGGACCCCGCGTTGCTGAAGCTCGACCCCGCCAACGCGGTCCGCCTGGGCGGCACCGTCGACGTCCTCGGGCAGGAGCAGCAGGTGGCGGTCATCGCCGAGCTGCAGCTCGCCGACGGCAGGGCGCAGATCACACCGCGTGACGTCCGCCTCGGCGACTCCGACGCCGACCCGCTCCCGGTGGCTCTGCAACGGACGCTGAGCCGGATCTTCACGCTGACCCTCGACCCGGGATCTCTACCGCTGCAGGTCACGCCCACCACGTTGCGGGCCACGAGCGGCGGCCTGGAGATCAGCGGGCTCACCGGCCGGCTGGTGCTCGGCGCGGGCGCGCCGACGAGCTAGGCCGCACGCCGCAGCATCTCCCGCGAGCCGGTCCGCTCGGCTACCCTCGGGGCCGTGTTCTGGCCGCTGACCCGACGACGCGCCGTGGATCTGTGCCGCGTCGGCAGCTGCCTGTGTCGGACCTGCTGAGTTCGGGCCTGCGCACTCCTCGGGCGGCCTCATAGGCCCGCCCGCCCCGCGACACCTCCGTGTCCGCCGCGCGCCGTGCCCGTCCACGTCCGCCGTTCCCATCACCCGCACCACATACGCAGGGAGCTACCGCATGAGCCGCCAGGACGTCCTGGTCACCGCCGACTGGGCGGAGAAGAACCTGGGCACCGACGGGATCGTCTTCGTCGAGGTCGACGAAGACACCACCGCCTACGACGGGGGTCACATCCCCGGTGCCGTCAAGATCAACTGGACGAACGAGCTGCAGGACCCGGTCCGCCGCGACATCGTCGACAAGGAGCAGTTCGAGAAGCTGCTGTCGACCAAGGGCGTCTCCAACGACGACCTCGTGGTGCTCTACGGCGGCAACAACAACTGGTTCGCGGCCTACGCGTACTGGGAGTTCAAGCTCTACGGCCACGGATCAGTCAAGCTGCTCGACGGCGGCCGCAAGAAGTGGGAGCTCGACGGGCGCACCCTGGACACGGACGAGGTGAGCCGCCCGTCGGCCACCTACACCGCGAAGGACCCCGACCTGTCGATCCGCGCGTTCCGCGACGAGGTCGTCGACTCCATCGGCGCCAAGAACCTCGTCGACGTGCGTTCGCCCGACGAGTTCTCCGGCAAGATCCTCGCCCCCGCGCACCTGCCGCAGGAGCAGAGCCAGCGCCCCGGCCACATCCCCACGGCGATCAACGTGCCGTGGAGCAAGGCCGCGAACGAAGACGGCACGTTCAAGTCGGACGACGACCTGCGCGAGCTCTACGCCGAGGCCGGCCTCGACGGCTCGCAGCCGACCATCGCCTACTGCCGCATCGGCGAGCGCTCCAGCCACACGTGGGTGGTGCTGCGCGAGCTGCTCGGACACAGCGACGTCAAGAACTACGACGGCAGCTGGACCGAGTACGGCTCGCTGATCGGCGTGCCGATCGAGCTGGGCAGCCAGAACGGTACACAGAGCCAGAAGGGCCAGAGCTGATGTGCGGCGCTCCTGACCAGGCGGTCGCGCTGCCGCCCGGTACCGACCTGACCAAGGAGACCGTGCTCACCGGCCGCGTGGTGGCGGAGGGCCATCCGGTCGGCGGCGCCTTCGTCCGGCTGCTCGACGGCACCGGCGAGTTCACGGCCGAGGTCGTCGCCTCGGCCCAGGGCGACTTCCGGTTCTTCGCCGCACCCGGCACCTGGACGCTGCGGGCGCTGTCGCGCTCGGGCAACGGCGAGGCCGTGGTGAAGGCGGAGGGCCCCGGCCTGCACGCCACGGAGCTGGCGGTCGCCTGACGGCCGCCCCGCAGGGCTGGAACTGAGCGAACGCGGCGTTGGGTGAGTCTGACTTACCCGACGCCGCGTTCGCTCGTTGCGGGGGCGGGCACGCTGCGCGGGCGGCGCCGGGCCGCGGGCTACCCTGCCCGTCGTGCACTGGTTGTTCACCGGACTACTGGTCGGCGTCAGCGGCGCCACGGCCGTCTACACGCTCTGGCTGGTCCGCAGGCTCTTCACCACGGCGCCGGCACCGGCCGTCCCGACCGAGCAGCCGGAGGTGACCCCGTGACCGGGCCCGAGCACGCCTTCGAGACCGGCAGCACCGTCCCGGTGCCGGAGAACGCGGCGCCGGACTCGCCCCGGCGCAACCGTCCCCGGTTCGACGACCTGCCGGTCCCGGACGACACCGCCAACCTGCGCGAGGGCCCCGACCTGCACCCGCTGTGCATCGGTCTGCTGCCGCTCATCGGCGTCTGGCGCGGAGCAGGCGAGATGGTGGCGCCCGGCACGGACACGCCCTTCGCCTTCGGCCAGCAGGTCGTGTTCGCCCACGACGGAGAATCGTTCGTGTCGTACGAGTCGCGGACGTGGCTGCTCGACGACGACGGCGCGGTGACCGGACCCGGCCCGCGCGAGACCGGCTTCTGGCGGCCGCAGGCCGACGGCACCCTCGAGGTGCTGATCGCGCACAGCACGGGGCTCGTGACGCCGTTCTACGGTCGCAGCCGCAACCTCACGTCGTGGGAGATGGAGACCTGGGCGCTGGTGCGCACCGAGACCGCCCCGACGGTCGAACGCTCGACGCGGCTCTACGGCGTGGTCCGCGGCGATCTGGCGTACGTCGACGAACGCGAGCACGTCGAGCACGGGATGGCACCCTTCGCGTCCGCGCAGCTGGGCCGGATCGCGGGCTGAGCGCTCCGGCGCTCCCTCAGCCGGACCGGGCGGGCGACGCCGGGGCGACCTGCGTCGCCTCGGCGCGGTTCGCGTCGTCGTCCTCGGCCGGCTCCGGCGTGGTGTCCGCGCCGCTGTCGTCGGCGGGGGCGTGCCCGTGCAACGACACCATCTGTGTCGCCTCCACCGGCGCGGACTCCGCCTCGGGCGCGGGATCGTCGGGCCCTGCGTCCTTCGGCCCGGGGTCTTTGAGCCCTGCGTCCTTGAGCCCTGCGTCGTCGGGCTCCTCGGCCAGCCGCGCCATCAACGCGGTCCGGTCTGCCGGCGTCATGACGGCGGTGCGTTCGACCGCCGCCTCGTCCGGCCTTCCGGGCGACTCGCCGGACGGCCGCTGACCCGGTCCCACACCGTTCGCCCTGGGCGGCATCGGGGCCCCGGTGGCGTGCCCGGGCATCCCGGGCAGCGGCTGGCCTGCGCCCGCCTCGCGCCGGTCCGGCCTGCTCTCCTGGATGGGCAGCGTGATCCGCGTCGTCGGGCCGGACAGCAGGGCCTCCAGCTGGCCACGCACGCGGGTGAGCTCGGCCAGCACCGCGTCGCGCTGGCGCACCAGGTCCGCGAGGTTGCGGCGCGCCGCCTCCTCCTCGGCCCTGACGGAGGCCCGGACGCCGCCCACACGCTCCTCCTCGGCCCGGACCGCGGCGCGCGCCTTGCCCCGGATCTCCGCGGCTTCCTCCTCCGCCGCCTGCAGGATCGCGTGCATGCGGTCGGTGAACGAGCCGACGACGTCGTTCGCGCCGGTGGCCGGCAGGCCGTCCGGGCGCGGGCGCGGGGTGGGGCGCAGGCGCCCTCCCGCCGGCGTGGGCGGTCCGATCGGCGGTACCGGCTGGCCACGGGAGGCGTCGAGGTCGTTGCGCATCCGGCCCATGAGGCGCTGCAGCCGCGAGATGTGCTCGTCGACCTGGCGCCGGTCGTAACCACGGAGCACGACGTCGAACCGTGGGGCGCCGAAGGACCGGTCGCTCCCGTCAGCCGTCATCGCTCGCCCTCCCGAAAGATCCCATACCGTTCCACGTCGCTGCAGAGGCGATGATCGTCGCGCTCGGCGGCGCTCGTCACTCTAAAGGAGCATCCCGTCGGGAGCCATCCGCCGGGCGATCGTCGCCGAGGGTCGCGCCGAACGGTCGAGCGCTCACCCCCGGCGCTGCGGCGCCTACCATCGGTGGTGTGGAGACCTCCCCGATGCCCGTCGCGGGGTCGGACGGCACCCTGCACACCGGCCCGCACACCGGCCCTCACTCAGCGGCGCTGCGGCGCACGCTGCACGAACGCGGCCTGCGGATGACGCCGCAACGACAGCTGGTGCTCGACGCCGTCCGGGCCCTCGGCCACGCGACCCCCGAGCAGGTCTGCGCCCAGGTGCAGCGCGAAGCGCCCGCGGTGAACATCACCACGGTGTACCGCAGCCTGGACCTGCTCGAACGGCTGGGCGTGGTCCGCCACACCCACCTCGGGCACGGCGCACCGAACTACTCGGTGCACGAGCACGAGCACGTGCACCTGGTGTGCCACGGTTGCGGTGCGGTCACGGAGGTCCCGACGGACGTCATGACCGGCCTCGGCGAGCGGCTCGCCGCCGAGACCGGCTTCACGCTGGACGTCACGCACGTCGCGCTGTCCGGACACTGCCGCGACTGCCAGGACGGGGGCGACCGGTGACCGACACCCCGGTGACCGACACCGACGCACGCCCGGACCCCGACGCCGCCGTCCCGGCGCACCGCGGCGACTTCCTCGCCGAACAGCGCGCGATGACCCGGAGTGCCGCGGTCGTCGACCGCTCGCACCGCGAGGTGATCGCGGTGCCGGGCGACGACCGGCTGAGCTGGCTGCACCTCCTGCTCACCCAGCACGTCAGCGAGCTGCCCGAGGGATCGGGGACCGAGGCGCTGGTCCTCGACCTGAACGGGCGGGTGCTGCACCACGTCGTGGTCGCGCACGTCGACTCCACGGTGTGGCTCGACACCGAACCCGGCGACGCACCGGTGCTGCTGGACTATCTCGAGAAGATGCGGTTCTGGTCGAAGGTCGAACCGCATCTCGCGGACGAGTTCGCCGTGCTGAGCGTCGTCGGTCCGGACACGCCGGACGTGCTGGCTGCCGTGGGTGCGCCGGTGGTGGACGGCGACTACGCGAGCGGGCCCCTGCCGGGTGGCGGGCTGGTGCGCCGGATGCCGTGGCCCGGGCCGGACGCCGCGGACCTCATCGTCCCTCGCGCCGAGAAGGACGCCTGGATCGCCCGGCTCGGCGCAGCGGGCGCCCACCCGGCCGGGACGATGGCGTTCGAGGCACTCCGGGTGGAGGCGCTGCAAGCGCGCCTGCACCTCGACACGGACGACCGCACGATCCCGCACGAGGTCGGCTGGATCCCGTCGGCCGTCCACCTGACCAAGGGCTGCTACCGGGGCCAGGAGACGGTCGCGCGCGTGGCGAACCTGGGCAGGCCGCCGCGGCGGATGGTGCTGCTGCACCTCGACGCGGGCGACGAGGAGCTGCCGGCGCCGGGCGATCCGGTGCTGCGCGACGGGCGCGCCGTCGGCCGCGTCGGCAGTGTGGTGCAGCACCACGAGCTGGGGCCGGTGGCTCTCGCGCTGGTGAAGCGGTCGGTGCCGGTGGACGCCGAGCTGGTGGCGGGGATCGACGACCGCGCCGCCCCGGCCCGGATCGACCCCGATTCGATGCCTCCCGACGACGGCACCCCTCCGCCGGGGCGGGCCGCGCAACTGCGCGGCGGGCTGCGGCGCTAGACCTTCAGCAGGTCCGCTGCTTGCCCGCCACGTCCGCCCAGAACTCCCGTAGGCGGTCGTAGCTCGCCTGCGCCGCCGCCGTGTCGCCCTCGCGCAGGGCCTGCAGGGCGTCGCGGACCTGGTCCGCGGAGTCGTCGTTGCGCAGGGCCTCGTCGTCGACGAGGTCCACGACGCCCCCGTAGTCCAGCTCCACCACCGACGCCCGGTCGAACTGCGTGAGCCAGGCCCCGGTCTCGGCGAGCACGTCCGCGGGCTCGCCGTCGCCCAGTCCGCCGCGGACGATCCGCTCGGCCTGCGCCGCCCGGGCCCGCGCCCGCCCCATCGGGACCCGCCACCACACCCGGCGCCTGCCGTCGAGGCGCAGCTGCCGCTCCTCGGGGTCGACCAGTGCGAACCACGGCAGCGGCACCGTCCAGCTCGCCGACACCACGTGCGCCGCGGCCTGCCCCAGCTCGGCCACCGCGGCCTCGGCCTGCCGCCTGGCCACGGCCTCGGGCACCGGCAGCGCGCTCGCCCGCAGTACCGGTGCCTCGGCATCCAGGAACGCCAGCACTGCGGCAGCGGCGCGTTCCCGGGTGTCCAGCGGGCAGACCAGCGGTTCCCCCGAGGCACCGCCCAGCACGAGCACCTCGCAGCCGTCCACGGAGCGCCGCGGGAGCAGCCGGGCGGCCAGTTGGGCCCGCAGACACAGCTCGCGCTCGTGGCCGGCGGCCCGTTCGGGCGTGAGGGGCCCACGCGCGAGGGCGGCCCGGACCCGCGCACCGGAGGCGCCGTCGAAGGCGCGCAGCGGCTCGTACACCCGCAGGTAGGACAGGAACGGGGCCGGCATGGGGGGGATGCTGCCAGTTCCGGGCCCGGCCGTGAGCCCCACCATAGGTCCGACACCGCGGACCACCGGTGCCACGTCGCACGCCCACCCGTCAGCAAGGTACGGTGGTCACCAGGACATCACTCAAGAAGAATGGGGCCGCCGAGACATCCGGCCGCCCCTTCCCTGTTGTAAGGGGGACGAGCCATGGGGCGCGGCAGGGCTAAGGCCAAGCAGACAAAGGTGGCCCGAGAGCTCAAGTACAGCTCCCCCACGATGGATCTCGACGCCCTGCAGCGTGAGATCGGTAGTGGGACCGTGACGGCGCCGGGCAAGGAGCCCGAGGCCGACGACTACGACGACCCGTACGCCGCGTACATCGACGACGACGAAGACGCCGACGTTTCCCGGCGCTAGAGGCACCGTCCCCGGCCCCGCCGGTACGTGATCTCCGTCACGCATCTTGTCCTACGGGCCTGCGCCACGGCTTCCCGGTCGTTCTCCGAGATGTATCGTCGGAACCGGCTTCAGCGCAGGTCGAGGTGACTAAAGATGCGTGGAAACCTCTTCGCCGTGGCCGTCGACCTCGTGGTCCTCACGGTGCGCGACGCCGAGCTGTGCGCGTTGCTCGTGCGTCGTGACGCGCCGCCGTTCGCCGGAAGGTGGGGGCTGCCGGGAGGTTTCGTCCTCCCGAACGAAGACCTGCTCGAGACCGCCACCCGCCGCCTCGGCGAGGAGACCGGTCTCGAGTTCGGCGGCCACCATCTCGAGCAGCTCGCGAGCTACGCCGCTCCGGACCGCGACCCGCGCGGACGGGTCCTGACGGTCGGCCACATCGCGATCGTGCCGCGTCCGCCGGAACCGATCGCCGGGGCGGACGCCGCGGGCACGGCCTGGCACCCGATCGCGAAGCTGGTCGACGGCGCCGCTGCGGACGCCCTGCTGGCGTTCGACCACGGCCGGATCCTCGCCGACGGGGTGGAGCGGGCGCAGTCGAAGCTGGAGTACACGACGCTCGCGGCCTCGTTCTGCCCGCCGGAGTTCACGGTCACGCAGCTGCGGCGCGTCTACGAGGCGGTCTGGCGGCGGACCCTGGACCCGCGCAACTTCCAGCGCAAGGTCACCTCGACGCCCGGCTTCCTCGAGCCGACCGACACCCGCGTCACCGGCGTCCGCGGGCGGCCGGCGCAGCTGTACCGCCGCGGCCCGGCGACGGCGCTACACCCGCCCATGCTCCGCGGGGAGAACTAGAAGCGCGGGTGGTCGCCCATCATATGGACGCGCGCCCCGGGCGGCGCCGTCGCGGGCACGGGTTCCGCCGCCCGGCGCACCGAGCCGAGCACCCACGACGGCACGTGCCGGGCCGTGAGCATCGCCAGCGCGCGGTCGACGTCGTCCGGCGGCAGCACGGCCACCATCCCGACGCCCATGTTGAACGTCTTCTCCATCTCCGCGCGCTCGACCCGGCCGCGGGCGGCGATCAGGCCGAACACCGCCGCGGGTGTCCAGCTGCCCCGCTCGACCACGGCCTCCAGGCCGGGCGGCAGCACCCGCTCGAGGTTGCGGGCCAGCCCGCCGCCGGTGATGTGCGCGAACGTGCGCACCCCCGTCTCGGCGGCGACCGCCAGGCAGTCGCGGGCGTAGATCCGGGTGGGGGTCAGCAGCTCCTCGCCGAGGGTGTGACCGAACTCCTCGACGTGGCCGTGCAGCGGCATCCGCCCGATGTCGAGCAGCACGTGCCGGGCCAGCGAGTAGCCGTTCGAGTGCAGACCGGACGCCGACATCGCGACCAGCACGTCGCCGGGGCGGACCCGCTCGGGCCGCAGGACGTGATCGGCGTCGACGATCCCGATACCCGTGGCCGACAGGTCGTAGCTGCCCTCCGCCATCAGGCCGGGGTGCTCGGCGGTCTCCCCGCCCAGCAGCGCGCAGCCCGCCTGCCGGCACCCCTCCGCGATCCCCGAGACGATCGTCGCGATCTGCTCGGGCACCACCTTGCCGACGGCGATGTAGTCCTGCAGGAACAGCGGCTCGGCTCCGCAGACCACCAGGTCGTCGACGACCATGGCCACCAGGTCGAGGCCGATCGTGTCGTGCTTGTCGACGGCCTGCGCGACGGCGACCTTGGTGCCGACGCCGTCCGTCGACGCGGCGAGCACCGGCTCGCGGTAGCGACCCAGCCGCGGGGCGAACAGGCCGGCGAACCCGCCGATGCCGCCGAGCACCTCCGGACGGCTGGCCTTCTCCGCGTACGGACGCAGGGCCTCGACGGCGCGCTCACCCGCGTCGACGTCGACACCGGCGCCGGCGTAGCTCGCGGGGCCGGTGCCAGGCGGTGAGCCCATCAGGGCCGGTCCAGTGCGCCCGCGGCGCCCCAGCTGGCGGCGACGGGGTCGGACGGGACGGAGACGGGGCCGGGATCGCCCGACGCGGCGCCGGAGACGTCGACCGACGGCGTGTGCCCGGGAGCGCGCACGAGGTCTTCCAGCAGGTGCTTGCCGAGCCGCGCCTCCTCCGGCAGCGGGATCGGGTAGTCGCCGTCGAAGCAGGCCGTGCACAGCCGGGTGCGGGGCTGCTCGCTCGCGGCGATCAGCCCGTCGAGGGAGATGTAGGAGAGGGTGTCGGCGCCGATGGAGCGGCGCACGCCCTCGACGTCGAGGCCGCTGGCCACCAGCTCGGCACGGGTGGCGAAGTCGATGCCGTAGAAGCACGGCCAGCGCACGGGCGGCGAGGCGATCCGCACGTGCACCTCCAGCGCGCCGGCCTCGCGCAGCATCCGCACCAGGGCGCGCTGGGTGTTGCCGCGGACGATTGAGTCGTCGACGACGATCAGGCGCTTACCCCGGATGACGTCGCGCAGCGGGTTCAGCTTGAGGCGGATGCCGAGCTGGCGGATGGTCTGGCTGGGCTGGATGAAGGTGCGCCCGACGTAGGCGTTCTTCACCAGGCCCTGTCCGTACGGGATGCCGGAGCCCTGCGCGTAGCCGATGGCCGCCGGAGTGCCCGACTCCGGGGTGGGGATCACCAGGTCCGCCTCGATCGGCGCCTCCTGGGACAGCCGCCTGCCGATCTCGACGCGCGTGGCGTGCACGGAGCGGCCGGAGATCGAGGTGTCCGGGCGGGCGAGGTAGACGTACTCGAAGGCGCACCCCTTGGGCTCGGGAGCGGCGAAGCGGGAACTGCGGATGCCGTCGGCGTCGATCGCCAGCAGCTCGCCGGGCTCGACCTCGCGCACCATCGACGCGCCGACGATGTCGAGGGCCGCCGTCTCGCTCGCGACGACCCAGCCGCGCTCGAGGCGCCCGAGCACGAGCGGGCGGACACCGTGCCGGTCGCGCGCGGCGTAGAGGGTCTGCTCGTCGGCGAAGGCCAGGGAGAACGCTCCACGCAGCCGGGGCAGCAGCCGCATCGCGGCCTCCTCGACCCCGATGTCCGCGGCGGTGGCGGCGAGCAGCTCGCAGACCAGGTCCGAGTCGGTGCTCGCCTGCACCTCGCCGCGCCGCGTGTCCTGCCGGCCGCTCAGGGCCGAGACCTCTTCCCGCAGCTCCGCGGTATTGACCAGGTTGCCGTTGTGGCCGAGTACGAGCCCGCTGCCGGTGGCGGTGGTCCGGAACGTGGGCTGCGCGTTCTCCCACGTGGTGGAGCCGGTGGTGGAGTAGCGGACGTGGCCGATGGCCAGGTGCCCGCGCAACGACGAGAGGACCTGCTCGTCGAAGACCTGGCTCACCAGGCCGAGGTCCTTGAACACCACGGTGCGCCGTCCGTCGGAGACGGCGATGCCTGCGGCCTCCTGGCCGCGGTGCTGCAGCGCGTAGAGCCCGTAGTAGGTGAGCTTGGCGACGTCCTCGCCGGGCGCCCACACACCGAAGACACCGCACTCCTCGTGCGGACCGGAGTCGTCCTCGATCTCGTCGACGAGATCCTCGTGCGAGCTCAGGGGATAGGTGGGGTGCTCGTTCCGAGTGGAACTCAACGCACACTCTCCTGGGATCGACAGACGGCGCGGTCCGCGCCCCGTTCACCCGATGTTACGCCGCCAGAGGTCCGCCACCCACGCGGCCGCACCGGCCCGACCCAGCCAGTGGCCTTGCCCCAGGTCGCAGCCCAGTGCGGTCAGTTGCTCCATCTGCTGCGAGGTCTCCACCCATTCGGCCGTGACCTCGAGGTCGAGGGCATGAGCCATCCGGATCAGTGCCTCGACGATCGACCGGTCGACGGGATCGGCGTGCCGGTGACGGAGACCGTCGATGAAGGAGCCGTCGATCTTCAGGGCGTGCACGGGGAGTTGCCTCAACCAGGCCAGGCCCGAGTAACCGGTGCCGAAGTCGTCGAGCGTCAGGCGGACGCCGGTCGCACGCAGGGCCGACAGCGCAGCCGTGGCCGCGGCCTCGTCCTCCAGCACGGCCTGCTCCGTGATCTCCAGCTGCAACTGCCAGGGCGGGAGCGACGTGAGTTCCATCACCTCGGTGACCTCTGCCACCCAGTCGGCCTGAGCCAGCTGCACCGGGGAGACGTTCACGCTGACGTACGGCGCCCGTGGCCCCAGCTCGCGCCACCACTGCGCTGCCTGTCGGCAGGCCTCGACGAGCACCCAGCGGCCCAGCGGCACGATCGCTCCGCTGCGTTCCGCCGCCTCGATGAAGCGGCCGGGCCCGAGCAGCCCCTGCTCGGGATGCTGCCAGCGCACGAGAGCCTCGGCGCCGCGCACGCGACCGTCGGCCAGGCGCACGAGCGGCTGGTAGTGCAGCACGAACTCACCCCGGTCCACCCCGGCGCGCAGCTCGGCGAGCAGCGTCGCCCGTGCCGACTCGCCCGCGTCGCGGTCCGGGTCGAACACCGCGACCTGCCCGAGGCCCTGGGCCTTCGCCCACGACAACGCGACGCTCGCGGCCCGCAGCAGGTCCGCGGGCCTGGCCGTCGCCGGGTTCGTCACGGCGACACCGATGCTCGCCGACAGCGCCACGGTCCGCCCGCGCACCCGGAACGGCAGCGCCATCACTTCCTGGATGCGTGCCGCCAGACCTTCGGCGACCCGCGGATCGGAGCACTCCACGAGCACGGCGAACTCGTCGCCACCGGTGCGCGTCACCAGGTGCGGGGTCGCGACGTGGTGCAGCCGCGTGGCGACCTCCACCAGCAGCCGGTCGCCGAGGTGGTGGCCGAGCGCGCCGTTCAGGTCGGTGAAGCCGTCGAGGTCCAGGGCGCACAGGCCGAGGTGGGTCGCGGTGGAGGAGGTGAAGGCGCGGCGCAACAGCTGCTCGCCGGCCGCGCGGTTGGGCAGCAGCGTCAGCGCGTCCTGCGCGGCGACCTGGGCCACCCGCCTGCGCAGGTCTTCCTCCTGCTCGCGGTGGACGCGGTCACGGAGCGCACCGGCGTACCCCGCGGCCATCTCGTCGAGGACGGCGGGAAGCCGTCGCCGGGAGTCGACGCAGAGGGCGAACGCGGCGGCCAGGCGCTCGCGCAGCAGCGCGAGCGTGGCGGGCAGCACGTCCTCGGCGGGATGCCGTGGGCCGGACCACTCGCCGGACAGGCCGCTGCGCAGGAGCTCACGACCGACCGTCCGGGAACGCAGCGCCCAGAACTGCTCGTCGCGGCAGGCAGCGGCGAGCCGGTGGAGTAGGCCGGCGAGCCCCTGGTGCAGGCCAGGGTGTGCGTCGACGGCGAGCCTCGCCCAGCGCCCGGCGAGGTCCGCCACTGCGGCGGCGTCGGCTCCCGGCACGTCCGGGACGTCGCTGTCGGGTCCGAACCGGTCGTCGGTCTCCGCGCCGTCCGTGCCCCTCTGGTGCAGCGACGCGGCCGCCGATCCGGGGCGATCCGGCAGGCTGGGGGCAGCCATCACGCCGCCACCTCCTCCAGTCGCCGCCGGCCGGACCTCACCTGGCGCCGACCGGACCGATTGTCCGTTCCACCCTGCCCGGACGCCACCAGGAGGGGAACAGACTCACCCGGGAGCGTGACGGCAAGGTTACTTTTCGTCGAACCGGACTCAGCTGAGGGGTAGGTAGCGCGCGACGTCCGCGACTCGCGCACCGGAGGCGGACACCGCGCCGTCCGCCACGGCTTTCGCCCAGTCGAGACGGCCCGTCGCGAGCGCGAGCCAGGTGCGGGCGTCGGTCTCGACGACGTTCGGCGGCGTTCCCCGCGTGTGCCGCGGACCGGCGACGCACTGCACGGCCCCGAAGGGCGGCACGCGGATCTCCACGCTGTGCCCGGGGGCGAGCTGGGCGAGCGCCGCGAGGCTCTCCTTGACCGCGGCGCGCAGCACGGCCCGCTCGGGAGCGGGACCGCCGTCGAGCCAGGCCTCCAGGGCCCCGAGCCCCTGCTCCTCAGGCACCGAAGATCGCGGGCAGCGTGCCTTCCCAGGCCTCGCGGAGCTGCACGAGATCCAGGGCACCCACGTCGGCGATGTCCAGCGCAGCACCGCCGGTGGTGCCCAGCCGCTCGACCGGCACGCCTGCCGCCTTCGCCCGTGCGGCGAACACGTCGACGTCGGCCGGGTCCACGGTGACCAGCACCCGCCCCGCCGACTCTGCGAACAGCGCCACGAACGGGTCGAGCATCCGCGGCAGCGCCACGGTGGCGCCGCGACCGCCGACGAGGCAGGCCTCCACCAGCGCCTGCGCGAGGCCACCGTCGGACAGGTCGTGCGAGCCCGTCAGCAGCCCGTCGACCGCCGTCGCCGCCAGCAGGGCGGCGAGGCGCTGCTCGGCGGCGAGATCCACCGACGGCGGACGGCCGCCCAGGTGCCCGTGCACGACGTTCGCCCATTCGCTGCCACCGAACTCGTCGCGCGTCGTGCCGAGCAGGAGCACCGCGTCGCCGTCGCGCACGAACCCGCTGCGCACCCGGCGGGTCACGTCGTCGAGCACGCCGAGCACGCCGACCACCGGCGTCGGCAGGATCGCCGTCGACCCGGTCTGGTTGTAGAAGCTGACGTTGCCGCCCGTCACCGGGATCCCCAGCTGCGCGCAGCCGTCGGCGAGCCCGCGGACGGCTTCGGCGAACTGCCACATCACGTGCGGGTCTTCGGGCGAGCCGAAGTTCAGGCAGTTCGTCACGGCCTGCGGCTCCGCACCGGACGTCGCGACGTTGCGGTACGCCTCGGCCAGCGCGAGCTGCGTTCCCGTGTAGGGGTCGAGGGCGACGAAGCGGGCGTTGCAATCGGTGGCGACCGCGATCCCCCGCCCGGTCGCCTCGTCGACACGGACGATCCCGGCGTCGGCGGGCTGGGCGGACGCGGTGTTACCGCGGACGTAGCGGTCGTACTGGTCGGTGACCCACGCCCGGCTGCAGAGGTTCGGCGACGCCGCCATCCGCAGGATCTCCGCGCGCAGCTCGGAGGGGGCCGCGGGCCGCGGCAGCCGGTCCGAAGCGTCGGCGAGCAGCGCGTCCTGCGTCTCGGAGCGGGCGACCGGTCGCTCGTACACCGGCCCGTCGTGGGCGACCGTGCGGGGCGGCACGTCGACGACGGTCCCCCCGTGCCAGGTGATCACCAACCGGTCGCCGTCGGTGACCTCACCGATCACCGTGGCGAGGGTGTCCCACTTGGCGCAGACGGCGAGGAACGCGTCGACGTTCTCCGGCGTCACGACCGCGCACATCCGCTCCTGCGACTCGCTGGAGAGGATCTCGGCGGGGGTCATGCCCGTGGCCCGCAGCGGGACGCGGTCCAGCTCGACGTGCATGCCGCCGTCGCCGGCGCTGGCCAGCTCCGAGGTGGCGCACGACAGCCCGGCGCCACCGAGGTCCTGGATGCCGACCACGAGCCCGGCGGAGAACAGCTCCAGGCAGCACTCGATGAGCACCTTCTCGGTGAACGGGTCTCCGACCTGGACGCTCGGCAGCTTCTTACGGCCGACCCCCGCGTCTGGGCCGTCGCTGTCGCTGAACGTCTCGCTCGCGAGCACCGAGACGCCGCCGATGCCGTCGAGCCCGGTGCGGGCACCGAACAGGATGATCTTGTTGCCGGTGCCGGACGCGAAGGCCAGGTGCAGGTCCTCGACCCGCATCGATCCCACGCACAGGGCGTTGACCAGCGGGTTGCCGGCGTAGGTCGGGTCGAACACGACCTCGCCGCCGACGTTGGGCAGCCCGAGGCAGTTCCCGTAGCCGCCCACGCCGGCGACGACACCGGGCAGCACCCGGGCGGTGTCCGGGGCGTTCGCGGGGCCGAAGCGCAGCGGGTCGGCCACGGCGATCGGCCGGGCGCCCATGGCCATGATGTCGCGCACGATCCCGCCGACGCCTGTGGCCGCGCCCTGGTAGGGCTCCACGTAGGACGGGTGGTTGTGCGACTCGACCTTGAACGTCACCGCCCAGCCGTCGCCGATCTCCACCACGCCGGCGTTCTCACCGATGCCGGCGAGCATCCGCGCCTTCATGGCGTCCGTGGTGGTCTCACCGAAGTAGCGCAGGTGCACCTTGGACGACTTGTAGGAGCAGTGCTCGCTCCACATCACGGAGTACATCGCCAGCTCGGCGTCGGTGGGCCTGCGGCCGAGGATCTCCCGGATGCGCAGGTACTCGTCGTCCTTGAGCCCCAGCTCGCGGTAGGGCTGGGGATGGTCGGGGGTCGCGGCGGCGGTCTCGACGGTGTCGGCAGAAGTCACTGTGGTGTCGGGCGCTGCGGGCGTCACGACCCGTCAGCCTACGTACCCGCCTACGTGATCGGTCCAGGTACCGTCGCGGGCCCCGTTCCGGTCAGGCCTGACCGCCCGACGGCAGCTGCACCACGCTCACGAAGAAGTGGTCGATCTGCTTGATCGCCTCGATGAAGCCCTCGAAGTCGACCGGCTTGGTGACGTAGGCGTTGGCGTGCAGCTGGTAGCTGCGCAGCACGTCTTCCTCCGCCTGCGACGTGGTCAGCACCACCACCGGGATGTGGCGCAGGTCGGGGTCGTCCTTGATCTCCTGCAGCACCTGCCGGCCGTCGCGGCGCGGGAGGTTGAGGTCGAGCAGAATCAGGTCCGGCCGGGGGACGTCGGTGTAGGGCGGCTCCTTGCGCAGGTACGCCATCCCCGCCGCCCCGTCGGTGACGACGTCCAGCCGGTTGTGCAGGTAGTCCTCGAACGCCTCGCGCGTCATCAGCACGTCGCCCGGGTCGTCCTCGACGAGCAGCACGTTGATGCAGCGAACTTCGGGCTGGGTCACGACTTCTCCTCGCTGACGCTCGTCGCCGGAATCGCCGGAATCGCCGGTTCGGCGACCTCCTCCACCGGGAGAGTGAACCTGATGACAGTGCCGGGTTCGTCACGGGGGGTGGCGTCGAGCCAGACCCGGCCGCCGTGGAACTCGGCGATCTTCTTGACCAGCGCCAGCCCGATGCCGGTGCCCGTGTAGAGGTCGCGCCCGTGCAGCCGCTGGAAGATGACGAAGATCTTCTCGGCGTACTCGGGCTCGACGCCGATGCCGTTGTCCGTGACGGCGAACTCCCAGTGCTCGCCGTCGCAGTGGGCGTCGATGCGCACCACCGGCGCGACGTCGGGCCGGTGGAACTTGAGCCCGTTGCCGAACAGGTTGAGCAGCAGCTGGCGCAGCAGCGCGGGGTCGCCCTGCACCCGGGGCAGGTCGCCGACGACGATCTCGCCGTCCAGCTCGGAGCGCGTGGTCTCGACCTGTGCCGCGGCGGCCAGGGCGATCTCGCGCATGTCCACGGTCTCGAACGCGGCCGTCGACCTGCCGACCCGGGAGAACGCCAGCAGGTCGTTGATCAGGCGCTGCATGCGCTGCGCACCGTCGACCGCGAACCCGATGTACTGGTCGGCCCGCTCGTCGAGCTGCCCGCCGTACCGGCGTTGCAGGAGCTGGCAGAAGCTGGAGACCTTGCGCAGCGGCTCCTGCAGGTCGTGGCTGGCGACGTACGCGAACTGCTCCAGGTCGCGGTTGGACCGCTCCAGGTCCTGGGCCTGCTCGTCGAGGCGCTGGTTGACCTCCTGGAGCAGGTCGACCTCGTTGGAGATGTGCACCCGCATGGCGTCGATGTCCGCTCCGAGCGCGACGATCTCGCGCGGTCCGCTGCCCCGGACCTCACGGTGCACGTCGCCCGAGACCACGCCGCGCACCTGGTCGGCGAGCTCGGCGAGCGGATCGAGGACCCCGCGGCGCAGACCCCACGCCGCGGCCGCGAGGAACGCGACGATCACCAGGGCGATCGCGATCCCGACCCAGCGCAGGGCGTCGGCCGCATCGTTCAGCTGGTCTCGCGCCTCCACCCGCTGACCGTCGAGGACCCTGGTCAGGTCGCCCTGCAGGACCCGGACCCTGTCGAACAACGCCTTGCCGGTGGTCGGGTCCGGAGCGGGGGCGACGTCCGTGGCGGCGGCCACCGGTTCGGCGTACCCGCTGCGCCAGGCCTCCACGGCCCGCCCCAGCTCGTCGACCTGGGCTTCCTCCGGCCGGCCTGCGAAGTAACCGCGAAGCGTCGCCATGGCCGCGGCCTCGTCGGAGATGCTGTCGCGGTACGGGGTGAGGAAGTCGGGCGCGCGGGTGAGGGCGTAGCCGCGGATGCTCGTCTCCTGGTTGAGCAGCGCCACCTCGAGGCTCTGGTTGGCGCGCACGGCGGGCCCGATGTCGTCGAGCAGCGTCTGCCGGGCATTGGTCAACCGGCCGAGCGAGACCGAGCTCGCGAGGATCGCCACCAACATGATCAGCACGGTCACGCCCGCCCCGGCCGCGAACGTGCGGCGCAGGGTCTGGGTCTGTCCGTCGCGGCCGTCACGGCCCCGGGGATCGACCATCGGCGCGTTCGGGACGGCGAGGGCCGGCAGCTCCGTCGACGGCGGGGGCGAGGGACGGTCGGTGAGTGTCATGCCCGGTCTCCTACGGCGACCACCACACCGGCCGGTGCGGCGTCGGACGGGGTGGCGTCGTGCGACAGCAGCAGGATCGCCACGTCGTCCACCAGGGCTCCCCCGTTGAGCTGCTCCGCCCGCTCCACGAGCCGTTCGGGCAGCCGGTCCAGGTCGCGGTCTCGTTCTGCGGCCAGCACGTCGATCAGTCCTTCGGTCCAGAGCAGTTCGTCGGGATCGGCACCCCGGCCCTCGATGAGGCCGTCGGTGTGCAGGAGCAGCGCCCAGCCGGGCTCCAGCACCACCTCCGCCGCCTGCCAGCGCACGTTCGGCCGGACCCCCAGCGGCAGACCCACGGGCGGCGCGACGGTGTGCGGCGCCCGGCCGAGCACCAGCGGGGGCGGGTGTCCGGCGAGCCGGACCAGTGCGTGCAGCCGGGAGGATCCGTCGTCCGCGGCACGCAGGGCGACCGTGGCGGCGGTGGTGAACAGGGACCGGTCGTGCCGCTCGCTGACGAGCACCTGCTGCAGCTTCGGCAGCAGCTGGGGCTCGTCGACGCCGGCGAGGACGAGCGCGCGCCACGACACCCGCAGCAGCGCCCCGAGTGCCGCCTCGTCCGGCCCGTGCCCGCACACGTCGCCGACGATCGCGTGCACGGTGCCGGTGGGCCCGAGCACGGCGTCGAAGAAGTCGCCGCCGATCACCGCCCGGGTGCGTCCCGAGCGGTAGAACGTGTGCGCCCGCACGGGACTGCCTGCCAGCAGGGGCGACGGCAGCAGACCGCGCTCGAGGCGGCTCGACTCGGCCGCCGCGAGCTGCTCCTCGCGCAGCCGCAGCAGGCTCGCCTCGGCACGGCGCCGCTCCACCGCGTAGCGGATCGCCCGGACGAGCACCTCGCCGTCCGCCTTGCCCTTGACGAGGTAGTCCTGCGCGCCGGCGGCCACGGCGGCGATGCCGAGGTGCTGGTCGTCGAGGCCCGTCAGCACGCAGACCGCGGCGACGCTGTCGGCCTGCAGGATCGCCCGCAGCCCGTCGAGCCCGGTGGTACCGGGCAGGTTCAGGTCGAGCAGCACACAGTCGGCGCGCTCCAGCTCGCCGCGGCGCAGCACCTCGTCGACGGACTGGACGACTGCGAGCTCGACGTCGGGGTCGACCTCGGCCAGCAGCTCACGGACGAGGAAGGCGTCGCCGTCGTCGTCCTCGACGAGGAGGACACGGCGATGCTCACCGGACGGATACGGAGTCGGCACGCGATCGACCTCCCACTCGGGCACGCCCAGGTGCCGCAGAACGGGCCATGCAGGGCGGCGGCGGGTCCGGTCCGCCACGCGGGGTCGACCTGCGCGCCGGAACAGCTCGTGCCAGCGTAGTAGGGCGTCGGTCCGGCACGCAGGCGGGCGGCACCAGAGGACGTCAGGCCGACATGACCGCGGCGAGCACAGAGGTGAACAGGCCGAGGCCGTCCGCCGAGGGCCCGGTCAGCGGCTCGATCGCGTGCTCGGGGTGCGGCATCAGGCCCACGACTCGCCCGTTCGCCGAGGCGATCCCGGCGATGTCGCTCGTCGACCCGTTCGGGGCGGCGTCGACGTAGCGGAAGACGATCCGGCCGTCGGCCTCGAGCTGTGCGAGCGTGGCGGCGTCGGCGACGTAGCGCCCTTCGCCCGACTTGAGCGGGACGACGATCTCCTGGCCCGCGGCGAACGCCCCGGTCCACGCCGTGGCCGACGACTCGACGCGCAGCCGCAGATCACGGCAGACGAAGTGCAGGCCGACGTTGCGGGTCAGCGCGCCGGGCAGCAGCCCGGCCTCGCAGAGGATCTGGAAACCGTTGCAGATGCCGAGCACCGGCATGCCGTGGTCCGCGGCCACGACGACCTCGTCCATGATCGGCGCCCGGGCGGCGATTGCCCCGGCGCGCAGGTAGTCGCCGTAGGAGAAGCCACCCGGGACGACCACGGCGTCGACGCCGTGCAGATCCCGGTCGGCGTGCCACAGGTTGACGGCCTCGCCGCCGGCGAGACGGACGGCGCGGACGGCGTCGACGTCGTCCAGGGTGCCGGGGAAGGTGATGACGCCGACTCTCATGGCTCCATCCTGACAAGCAGATGTCGCGCCCTCATGCCCGCGTGACCCGCCAGTCCTCGATCACGGGGTTGGCCAGCAGGCTGCCGGCGATCCGGTGCAGGGTGTCGTCGTCGACGGCGTCGTCGACCTCCAGCTCGAAGTGCTTGCCCTGCCGCACGTCGGTCACGCCGGCCACCCCGAGGCGGTGCAGCGCCCCCGCGACGGCCTGGCCCTGGGGGTCGAGGATCTCGGGCTTGGGCATCACGTCCACCACAACTCTGGCCACGACGTCCAGCCTACGGTGGTGGAAGAGTGGGCCCATGGAGGTCACCCACTTCGGACACTCGTGCGTGCTGCTCGACACCGGTGCGGCCCGGCTGCTGATCGACCCGGGCAACTTCTCGGCCGACTTCGAAGGGCTGACGGGCATCGACGCCGTGCTGGTCACGCACCAGCACCCGGACCATCTCGACCCCGAACGGCTGCCCGCCCTGCTGAAGGCGAACCCGCAGGCGCGGCTGGTCGTCGACAGCGGGACGGCGGGGCAACTCGGTGCCACGAAGATCGACGTGGACCCCGAGATCGTCGAGCCGGGCACGGCCGTGCAGATCGGCGGGGCGCGGGTGGAGGTGCTCGGCGGTCGGCACGCCGTGATCCACCCCGACATCCCGGTGATCCCGAACAACGCCTACCTCGTGGACGGCACGCACCTTCATCCCGGCGACGCCCTCACCGTGGTGCCCGCCGAGCCGCTGGAGGTGCTGTTCCTGCCCACGGCGGCGCCGTGGCAGAAGCTGTCGGACGCCGTGACCTACCTCCGAGAGGTGGCCCCGCGGACGGCGGTGCCGATCCACCAGGGGATCCTCTCCGTGCCGGGCATGTACTACGGGCACTTCGAGCGGCTCGGGCCGGAGCAGACCACGGTGCAGGTCCTGGACCCGGCCACCCCCACCCGGCTGTAGCCGGACCGCGGCCTCAGGCCGCGAGCGCGGCCGTCGTGATCGAGTCGTAGGTCGCGCCCGTCGCGCCGTGGCCGAGCGCGACGTCGACCGCGCCGAGCACCGCGTTGCGGCGCTCGGGCCGGCGGAGGTCGTCGTGGCGCACCGCGATCCGGACCAGGCCGCCGCACCGGGCCGTCCGCGCGGCCTTCGCGATCAGCAGGCGGCCGCACATGGCCTCCGGACCGCGCGGACCGGTCTCGAACCCGAGCAACCGGCTGCGCACCGGTCCCGCGACAGGTGCCGCGAGCAGGTGGACGCCCCCCTCGTCGGCGCACACCGCGAACCCTCGCGCGGCCAGCGCCGTCAGCGTTCCGGGCGAGGCGCGCCACCCGGGCGGGGTGAACGACGTGGTGTCCAGCCCGGCACGTTCCATGACCCAGCGCGCCGCCGCGAGGCGCAGCGTCGCCTCGTGGGCGGGGAGCGCCGAGAACTCGGCGCGGCGGATGCGGTGCTGCGGGCCCAGCGGCCGGCGGCTGTGGTCGTAGCCGTGCAGGACGAGCACGTCCCCGCCGCTGCGCCGCTCGCGGAGCCACCCCGCGAGTCGGGCCCTCGGTGCCAGCGGGCCTTCCGGCCCCACCGGCCGGACCAGCAGGGACAGCGACACGCCGCGGCCGGCGAGGGCATCGGCGAACGACTCGGCATCCGCGAGAGCGTCGTCCGCGACGGGCAGTGACACGATCAGTCGTCCAACCACGCTCTCATCTCAACCTGCCTGCAGGAACGGCAGGTCTCCACGACGTGAGCGCGGGATGTCGCGCACCGGAACACCGTCGTCGCCGGGCCGGCATCCGGAACTCCGGTACCGACCCGGCGCCGAGCGGCGCGAGCGTCAGCCGTAGCGCTTGAGCTCGTGGAAGAAGTCCTCGATCACGTTGAGCTCGCCGAGGCGGGCGATCTCGTCGTAGACGTACTTCCCGACGGCGAGGTCGAGGACGCCGAGGCCGAAGGGGGAGAACACGACGGGTCGGTCCGCCGGGACCGTGACCCGCCCGGCCATGACGTCGTCCAAGGTGCCGGCGAGGAAGTCCCGGTTGCCGGTGCGCTGCTCGACCAGGTGCGGCGAGGTGTTCGCCTTGAGGCAGTGCTCGACGTCGTCGACGACGTTGGTGGAGGCGAGCAGGACCTCCGGGGCGAGGTCGCGCAGCGACACGTGCAGGACCAACGGGTTGTGGTCGAACCACGACACGTCGTGGACGTGCGGTTCGCCGGCGATCGTGGCGAAGACGACCAGGTCGCTGGACCGGATCAGCGCCTCGGCGCTGTCGTGCACGGTGACCCGCCCCGGGGTGCCGGACTGCTCGAGGTAGCCGCGGAAGCCGGCCGCGCTGTCCGCTGACAGGTCGAACACGTGGGTCTCGTCGAACGTCCAGCCGGTTCCGGTGAGGAACGTGTGGATGTAGCGGGCGATCAGGCCGACCCCGAAGAACCCGACCCGGGTGGGCCGCGACCGTCCCTGGCTCAGCCGGTCCGCGGCCAGGGCCGCGGACGCCGCGGTCCGGGTGGCGCTGATGATCGAGCTCTCCAGGACGGCGAACGGATAGCCGGTCTCGTGGTCGTTGAGGATCAGCACCGCCGAGGCGCGCGGGATCCCGGCGGCCACGTTCTCCGGGAAGCTGGAGATCCACTTCAGCCCGTCCACCCGCACCTGCCCGCCGATCGAGGCGGGCAGGGCGATGATCCGGGAGGAGGGGCGGTCCGGGAAACGCAGGAAGTACGACGGCGGGTTGACCGAGTCACCCGCCCCGTGCCACCGGTAGGTGGCCTCGACCAGCTCGGTGATCTGCTTCTCCTGGCCCTGCAGCGCCCGCTGCACCTGGGCGCCGCTGATCACGGAGAACGGCGGCACCACGGGCCCTCGCGTGTCGGCGTTCATCGCGGCATCCCGGTCGTGGGTGCGCAGTCGGCCAGGTCGACCGGGTCCGCCATGCCGACGAGCACCTCGCGCGGGCCGGTGTAGGCGTCGCGGCCGTGCGCGGTGCGGATGTTGTCCACCAGCAGCAGGTCGCCGGGCCGCCACGCCTCGCGGGCCGTGTTGGCCTCGTTGATCCCGTTGATCAGATCGACGATGTCCTTGCCGATCGGCTCGCCGTTGCCGAAGCGGGTGTTGAACGGCAGCCCGTCCTCCCCGTAGAGCTCGACCAGGTACTCGCGCACGTCGTCGGCCAGCGTCCACTGGTTGAGGAACGCGATCTGGTTGAACCAGCACCACTGCCCGGTCACCGGGTGTCGCACGATCGCGCTGCGGCGCTGCCGCGTGCGCAGCCCGCCGTCGGGCTGCCAGGAGAACTCGATGCCGTTGGCCCGGCAGTACTGCTCGACCGCGGCGCGGTCCGTGGTCCCGAACGCCTCGGTCCAGTCGGCCCCGATCTCCTCGCCGTACGTGCGGGTGAGCATCCACCCCTCCCGCGCGAACCGGTCGGCCAGCGGCCGGGGCAGCGCGTCGAGCACGGTCGGTGAGTCGACCACGGCGGTCGCGCCCCCCTGGGCGGGCGCGGTGAGGCAGGCGAACATCATCGTGCCGGGGAACTGCAGGGTGTAGCTCAGCTCGTGGTGCATGCACATCTGCTGGTTGGCAGGCCACTTGGTCGAGGAGTACACGCCTCCGCCGAGGGCCTGCCGCGGGGCGAAGGACTCGCGCTCGGCCATCAGGCCGGTGCCGGCCAGGCCGCGGAAGACCGCGCCCACCGCGGCCGCGTCACGGAGCCCGAGCCCGCGGACCAGGACCACGCCGTTCTCGCGCACCGTGGCGCGCAGCGCGTCGCGGTGCGCGACCGCCCAAGCGGTCGGGTCACCCGGGGTGGCGACCCGCAGCAGCGGCGGCTTGCGGGGGGCCCGCTCCACCGCGAGTGCGGAGCTGGAAAGTGAGGACGACATGTCGATGTCCTTTCAGGTCGTCTGTGGTCGATCGGTCGGGACTACGCGAAGGAGGGGGAGAGCGCGGCGGCCTGCAACACGGCCTCCGCGGCCTGGGCGGGTCGGGTGCGCAGGAAGTAGTGGCCGCCGTCGGCGAGCTGCCGCAGGTCGACCTCGTCGGTGAGCAGCCGCCACTCGCCGTGCCGCCGGGCGTGGTCGGCCGTGCTCGGGTCGTCGTCGGCGACGACGACGGTGACCGGTGCCGCCAGCTTCGTGGCGGGTGGGGTCTCGAGCGCGTCGAGGAAGAAGCGGTGGGCCGACGTGCAGTCGTGCCGATAGGCGGCGCCGACGTGCCCGGCGCGCTGGGCGTCGAGCTCCCCGAGGGCCGTGTAGCCGCCGTCGGTCGCGAGCCGAGCCGCGATGTCGGTGTCGGTCAGGCCGGACAGCTCCGCCACAGCCGCCCGACGGCGGTCGGCGTCACCGAGCAGCTGGGCGCCCAGGAACACCCTCCGCACCGGCACGCCCCGCTCCTCGAGAGCGCGGGCCGCCGCCACGGCCAGGGCGGTGCCCGAGGAGTGGCCCCACAGCAGGATGTCGGTCGCACCCCGGCGGGCGACCTCCTCCACGACCTGCTCCACGACCTGCCCCACGACCTGCTCGACCGACGCGAACGGCTCGCGCTCCGCAGCCAGGTCGTGCCCGGGCAGCTCGACGGCGTACACCGCCACCCCGCCCCGACGCAGGGCCCGGGCCATCGGCTCGAAGTTCACGGCGTTCCCACCCGCGTACGGGAAGCAGATCAACGCACTCGCCGGGACACCGTCGGGTTCCGCGAGCACCTGCAACAGCCCCGCCCGCACTTCGGCGACGCCGTCGCCCGACCCCGGGGCGTTCCCGGCGTCCGCCGCGGCCCGACCGTCGATCAACGCGGCCAGGTCGGCCAGCACCGGGTAGCGCGTGACGTCCTTGAGCGAGACCGTCTTCTTCAACGCGATGGCCAGCTTCACCGCCGACAGCGACGAACCACCGCGGTCGAAGAAGTGGTCGAGGCGGCCGATCTGGTCCTCGGCGACTCCGAGGACGCTCGCGTAGGCGGCCGCTACCCGCTGCTCGGCCGGCGTGCGCGGCGGATCCCCCGCCTCCTCGACGACCTCCAGCTCCGTGGCGAGCGCCGTCAACGCCTTCGCGTCGATCTTGCCGTTGGCCGTGAGCGGCAGCTTGTTCCGGCGGTGGAACGACACCGGCACCATGTAGTGCGGCAGTGACCTGCCCAACCACTCCCGCAGCACCTCGACCTCGATCGCCGCCGCACCGGCGTAGAAGGCCACGAGGTACTTGCCGCGGTCGGGCCGTTCGGCCACCACCACGGCCGCGTCGTCGACACCCGGCACCTTGAGCAGCGCGTTGTCGATCTCCCCGATCTCGATCCGGAAGCCCGAGATCTTGACCTGCGAGTCGCGGCGGCCGAGGAACTCCAGCTTGCCCTCGGGCAACCACCGCCCGTAGTCGCCGCCCTTGTACATGCGTGTCCCACTCCGGTGCGGGTCGCTCAGGTAGACGGCCCGGGTCCGCTCGGGGTCGTTGACGTATCCGCGCCCCACACAGACACCGGAGAAACAGATCAGGCCGGGGGCACCGAGCGGCACGGGCACCAGGTTCTCGTCGACCACGTACACCGCCACGTTCTGCACCGCGGGCCCCAACGGGACCCGGTCGCCCTCGGGGGCCCGGCGCATCACCTCGTGGTTCGTGTCGTCCGAGGTCTCGGTCAGCCCGTAGGCGTTGACCAGCGTGGTCCCGGGCCGTGCCGCGAAGAACCGCTGCACGAGCTCCATCTTCAGCGCCTCACCGGTGGCCGACACGCAGGTCAGGTCCGGCAGGTCACGGGGATGCTGCTCCAGGTACGACAGCACCGCCTCCAGGTACGACGGCACCACCTGCACGACGTTGGCCCGACCGGCGGTGATCGTGTCGACGAACCGCTCGACGTCGAGGATCACCTCCTGCTCGACGAGCAGCGTCCGGCCGCCCACCAGCAGCGCCGACACCAGCTGCCACAGCGAGATGTCGAAGCACTGGGGCGCGATCTGGGCGACGACCGCCCCCTCGCCCACTCCCAGGTCGTGGATCTTGGCCTGGAGGTGGTTGAGCATCCCCGCCTGCTCGCACATCGCCCCCTTCGGCTCGCCCGTGGAGCCGGAGGTGAAGTAGATGTAGGCCAGCTGGTCCGCCCCGACCGCGACACCGAGGTTCCCGTCGGCGTGGTCCTCCGCAGCCTGGAATTCCTCATAGGCGTCGTCGACCAGCAGGAGGCGGGCCTCGGGGACCGAGTCCATCGCCTTGTCCAGCGTGGTGGTGCTGCCGGTCTCGGTCAGCACGAGCCGGCACTCCGACCGCGTCAGCGTCTTCGCGATCCGGTCCGCCGGGAAGTGGGGCTCGATCGGCAGGTACACGCCGCCTGCCTTGAACACCGCGAGCACCGACGCCATCCAGTCGAGGTTGCGCTCGGTCACGACCGCGACCACGTCCTCGCGCTGGAGCCCGCGGGCCAGCAGCGCGCGACCGAGGCGGTTCGCCCGGGCGTTCAGCTCCCGGTAGCTCCACTCCCGGCCCGCGTGCACCGCGGCGACCTCGTCCGGATGCGCCGCCACGCGGTCCTCGAACAGCTCGTGGAACCGCCGGTCCGGCAACGGCTGGTGCGGACCCGCCAGGCCGTCGAGCTGGAAGCGCAGCTCCTCGCCCGACAGCAGGGTCTGGCCGTGGTGATCGGCGTCGGGGTCAATCGCGATCAGCGTGAGGGCGGTCAGGTGGTAGCCGGCGATGCGCGCAGCGGCCTCCCCGTCGAGCACGTCGGTCCGGTACCGCAACAGCAACGCCGGCCCGCCGGCCGCGTCGACCACCCCGACCCGCAGGACGGCGTCGGCCGCCAGGTCACCGTCGCCCGCAGGGTCGAACATCGTCGTGAACGACGGCCCCGCCACCCCCAGCCGGCGCCGCAGGTCCTCGACCTCGACCTCGGCGTGGGTCAGCAGGTCGCCTTCCGCCCGGGCCGCCTCGCTCACCACGCTCCGCCACGGTCCCGGGTCGGTCGTCAACCGGCACGGCAACACCCGACCACCTGCGGCGACGTATCCGGTCACGACGTCGCGCTCCCCCGACAACGCCGCCAGGACCACCGCGTGCGCGGCCAACAGCACCGCACCCGACGCCACGTCCGGCTCGCGCAGCGCCGGCACGGCTTCCTGCGGAATGGTCACCGTGCACTCGCCGACGCCCGGCACCGGTTCGAGGGTCCACCGCGGAATCACGGTGGACCCTCCGGCGACCAGCACGTCCTGCCAGTACTCCAGACCGGCGTTCGCAGGCATTCCCATCAGATCCTTACCTCCGTGCCTCAATCGTCGTCACCTCTCGCCGTCGCCGGTGTCGCCGCTCGTGCTCGTGGTCGACGCCGTCGAGGTGGCTCGTGGCGAAGTCGTGGTCGATCGCGGCGACGTCGTGGTCGTCCGCGGTGATGTGGTGGTCGCCCGCGTCGTCGGGGTCGCGCGGGCCGAAGTCGTGGCCGACGTCGCGGCCGCCGTCGTGGTCGCCGTCGTGGTCGCCGTCGTGGCCGCCCGCGCCGTCGTCCGGGTGGAGGTCGAGTTCGGACGGGAGATCCTGCGCTTCACGGGAGCAGTCGTCGCCGTCGGCTTTGGTGCCACCGTCGACTCGACGGGTGGGCCGGGTACCGGCGCGCTAGACGGCGGAGGCGTCGTCGGCCCCGCCACGGCGGGCACCGGCGCAGCCACCGCGGGCCCGAACGGTGTCGACATCCCCGTCGCCACCGCCGTCCCTCCGGACAGCGCCAGCACGATCAGCGTGCCCAGGGCGGCGGGGGCGGCCAACCGCAGAACGCGGCGCGCCGGGACCTGACGTCCGGGCCGGCCGTCAGGTCCCCACGGCTCCGCCCACCCGCCGTCCGGCCGACCGGAGAGCCCGGTGGCCGCCGTGCCGAGGACGTCACGCAGGTCGTGAAGGGTGTCGAAGATCTCGATGGCCGGGTTTCCGCCCCAGCGCCCGTGCGGGGCGATCTCCTCGCCCTTCATGAGGAAGGAGTCGGGGGCGAGCACGGCGCCGTCGCCGATCCGCACGCCGTAGTGGACGAACGAGCCGACTCCGAGGGTGCACCCCGCTCCGACGACGGTGTGGTCGGACTTGAAGGCGCCGTCTTCCTGGGAGTGGCACTGGATGGTGCTGCCGGCGTTGAGCGTGGAGTGGTCGCCGACGGCGGCGAACGACCGCTCGGTCAAGGTGCACCCGTCGTCGAAGACCCTGCGCCCGATCCGGACCCCCAGCATCCGCCAGACGAGGGTCTTGAACGGGGTGCCGTCGAACGCCTTGTAGTACGTCTCCGACGGCACCTTCCAGGCCCGTTCGTGGCGCCAGAAGGCACGGTCGTAGATCGAGCAGCCCTGCGGCGCCAGGACCTGGAGGCGGTCGACGGCCCGCTCGACCGCCACGAAGTAGACGACGGTGAACAGCAGGCCGACGATCGTCAGCGGCACGAAGGCGAGCGCGCCCCACGCCTGGTAGTGGTTCAGCGCGCCCAGCGTCAGTAGCGTGAGCACGAACATGTGGCCCCACCGCGACAGCAGGCGCAGCAGGACGGTGACGGCGTTGTGCCGGTTCTTGGCGGCCAGGTTGCGGCGCAGCTCGTCGGGGTCCGCCACGTCGAGGTTGCTGTCGCGCGCGACCGTCCGCGGGATCTCGAAGCTGGGCGAGCCCAGCAGGCCCACGCCCTCCCGGAGTTCGCCGTCGATCGGGACCAGGACCTTCGTTCCGAGCAGGCAGTTGTCACCCGTGCGGCCCTGCGCGGGGTAGGCGATGTGGTTGCCGAGGAAGTTCTCGCCGCCGATCGACACCCGCGACACCCGAAAGGACGTGCTGGAGTAATCGGCGTTGAGGAGCGACAACCCGTCGGCCACCACCGTCCCGCGACCCACCGCGCTCAGGAACGGGTTCTCGTGCTGCACTGCCATGCCGAAGTTCGACCCCGTCTGGACGACCGGGGTGAGCTTGTACCCGATGCTGCGCAGGTAGCCGACGATGTAGGAGCTGTCACCGAAGAGCTCGGTGAAGAACTTCTGGTTGCTCAGCGCGGCGATCAGCCGGTGCACCAGGTAGTGGAAGCCGTAGAGCCGGTACACCCGGTCCGGCGTGATGAACAGGTTCAGCAACCGGGGAACGGTGACGACGACGACGAATCCGATCAGGATGGCGCCGAAGAAGAGCACCGTCGAGACGATCAGGACCTCGAGGTAGAAGTTGCCGCGCTGCAGCGCCGCCGTCCCGTCGTCCAGCAGCTGGGCCATGACCGGGAACTCGAGGTACAGCAGGCGCACGACCGCGAGCCCCAGCGGCAGGGACACGAGCAGACTCAGCAGCTGCACGGCCGGGAATGCGACCCTCCGCACGACGCTGCGGGGCTCGTTCGCGACCGTCCGGTAGTCGACATCGGTGCGCTCGGCGGGCGAACCGTGCCAGTGCTCGCCTGCCGGCACCGCCTGCCCGCTGTGCAGCGACGACGAGTGGCCCAGCTGAGCGCCGTCGCCCATCGACGTCCCGATGTCGAGGACCGTCTTCTCGCCGACGAGCACGTCGCGGCCGAGGGTGACCGCACCCGTCTGGATCACGCCGTCGTGGGCCCGGTAGCAGCTGACGAGGGCTTCCTTCCGGACGATCGTGCCGTCGCCGACGGTGAGCAGGTCCGGGCAGGCGGGCACGGGGCCGGAGAGGATCGTGACGTCCCTGCCGATCTTCGCGCCCAGCGCGCGCAGGTACAGCACGTAGATCGGCGAGCCGACGAAGGCAGCCAGCGGGTTCGACCGGATGAGGACCTTGACGACCCAGAACCGGAGGTAGGCCATGCTCCAGACCCGGAACTGCCTCGGCCGCCACCGGCCGATCAGCACCCACTTCGCCACGATGGGCAGCAAGCAGAGCGCGACGAAGGTCCCGGTGGTGAACGCCACCGACCGCAGGTAGACGTCCGCCACGGCGACGGCGCCGGTGACCCACTCGACACCGCGGACGGCCACCACCGAGGCGACCGCCGAGTAGGCGAGGAAGATCAGGAGCTGCAACGCCCCGCAGAGCACGTAGCGGGGTGTCCCGGTCGGCGGCCCCGCCTCGTCGACGGGATCGGAGGTCCGGACGGGCGCCGCGGCCTGCACGGGTGCACCCGCACTCGTGGACGGGACGGCCGTGGTCGGCGCGACAGCCGTGGTCGAAGCGGCGGGCGCGAACTCGGCGGCCAGACCGTTGATCGTCGGGTGCGCGTAGACGTCCTTGATGGACACCGACGGCAGGTCGTCGCGCTTGCGGGCCCGGGCGCAGAACCGCGCCATGACCATCGAGTCGGCACCCAGGTCGTCGAAGAAGTGAGCGTCGACCGACACCTGCGCCACGCCCAGCACGTCCGCGAGCACCTCGGCGAACGCGTCGGCGAACGCGTCGGCGACGGGAGACGGCGCAGACGTGGCGGGCGCGACGACAGGTGCGAGCGCGCCGGCCAGTCCGCTGATCGTCGTGTGCCGGTACACGTCCTTGATCGACACCGACGGCAGGTCGTCCCGCTTCCGCAGCTGCGCGCAGAACCGGGCCATGACCATCGAGTCGGCACCCAGGTCGTCGAAGAAATGGGCGTCGACCGATACCCGGTCCACACCCAGCACGCCCGCGAGCACCTCGGCGAATGCGTCGGCGATCGGGGCGGACGACGCAGCCGAGGTGGGCACGGCGACAGGCGCCGCGGCGGGCGCCAGCGCGCCGGCCAGACCGCCGATCGTCGTGTGCCGGTAGACGTCCTTGATCGACACCGACGGCAGGTCGTCCCGCTTCCGCACCTGCGCGCAGAACCGGGCCATGACCATCGAATCCGCACCCAGGTCGTCGAAGAAGTGGGCGTCGACGGACACCCGGTCCACGCTCAGCACACCCGCGAGCACCTCGGCCAGCGCCGCTGCTGTCCCGGTCGGCGCAGCCGTGGCCGGGGCCGGCACGGCAGCCGGAGCGGGTGGGGTGACCACCGGCGCCGGGACGGGGACCCGCGTGATGGCGACGGTGGGCGGAGCGACGACGGTGGTGCGGGGAGCCGCGCACGGCACCCGCGGCACCCGCGTCGTCGGCGGAACGGCCGCCGCAGCGCCCGGAGCCTGGACGGGGACCCGCGTGGTCGGCGCGGTGGGCGGAGCGGCGATCGCGGTCCGGGGAGCCGACCGCGGCACGCGCGGCACCCTCGTGGTGGGCGGCGTCTCCGCGGGGGCCTCGCCGGTTTCGGCAGGCACGCGCGGCACCCGCGTCGTGGGCGGCACCTCCGCAGGGGCCTCGCCGGTCTCGGCCGACACCCGCGGCACCCGCGTCGTGGGCGGCGCCTCCGCAGAGGCGGAGACAGGTCGGCGTAGCGCGACCGTACGAGCGTCGACCGGACTTGCCACCGTATGAACTCCTTGAACCGAATGTGCCGACTGGTCGGTGGCGATCAGGCCAGTTGGGAATCGGCCGCCAACTCGTCCGACTGGACGACGTCTGCGCCGTAGAGGTCGGCCACCCAGTTGGTCTGGTAGACGGTGTCGAGGTAGCGCTCGCCGAAGTCGGGAGCGATGGCCACCGCGGTCAGGTCGTCGCCGTCGTGTGCGGCAAGCCAGCTCATGGCCCCGCTGACCACCGTGCCGGTGGAGCCGCCGAACAGGAATCCGTGACGGGCCAGGCGGTGGCAGGTGCGGATGGTGTCGGCCTCCTCGATGTAGATCACCTCATCGACGAAGGACGGGTCGAGCAGCGGCGGGCGCATGTTCATGCCCAGCCCCGGGATCATCCTGCGGGCCGGGGAAGCACCGAAGCTGACCGAGCCGACCGGGTCGATCGCCACGATCCGCACCGAGGGCCGCCGCTGCTTGAACCAGCGGGCGCAGCCCATCAGCGTTCCGGTCGTGCCGGCTCCGACGAAGAGCACGTCCAGGTTGGGGAACTGCCGGGCGATCGACGGCGCCGTGCGGCGGTAGTGCGCCTTCCAGGCGTTGGCGTTGGTGTACTGGTTGAGCCACACGTACCGGTCGTCGTCGGCGCACAGCTCCTTGATGAAGTTCACGCGCGCACCGAGCAGCCCACCCACCGGATCGGGCTCGGTGATGATCTGGACCCGGGCTCCCAGCGCCTCCATCAGCAGCCGGGTCGTCAGGTTGCAGCGCGAGTCGGTCACGCAGAGGAATCGGTATCCGCGGCTTGCCGCGATCACGCTCAGCGCCACGCCCAGGTTGCCTGACGAGGACTCCACGAGGAATGCACCCGGACGGAGCCGTCCGTCCTGCTCCGCGGCCTCCACCATCTCGAGCGCGGCCTTCAGCTTGACCGAGCCGGCGAAGTTGAAGCCCTCACATTTCAGCGCGAGGGAATGGCCGAAGATCGACCGAAGGTCGACGTACAGGCCGTCTTCGTTGAACTCCTCAGGACTGGAGATTATCGGCATGATGCCCCCATACAGTTCGACATTGACTGCTCAGCCATATGTTCGGAGTGGGCTCGGCTGCTTTGCCTACCGCTGTTCGCCGACTCCGGGAACGGAACTGGCTAGGGACCGCCGACATCCGTCACGGACGGCTGCGGGTCGAGATCGTCGAGCTGGTCCATGCAGTGCCCCCTTGCATCTCATGCCGCCGCGCGCTCCCTCCGCGCGGCGACCACCGCTCGTTGCCGCAGGTGAGCCGAGTCGCGCCGGCCCCGCGCGCCACTGCGACGCGCGTCCCCACCGTCCGAGCAGCCCTCCCGGCCTTTCGGACGTTTTGCAACGGGATTGTCATCCTCCGGCAACAACCCGCTGGGTAATCGTGGGGTCATGAAGGACCGTTTCCGGAACGTCCGGACATCACCCGAACGTCGCATCAGACTGCGCCCGGAATCGGCATAAGCCCTGGTAGCAGCCAGTCGAGTGGAGGTTGCTTCCCAATTTCGTCGACTAGCTGAACGGTTTTGCTCGGGCGCCAATTGGTCGCTCGCGGCCGTGAACGGGTCCCGCTCGGCACGGGCTAGCGGTCGGTGCTCGACCTCGTCGTCGTGGCGCTCCGCGGCGCGGGCGAGGGCTCTCTTGCCGACGTCCGGGTGGCCTTCGTCTTCGTGGTGGTCGTCGCCGACGTCTTCGCGACCGTGGCCCCGGCGGCGGCCGGTCGCGCCACCGCGGCGGTGGGCGCGACGCTGTCTGCCGCGTCGTCGGCCTCGTCGGTATCGGCGTCGTCGGCGGTGTCGTCGGTGGTGTCGTCGGCCGGGTCCCCGGCGGCGCCATCCTCGGCGTCGTCCACCGGCGCCGCAGGTGCAGGAGCCGTCGCGGCAGCCTGGACGAACGGCAACGTCGTCCCCCGCACCCCCATCAGCACCCCCACGGGCAGCATCACGGCGACGAGGCCGGCCAGAACCAGCGGTGCCACGGTGGGACGGACCTCGGACGACGACGACAGCTCCGGGGCCTCCGGAACCTCCCGGGCCGGGTTGCCGACCCACCGGGCTGCGGGCTCGACCTCCTCGCCCTTCATCAGGAAGGCGTCCGCATCGATCACGGCGCCGTCGCCGACGGTCACGCCGTAGTGCACGAAGGCCGCGACACCCACCGTCGCACCCGAGCCGATCGTGGTCCGGTCGGACTTGAAGACCCCGTCCTCCAGCGAGTGGCACTGGATGACCGTGCCCTCGTTGAGGGTGACGTGGTCGCCGATCTCGACCAGGGTCTTCTCCGGCATCGAGCAGCCCAGGTCGAGCACCCGCCGCCCGACGCGGACGCCCAGCATCCGCGCGATCAGCGGCTTGAACGGGGTGCCGGCGAACGGCGGCGGGGCGAGCAGCTTCCACAGCCGCTCGTGCCACCAGAAGTAGGGGTCGTAGATCGAGCAGAGCTTCGGGCTGAGCCGGCGGAACCCGCCCGCGAGCCGCTCCACGAGGACGGCGTAGCCGATGCCGAACACCGTGGCCGCGACGAAGCCGACGACCAGCGCCCAGATCCCGTACTCGTCGTACAGGTCGATGGCGACGACGCCGATGACCAGCAGGACGAAGACCGCGAACCAGCGCACGAGCGTGAACAGGGCGATGGTGCGCAGGTTGTAGCGGTTCTTGGCGGCCAGGCCCCGGCTCAGGTCCTCGGCGTCGCGCTGCTCGTCCGCGTCGCGCTGCACCGACCGCGGGATCTCGAAGGCCGGCGAGCCCAGCAGTCCGACGTCGTGGCGGACCGGCCCGTCCAGCGGGAGCGCGGCCTTCGTCGCGAGCAGGACGTTGTCACCGACGCGGGCTCCGACCGGCCAGGCGAGGCTGTTGCCCAGGTAGTTGTCCTCGCCGATGCTCACCTGGGAGGTGCGGAACGACGTGCTGGAGACCTCCGAGTTCAGCACGCTCAGGCCGTCGGAGACCATCGTCCTGGTCCCGATCCGGGTGAGGTAGGGCGTGTCCTGCCGCAGCTCGCTGCCGAAGTTCGAGCCCGTCTGGTGCACCTCGGACAGGTCGTAGCCGATCGCCTTGAGGTAGCCGACGATGAACGAGCTGTCGCCCAGCATGTCGTTGAACAGCGTGACGTTGGTGGTGCGCCGGATGAACCGGTGCGCCCAGTAGCGGATGCCGTAGAGCGCGTGCACCTCGTCCGGCCGCACGAACAGCTTGTGCGCGAGCCGCGGGACGACGGTCACGAAAGCCAGCGCCGTGAGCATGCCGCCGTAGAACAGCGCGAGCGAGAGGCCCGCGATCTGGGCGTACAGCACCGGATCCGACGCGCTGTGGGCGCCGGCCGCGACGAGCTTGGCAGTCCACGGCACGAGCTGCGACAGCTCGACGGTGGCGGCGAAGCCGATGGGGGCCAGGAGGAACAGGTTGAACAGTTGCAGCATCGAGTACCAGAACCGGCGTGCCGTGCCGCAGCGCGCGGGCGGGACCTGGTGGGGGGCCTCGTCCGCCGCCTGGGCCGGTGATCCGTGCCAGTACTGGCCCGCCGGCACCCGCTGGCCGGGTTGCAGCGAGGAACAGTGCCCGAGCCACCCGCCGTCGCCGATCGCGGTGTCGACGTCCAGCACCGTCTTTTCGGACACGATCACGTTCGCGCCCAGCGTGACCGCGCCGAGCCGGATCCGTCCGGCCTCGGCGCGGAAGCACAGCAGCGAGGAGTCCTCGCGGACCACCGTGCCCGGCCCGATCGTGAGCAGGTCCGGGCACGCGGCCACGCGCGGTGTGAGCACGACCGCGCGCTTCCCGATGCGCGCGCCGAGGGCGCGCAGGTACATCAGGTGCAGCGGCGACCCCGTGAACATCGTCATGGGGTTGACCCGGATCAGCGTCTTGACCAGCCAGAACCGCAGGTAGGTGAGACCCCACGCGGGGAACTCGCGCGGCCTGAAACGTCCGATGAGCAGCCACTTGGCCACGATCGGCAGCAGCGTGAAACCGGCGAAGGTTCCCGCGCCCCAGGCGAGCGCACGCAGGTAGGCGTCGACGACCCCGTTGGCGGCGACCACCCAGAGAAAGCCTGTCTCCAGCACCTTCGCCGCCGTCACCAGCGAGGCGAGGAACAGGAGCAGCTGCACGGTGCCGCACGCCGCGTGGGTCAGTGCGCCCACCCGCGTCACGGGCGAGGTCGTGGGAGCCGCTGGGCGCGCAGGTGTGCCGGGCGCGGAGCGGGCCGGCTGCAGCGTCGCCAGCGCCGTCACCGTCGGGTGCTGGTACACCTCGCGGGTCGACACCGGTGCCAGGTCGGGGTGCCGGCGGACCCTCGTGCAGAACTGGGCCAGCAACAGGGAGTTGGCGCCCAGGTCGTCGAACAGGTGGGCGTCGGCGGAGACCTTCTCGAGCCCGAGCACCTCTCCGAGCAGCCCGGCCAGGGCCGTCTCGACCGGCCCGACCGGGGCGACGTGCTCGCGCGCCGACCCGGAGGTGCGTCGCGCCGAGGGCGGCGGGAGGTTCTTGCGGTCCGCCTTGTCGCTGGTCGTCAGCGGGATGACGTCGAGCTGCTCCAGGTACGCGGGCACCATGTACGACGGCAGCCGGTCGCGCAGGACCGCGTAGATCGCCTCCGGGTCCACGGACGCCGTGTCGGTCCGCAGGCTGTAGTAGCCCACCAGCTCGACGGTGCCCGGCACCGGCTCGTAGGTGTGGACGACGGCGCCCGAGACCCCCGGGAC
The DNA here is from genome assembly GCF_031845345.1 of Pseudonocardia charpentierae. Classification (NCBI taxonomy): domain Bacteria; kingdom Bacillati; phylum Actinomycetota; class Actinomycetes; order Pseudonocardiales; family Pseudonocardiaceae; genus Pseudonocardia; species Pseudonocardia charpentierae. The sequence goes on along the minus strand of NZ_JAVREJ010000009.1, from coordinate 38,406 downwards.
CTGCAGCAGCACCGACTCGATCTCGGTCAGCTCGATCCGGTACCCGCGGATCTTGACCTGGAGGTCGATCCGTCCGTGGTACTCGATCTCGCCCTGCTCGTTGATCCGGCACAGGTCGCCGGTCCGGTAGATGCGCTTCGACGGGTTGGCAGGCAGCCCGATGAAGTCCGGGATGAACGCCTTCTCGGTCAGGTCGTCGCGGTTGACGTATCCACGGGCCAGCCCGATCCCGCCGATGCCCAGCTCGCCGATCCCCCCGAGGGGCAGGGCGCGGTGCGGGTCCTCGGGGTCGAGGACGACGACCGAGTAGGTGGGCAGCGGCACGCCGATGGTCACTGCGCGGTCGGGGTCGACGGGGGTCCAGGTGGCGGTGACCGTGGCCTCGGTGGGCCCGTAGACGTTGAGGAACCGCCGGCCCGTCTTGTGCCAGCGCACGATCAGGTCGTGCGGGCACGCCTCGCCGGAGACGAGCAGGAACCGCAGGTCCGGCAGGTCCTCCTCGATGGTCGACAGCAGCGTGGGCACGCAGGCAATCGCCGTGACCCGGCGGCGGAGCAGGAAGTCGTGCAGGTCCGCCCCCAGCAGCGACCCGCCTGCCGGCTTGGGCACGAGCGTCGCGCCGGCGGCCCACGGGACCCAGATCTCCTCGACGGAGAAGTCGAAGGCGATCGTCATGCCCTGGTACATCCGGTCGCCGAGCCGGACGCCGTACACCTCGGCCGCGACACGGACGAAGCTGACGATGCTCGGGTGGCCGATCGCGACGCCCTTGGGGCGGCCGGTCGAGCCGGACGTGTAGATGATGTAGGCGAGCTGGTCGGCGCTCGCCGGGCCGCGCTCGGCCGGGGTCAGCCGTCCGGCGGGCAGCGCGCGGAGCCGGGCAGCGGGGTCGTCGACACACAGGACGTCGGCCTGCATCTCGGCGAGGTCCGCGCTCAGGTGCTCCAGGGTCAGCACGGCGGACGCCGCGGCGTCGCTGACGATGTAGCCGACGCGGTCGGCCGGGAACCCGGGGTCCAGCGGCACGAACGCCGCCCCGACCTTGAGCGCCGCCAGCATCGCCGTGTACGCCCACACCGCGTCGTCGAACATGAGTGCGACGCGGTCGCCCGCGCCGATTCCCCGGGCCCGCAGGTGGCGGGCCAGCCGGTTGGCCCGGGCGTCCAACTCGGCGAACGTCAGCGGCGGCCCGTTCTCCGGCTCCACCGCCGGGTGGTGCGGCGTGGCGTCGCAGCGCTGCTCGAACAGGTGCTCCATGCGGTCGCCGGGCCGCCAGCGCGGACGCTGGTCGTCGGGAGCGAGGATCCCGGGCGTGGCGTCCGGCGCGGCCGTCGCCGGCGCGGCGATTCCCGGGGGCGTCGTCGCGGGCATCGCCCGGTGCTTCGGACCGGGACGCGGGGTGGGACGCAGCCCGTCCGCGTGCTCGGGGACGACGCGCAACGTCTGGGTGCGCAGGTGGTCGCCGTGCCAGTACACGACCCGGTGCAGTGCCTCGGTGTGCAGTCCGGCCGCGGATCTCGGCGATCTCTGCACGTACGGCAGCACTTCGGTGACCGGCGCATCGGTCGACCAGGCGTTGGCCCGGCGGTCGACCTGCGCAGGAACCCGGCGCAGGACCTCCGTCCGAGGCGCCTCGGGCTGCCGCGACGGCGCCTTGGTCGCATCCGGCCGCGGGCGGCGCTGCCGTCGCGGCACCGTGCGCAGCGCCTGGGTCGGCAGGGCCTCCGCAGGCACCTGCAGGACCTCGGTGGGATCCGGGTCCGGCCGCCGTCCGCGAGGGGGGACCGGAGCCGTGGGCGCCGTGTCGTGGTCCACCGAGTGACGCATCGGCTCAGAAAGTGGCCGGCCGGCCCAGGGCCGAGCCGGACGACTGCACGGGCACCACGGGCAGGCCGGCGGCACAGGCGTCCAGCGAGTCGAGGATGATCGTGCAGGCGATGTCGACGACCTCGGCGGTGACGTTGAGCGGCGGCAGCAGCCGCACCACGCAGTCGTCGCGCCCACCCAGCTCGAGGATCAGCCCCGCCCGCAGCGCAGCGGCCTGGACCTGCTCGGCGAGCCCGCTCGCCCGCCGTCCGGTCAGCGGGTCGGCCAGCTCGATGCCCCACATCAGGCCCACGCCCCGGACGTCGCGCACCCAGGGGTGCGTGCGCAGGACCGCGAACCGGTCGCGGATCTGCGCCTCCCGGGCCCGCACGTTGCCGAGCACGTCGTCCCGCCGGACGATCTCGACCGCCTTGGCGCCGGCCGCGAAGGCGAGCTGGTTGCCCCGGAAGGTGCCCGTGTGCGCGCCGGGCGTCCACACGTCGAGCCGCTCGTCGTACATGATCACGGCGACCGGCTGGCCGATGCCGGAGAGCGCCTTCGAGGCGACGATCACGTCCGGCTCGATGTCGTAGCGCTCGAAGGCGAACCAGGTACCGGTGCGGCCGCAGCCGGTCTGCACCTCGTCGACCACGAGCGGGATGTCGAGCTCGCGGGTGAGGTCCCGGAGCCGTCGCATGAAGTCGCGGTCCCCGGGCACGACGCCGCCCTCGCCCTGCACCATCTCCACCAGCACGGCCGCCGGCAGTGCGATGCCGCCGTTGGGGTCGTGCAGGGCGTTCTCGAGCACGGTGATGCAGTTCGTCGCGCAGGTGTCGCGGCGCAGCCCCAGCGGGCAGCTCGCGCAGTGGGAGAACGGGAAGAAGTGGACGCCCGGCACCCCGTTGGCGATCGGGCGCTTGTTGCCGATGTTCCCGGTGAGCGCCATGCCCGCGTGGGTGGTGCCGTGGAAGCCGCCCTGGAAGGAGATCACGTCGCCGCGGCCGGTGGCCGTCTTGCACAGCTTGATGGCGGCGTCGACGGCGTTCGCGCCGGTCGGACCGCAGAAGTGCATCTTCATGCGGTCGGCCATCCGGCCGGGGAGCATCGACAGCTGGGCCTCGGTGAAGGCGTCCTTGGCCGGCGTGGGCAGGTCCAGTCCGTGCACGAAACGGCCCAGCTGCTCGGCCGCCGCGGCGATCAGCTCGGGGTGGTTGTGGCCCAGCGACAGGACCCCCGCCCCGGTGAGGAAGTCGATGAAGACGTTGCCGTCGACGTCGCGCAGGAAGCTGCCCTCGGCCTCGTCGACCGCGATGGGGAAGTGGCGGCCGTAGACGCGGGCGTTCGACTCCCGGCGCTCCTGCCGGGCGAGGAGGGCGGCGGAACGCGGCCCGGGCAGCTCGCCCGAGACGGACGGGCTCGGGGTGATGCGCAGATCGTCGAGCAGGCTCATGCAGGTCCCCCTTGGCGTTCTCGATGCAGCGCGCACACGCCTGGGAGCGACCGAACCGCTCACGACGCGGCGACCCGATCTCGCCGCCGTCCCGCGCCCTCCGGCGCGTGTGCCCCGATCTGCAGCCGGTCAGCCGTACGGGCTCCCGACCTTCAGCACGAAGTGGTCACCTTCCGGCAACAACACGCTCGGTCATCGTGGAGGCTCCGGACACCGTTTCGGGAATCATTTGATGCCACCCGAACGTCGTAGTCGGCTACGTAACGTCTCGATATCACCGTGTCCGATCGGCTGGTCGAGTGAAGGTTGCTGCAAATCTTCACTGATCGGGTGAACGGTGGGCGGCGAGCGCCGAGTGGTCGTTCAGACCCAGCGGAGGCCGGAGAGGCGCTCGTAGGCCTCGACATACCGGGCGCGGGTCGCCTCGACGACCTCTTCGGGGACCTCCGGGCCGGGCGCGGTGCGGTCCCAGCGCAGCGTCGCCGACCAGTCGCGCACGAACTGCTTGTCGAACGAGGCCTGCGGACGGCCCGGCTCCCAGCGGTCGGCAGGCCAGAACCGCGACGAGTCGGGGGTCAGCACCTCGTCCCCCAGCACGATCTCGCCCGTCGCCGGGTCGCGGCCGAACTCGAGCTTCGTGTCGGCGACGAGGATGCCGTTCGCCGCCGCGGTCCCGGCTCCGCGGGCGTAGACGGCCAGGGTCAGGTCCCGCAGCCTGGCCGCGGTCTCCGCACCGACGAGGTCTTCGACGTCGGCGAAGGTGATGGCCTCGTCGTGCTGCCCGAGCGGCGCCTTCGTCGACGGGGTGAAGATCGGCTCAGGCAGTTCCGACCCGTCGACGAGCCCGGGTGGGAGTGCCACACCGGACACGGTGCCCGTCTTCTCGTAGTCCTTGAGCCCGGATCCGGTGAGGTAGCCGCGGGCGACGCACTCCACCGGCAGCATCTCCAGGCGCCGGCAGCGCATGGCCCGCCCGGTGAACTCCGGCGGGACGTCCGTCCCCGAGATCACGTGGTTCGGCACGAGGTCGCCGAGCCGGTCGAACCACCACAGCGACAGTCGCGTGAGGACCGCACCCTTGTCCGGGATCGCGGTCGGCAGCACCACGTCGTAGATCGAGATGCGGTCGGAGGCAACGAGCACGAGGTCCCCCCGGTCCTCGTACACGTCGCGGACCTTGCCCGAGTGCAGGAGCCTCACAGGATCGCCCCGGGGGTGTAGGCGGCCGCGTCGGGATGTGCGGCCATGATCTCCGAGACCCGGGCCACGACCGCCGCGACCTGCGCCGACGCCGCTCCGGTGAACGACAGCGGGTCGGCCATCAGGCCGTCGAGTTCACCGGGCGCGAGGCCCAGCCGCTCGTCGCCCTGCAGGCGGGCGACGAGGTCGTTGTCGGCCTGGCCCTTCTCCCGCATCGCCAGCGCGACGCCCACAGCGTGCTCCTTGATCACCTCGTGCGCGGTCTCCCGGCCCACGCCGGCCCGGACCGCGGCCATCAGCACGGCCGTCGTCGCGAGGAACGGCAGGTAGCGGTCGAGCTCGCGGGCGATCACTGCCGGGTACGCACCGAACTCGTCCAGCACCGTCAGCGCGGTCTCGTACAGGCCGTCGAGCGCGAAGAACGCGTCGGGCAGCGCGACGCGGCGGACCACCGAGTCGGACACGTCGCCCTCGTTCCACTGCGCCCCGGCCAGCTCGCCCGCCATGCCGGCGTATCCGCGCAGCAGCACCAGCAGGCCGTTGATCCGCTCCGCGGAGCGGGAGTTCATCTTGTGTGGCATCGCCGACGACCCGACCTGCCCGGGCTTGAACCCCTCGGTCGCCAGCTCGGCCCCGGCCATCAGGCGGATCGTCAGGGCCAGCGACGACGGCGCGGCGCCGAGCTGCACCAGGGCGGTGAGCACGTCGAAGTCCAGCGACCGGGGGTAGACCTGCCCCACGCTGGTGAACACGCCCGCGAAGCCGAGGTGCGCGGCCACGCGCTCCTCCAGCTGCGCGAGTTTGCCGGCGTCACCGCCGAGCAGGTCCAGCATGTCCTGCGCCGTCCCGACCGGGCCCTTGATCCCGCGCAGGGGGTACCGGCCACGCAGGTCCTCCAGCCGCGCGTAGGCGACGAGCAGCTCGTCCGCGGCCGTCGCGAACCGCTTGCCCAGGGTGGTGGCCTGGGCGGCGACGTTGTGGCTGCGCCCGGTCAACACCAGCTCCGCGTGCTCGGCCGCGCGCCGCGCGAGTCGGGCGAGCAGCGCCACGGAGCGGTCGCGGACGTGCTCGAGGGAGAGCCGGATCTGCAGCTGCTCGACGTTCTCCGTCAGGTCGCGGCTGGTCATCCCCTTGTGCACGTGTTCGTGCCCGGCGAGCGCGCAGAACTCCTCGATGCGCGCCTTCACGTCGTGCCGGGTGATCCGCTCGCGCGCCGCGATCGAGGCGAGGTCGACCTGCTCGACGACCCGCTCGTAGTCGGCGATCGCCTGCTCGGGGACGTCGATGCCGAGGTCGCGCTGTGCGCGCAGCACGGCGATCCACAGCCGGCGCTCCAGCACGATCTTGTTCTCCGGCGACCACAGAGCCACGAGCTCGGGGCTGGCGTACCGCGCGGCGAGGACGTTGGGGATCACGTGGAGAAAGCCTAGTGCGGTGACCGCGCTATGTGCCGAGCTCGGCGAGCAGGGCGGTGTGGGCGGCCGCGCGGGGATCCGGGTCGGCCTCGATCAGGCTGTTCACGACGGTGCCGTCGACGAGTGCGACGAGGCGCATCAGCGCTCGTTGGTCCAACGTCACCCCGGCCCGGACGAGCACCGCGACGAGCAGCGCGTCGAACTCCGCCCGCATCTCCCGCATGAGTGGCGCGAGGTAGGGCCGGCGTCCGGCGCCGACGAACCGCTCGTAGCGCAGGATCACCGCCTCCGGGCTGCGCCGCGACTCGCAACCGAGGAGCTGGTCGAGGACGAGCTCGGCCACGTCGTCGAGCCCGGCGCCGTGCGGCAGCGCCTCCAGCTCTGCCCGCACCTCCGCCAGCTCGCCTCGTCCGCTGTGTTCCACGGCCGCGACGACGAGGTCGTCGAGCGACGCGAAGTAGTAGGTGGTGGACGCGAGCGGCAGCCCCGCCTTCTCGGCGACGGCCCGGTGCCGCACCGCCTCGAACCCGCCGGTGCGCAGCAGCTCCGCCGCGGCGGCGACCAGCGCCGCGCGCCGGCGTTCGCCCTTCTCCGTCGCCACGCGACCAGTGTCCCCGCTACAGCCGAGGCGCGAGGAACGCGACCACCGCGTCGAGGCGGTCCGCGAACGGCGCCGCGTCGCCCGACCGGTCCGCGCGCGACGAGACCAGAACGGTGCCGCCGGAGGCGGTCGGCGCGGACCGCGCCCCGTCGGGAGGCTCCGTGACCGGTCCGGGCGGCAGGTACGTGACCACCAGCACTCCACCTCCGGCCTCGAGGGCGACGCCGCGCTCGCCTCCCGGACGGCACTCCATCGTGGTGGCGGCCTCGGACGCACCGACGACCTCGGGCAGCGCCTGGTCGACGAGGCTCCGCAGCGCCGGGTCCTGACGGTCGGCGCACTCCCTCGTGCCCGGGCCGAGCGGGGGGCCGGCCGGTGGGACGGCGGCGTTCGGCGCCGCCGCCGCCTCCGGGGCTTCCGGGGCCGCGGCGCGCGCCGCATCCCCCGCCGCCCCTGCGCCCGGAGCCGCCTGGTCTGCCGCCTGCCCCGACGCAGCCGTCACCGTCGCGTCACGCGGTCCGCCGATGCCGGCGACCACTCCCACCCCGGCGACCGCCAGGACCGCCAGCGCCGCGCCCGCCACGGCCGAGCGCCGCCGGCGCGTGATCCGCCTCGACGTGGCGATGACCTGTGCAGCGTCGAACGCCGGCGGCGGCGCCCCGGACGCCGCGTCGCGGAACAGCGCCGCGATGCGCGCCTCGTCGGCCTCCCCGTGTTCCTGCATCCCGTCCCCCGATCAGCCTGCCGGTCGCAGGTCGTCCAGCGCGTCGCCGAGGGCGGCGCGCAGTGCGGCCAGCCCGTGCGCCGTCTGACTCTTCACGGTGCCCTCGGAGCACCCGAGCACCTCCGCCGTCGCGGCGACGTCCAGACCCTCGAGGAACCGCAGCACCAGCACGGCGCGCTGGCGGGGCGGCACGACCCGCAGGCCGTCGACCAGGACGTGCCGGGTGACGACGGAATCCGCGGGGCCGTCCGCGCGGTCGGCGACCGCCGTGGTCAGCACGGGATCCTCGGTCGACCGTTCCCGCCGCCACGGCCGCCGCGACTCGTCGACCACGGTCCGGACCAGCGTCTTGCGCATCCACGCGTCGAGCGCGTCGCGGTCGCGGATCCTGCGCCAGTGCCGGTGCAGGGCGACGAACGCCGCCTGCGCGTGGTCGTCGGCGCGGTGCCAGTCGCCGCACAGGAGGTACGCGGTGCGCCGGACGGCGTCGCGGCGCGCGCGGAAGTACGCATCGAACTCCTGCCCGGCTCCCGCCACCTCCACAGGACGGACGGCCCCGTCCGTGTGGTTGTGCGGGCCCTGCGACATCACCCGGGCAGAGTAGTGCTGTGACCAATCCGTGACCCAGGAGGGCACGTCTCGATGCCGACGTGGTTGGATTACCCTGATGCGCTCAGCCCGTACCCGCCGACCGTCCCACGACGGCCCGGTCGACCTGCGTTCGGACACCGTCACCCGTCCGACCAGGCAGATGCGTGAGGCGATGGCTGTTGCCGAGGTCGACGACGACGTCCTCGGCCACGACCCCACGATGCGCGAGCTCGAGACCCGGGTCGCCGGCCTGCTCGGTACGGACGACGCGCTCTGGACGCCCAGCGGCTCGATGGGCAACCTCATCGCGCTGATGAGCCACCTGACGCGCGGCGACGCGTTCCTCGCGCCGGCGGGCGCCCACGTGCTCGACGCGGAGCTGGGCACCGCCGCCTGGCTCGCCGGCGGCATGCCGCAGCCGCTGCCGCACGACGCCGGTCCCGGGAAGGTCTCCCCCACCGCCGTCCGCCGGGCCGCGGGCAGCTCCGGGCCGTACTACACGCTGCGCACCACGCTGCTGTGCCTGGAGAACACCCACAACTCGGCCGGTGGCACCGTCACCGCCCCGGACGAGCACGCCGCCGTCGCGGCCGCCGCCCGCGCGGCCGGTCTGCGGGTGCACCTCGACGGCGCGCGGCTCTGGCACGCCGCCGTCGCGCTCGGCGTGCCCCCGGCGACGCTGACCGTCGGTGTCGACACGGTCCAGGTCTGCTTCAGCAAGGGCCTCGGCGCACCTGTCGGTTCCGCGGTGGCGGGATCCACGGAGTTCGTGCAGGAGGCGCGGCGGCTGCGCAAGATGCTCGGCGGCGGGGTGCGCCAGGGCGGGGTGCTCGCAGCGGCGGCCCTGGTCGGGCTGGACCACATGGAGCGGCTGGCCGACGACCACGCGAAGGCGCGCCTGCTGGTCGCCGGGCTGCGCGAGCGCGGCTGGTCCGTGGCCGATCCGGAGACCAACATCGTGCTGCTCCCGGTCGCCGACGTGGGCGGCACGCTGCGCCGGTTCGCCGACGCGGGTGTAATGGCCAGCAGCATGGCCGGCAAGGTCCGGCTGATGCCGCACGCGGACGTCAGCGAGGCCGACATCACCGCTGCGCTGGACCGGATCGGTCCGGTCGACCCCACGCCGACGGTCGAACGGATGGGGCTGACCGGTCCGGGTCTGGGGTCGTCGTCCCGCCACGGCGGTCGCGCTCCAGTGCGTCGAGTCGGGCGCTGATCGTCCGCAGCTCGGCCAGCACGTCGGCCAGCTGGACCTGCGTCGCCTCGACGTCGGCGGAGACCTCCTCGACCTCCTCGCTCACCTGCTCGCCCGCCCGGCGCACGTTCTCCACGAACCAGGCCGCGATCGAGGCCGTCACCACGCCGAGCAGGGCGATCCCCGCGACCATCAGCGTGGCCGCGACGATCCGCCCCTCGACCGTCACCGGGTAGCGATCGCCGTACCCGACGGTCGAGATCGTGGTGATCGTCCACCACACCGCCTCGCCGAAGGTGGTGATCGACGCGTCGGGTGCCGACCGCTCCGCCTCCAGCACCGCCAGCGCGGCGACGAATCCGACGAGCCCGACGGTCGCGCCGACGTAGATCGGGACGCGGCCGCGGAAGTCGTCGCGCAGCTGGCGGTTCAGCACCCCGATCACGGTGATGATCCGCAGCGCGCGCAGGGGCCGGAACATCGGCAGTACGAGGATCAGCAGGTCGAGCAGGTGCCGGCGCACGAAGCGCAGCTTGCGCCGGGCGAGACCGAGCCGGACCAGGTAGTCGAGGCCGAGCAACAGCCAGATGCCGGTGAGCACCACGTCCAGGACACCGCGTGCACGCGGGTCGAGCTGTGTGTCGAGGACCTGCCAGGCGTAACCGGCGAGAAACACCAGAGTCAGCCCGGTCAGCGGCCAGTCGACCTTGGCGTTCCAGGCGGCGATCCGCGGCTCGTCCTCCATCGCCGCAGGCTAGTGCCCTGCGGGCAGCCAGCTCGCCAACCGGTTCAGCGCACCGCGGACGTCGTCGCCCGCGCCCGCGAACGAGAACCGCACCCATCGGTGCCCGTTCGCCGGGTCGAAGTCGACGCCCGGCGCGAGCGCGACCCCGGTCTCGGCGAGCAGGCGGTAGGCCCAGGTCATGGAGTCGTCGGTGAGGTGCGCGACGTCGGCGTAGACGTAGAAGGCGCCGTCGGCGGGGGCGAGCCGGTCGATGCCGAGCCGGCCCAGTCCGTCGAGCAGCAGCGCGCGGTTGCCGGCGTACCGGGCGACGTGCCCGTCGGCCTCCGCGTAGCCATTCGGCGTGAAGGCGGCGACGGCGGCGTGCTGGGCGAGCGCGGGCGGGCAGATCGTGAAGTTGCCGGTCAAGCGGTCGACCGCGCGGCGCAGCCGTTCCGGGACGAGCAGCCAGCCCAGCCGCCAGCCGGTCATCGAGAAGTACTTGGAGAAGGAGTTGACGACGATCGCCTCGCGCGAGGTCGTCCACGCGCTCGACGTCGCAGGGGCACCGGCGTAGGAGATGCCGTGGTAGATCTCGTCGCTGACGAGCTGGATCCCGGCGCTCTCGCAGTAGGACGCCAGCGCGGCCAGCTCGTCGGGGGGCAGGACGGTGCCGGTGGGGTTGGCCGGGCTGGCGACGATCAGGCCGTCGATGCCCCCGAGCTCCTCCAGCATCGACACGGTGGGCTGGTGGCGCGTCTCCGGGCCGCACGGGAGCTCGACGACCTCGCAGCCCAGTGCCGTGAGGATGTTGCGGTAGCAGGGATAGCCGGGAGAGGCCATCGCCACGCGGTCGCCGGGGTCGAACGCGGCGAGGAACGCGAGCAGGAAGCCTCCGGAGGAGCCGGTGGTCATGATCACGTCGTCGGTGGTGACGGGCAGGCCGTAGGTGTGGCCGTAGTGCGCGGCGACGCCGGCCCGCAGCTCCGGCAGGCCGAGCGCGACGGTGTAGCCGAGCACGTCGCGCTCCAACGCGGCCGCGGCCGCCGTGCGGACGGGCCGGGGCGCGGGAGTGGAGGGCTGGCCCGCGGAGAGGTTGATCAGGTCGCCGTGGGTGCGCTGCCGCTCACCGGCCGCGGCCCAGACATCCATGACGTGGAACGGCGGGATCGCCGCGCGGGCGGCCTCGTGGAGGGACGCGACGGATCGACTCACGGCCTGACGATAGGCCGGGCCGGATCAGGCCGGGGTCGGGACCGCGACCTCGCCCTGCACCGCGCGCAGCGCGATGTCGGTGCGATGGTGCGAGCCCACCAGCCGCACGCCCTCGAGCCGCCGGTACGCGTCGTCGCGGGCCGCGGCGAGGTCCGCGCCGGTGCCCACCACCGACAGCACCCGGCCGCCCGCGGAGACCACCGCGCCGTCGTCGCGGCGGCGAGTGCCGGCGTGCAGCACACCCTCGCCCTCCGACCCCGTCACGACGTCGCCCAGCTGCGGGGTGCCCGGGTAGTTGTGGGCGGCGACGACCACGGTCACCGCGGCACCCTCGCTCCACTCCAGCGGCGGCTGCCGGTCGAGCGTGCCCGTGGCGACCGCGTGGAACAGCCCGGCGAGCGGGGTCCTGAGCAGCGGGAGGACGACCTGGGTCTCGGGGTCGCCGAAGCGGCAGTTGAACTCGACCACCTGCGGGCCGGTCGAGGTCAGCGCCAGCCCGGCGTAGAGCAGGCCGGAGAACGGCGTGCCGCGAGCCACCAGCTCCGCGGCCACGGGGGCCACGATCCGCGTGACGATGTCGTCCACCAGGTCGGGCGGCGCCCAAGGCAGCGGCGCGTAGGCGCCCATGCCGCCGGTGTTCGGCCCGGTGTCGCCGTCGCCGACCCGCTTGAAGTCCTGCGCCGGCATCAGCGGCACCACGGTCGGCCCGTCGACCAGGCAGAACAGCGACACCTCCGGGCCGTCGAGGTACGACTCGAGCAGGACCGGGTGACCGTCCTCCAGCAGGCGCATGGCGTGGGCGCGCGCCGCGTCGAGGTCGTCGGTGACGACCACGCCCTTGCCGGCGGCCAGGCCGTCGTCCTTGACGACGTAGGGCGGGGTGAAACCGGCGAGCTCGGCGTCGAGGCGGGCCGGGGTGTCGACGGTCACAGCCGAAGCGGTGGGGACCCCGGCGGCGGCCATGACGTCCTTGGCGAACGTCTTCGAGCCCTCGATACGGGCCGCGTCGGCACCCGGCCCGAAGCAGGCGATCCCGGCGGCCCGCACGACGTCGGCGACCCCGGCCACGAGCGGCATCTCGGGCCCGATCACGACGAGGTCGGCCGCCCACGTCTTCGCCGCCGCGGCGACGGCCCGGGGGTCGCGCACGTCCAGCCCGTGCTGCTCGGCGACGGCGGCGGTACCGGCGTTGCCCGGAGCGCACGCCAACGCGGTGACGGCGGGGTCCTGCGCGAGGGCGAGGACGATGGCGTGCTCACGGGCACCGGAACCGACGACCAGGACGCGCACGGTCGGCAAGCCTAGAGCCCCCCCCCCCCCCCCCCCCGAGTCGGTACGTTCACCCCCGCGAGTCGGCACCTTCAACAGCGCGAGTCGGCACGTTCAGCAGCGCGAATGCGCGGATCCGGCACACGAGTTCACCGGACCGACACCGCATCGGCACCGTTCGGATTCCCGCCCCCGCCACGCTGGTCGCATGACGGCACGTCGGCCCCTCGTCATCGGCCACCGCGGCGCATCGGGACACCGCCCCGAGCACACGCTCGCCTCCTACGAGCTGGCCGCCCGGATGGGCGCCGACCACCTCGAACCCGACCTCGTCGCGACCGCCGACGGCGTCCTGGTCGCGCGGCACGAGCCGGACCTGGGGGCGAGCACCGACATCGCGACCCGCCCCGAGTTCGCCGACCGGCGCACCATCCGGTTCGTCGACGGGGCGCCGTGCACCGGGTGGTTCGTCGACGACCTCACGCTCGCCGAGCTCCGCACCCTGCGCGTGGTCGAGCGGCTACCGGCGCTCCGGCCGGCGAACAGCCGCTTCGACGGCCACTACCCGGTCCCGACCTTCGCCGAGATCCTCGGCCTTCGGGCGCGGATGTCCGCCGAACTCGGCCGCGCGATCGGTGTCTATCCCGAGACGAAGAGTCCCGGATACTTCGCCGACCGCGGGATCCCGCTCGAACCGGCGCTGGTCGACGCCCTGCAAGGTGCGGGGCTCGACCATCCCGGCGCGCCGGTGTTCGTCCAGTCCTTCGACCCCGCGAGCCTGCGGCTGCTGCGGTCGGAGCTGCGGGTACCGCTGGTGCACCTCGTCGACGACGACGCGCCGCACCTCGTCGCCCGCGAGAACCTGGCCACGATCGCGGACTACGCCGACGCCGTCGGCGTGCACAAGAGCCTCGTCATCCCGCGGACGGCCTCCGGGACGCTCGGCGAGCCCGGCCCGCTCGTCGCCGACGCGCACGCCGCCGGGCTGGCCGTGCACGCCTTCACCTTCCGCGACGAGAACGCCTTCCTGCCGACCGACCTGCGCTGGGGCCCGGGCGACGCCGGACGCGGCGACGGCCTCGCCGAGTGCGTCGCCTTCTTCGAGGCGGGCGTGGACGGGGTGTTCGCCGATCACCCGGACACGGCAGTCGCGGCACGGGCCCTGTTCAGCGATCAGACGATGCGCTTGTCCTCGTAGCACCAGCGCCAGTCCTCGCCCGGTTCGAACGAGCGCATCACCGGGTGGCCGGTGTCGCGGTGGTGGTTGGTGGCGTGGCGGTGCGGGCTGGAGTCGCAGCAGGCCACGTGGCCGCAGGCCAGGCACATCCGCAGGTGTGCCCAGACCGTGGAGCCGATCGCGGCGCAGTCGGCGCAGCCGTCCGTGCTGTCGGGTTCGGGGGCGGTCCAGGACCGGTCGTCGTACTCGGTGGTGTGTGCGCAGCTCATCGTCGTCAATCATTGTCCTTGTGACACCGCAGTGCACGATCCCTCCGGGCATCAGCGCCCGGCCGTACGGAGGCCTTCAACCGTGAGCACCGAGCTGGCCCTCATCGCGCTCGTCCTCGGGTCCCTGGCGATCACCGCCGTCTGCCGCCGCTACGGGCTCCCGGCTCCCCTCGTCCTCGTCGTCGCAGGCCTGCTGGTCTCGCTGCTGCCCGGCGTCATCGAGGTGACCTTCGACCCCAACGTGGTGATGCTGCTGGTGCTGACACCGCTGCTGTACTCCGCGGGCCTCGGGTCGTCCTACGCCGGGATCCGGGCCAACCTGCGGCCGATCGGCCTGCTCGCCGTCGGCCTCGTCGGGTTCACCACCGTCGTCGTCGGGCTCGTCGCCTGGTGGGTCGTGCCGGGTCTGACGCTCTCGGCGGCCCTCGTGCTCGGCGCGATCGTCGCGCCGCCCGACGCCGTGTCCGCGCTGACGGTGGGCCGCCGACTCGGGCTGCCGCGACGGACCATGACGATCCTCAACGGCGAGAGCCTGGGCAACGACGCGACGGCGCTGACGCTGTTCCGGGTGTTCGTCGCCGTCGCGGCCGGCACCGGTGCGACCGTGCTGGGCGGCATCGGGATGTTCGTGCTCGCGGCGGTCGGAGGTGTGATCGTCGGGCTCGCCGTGGGCTGGCTGGTGCACCGCATCCGGCGCAAGCTCGACGACCCGCAGGTCGAGAGCGCGTTGGGGCTCGTCGTACCCTTCGGCGTCTACCTGCTCGCGGAGAACCTGCACAGCTCCGGGGTGCTCGCGGTGGTCGTCACGGGCATCTACCTCGGCTACCGCTCACCGGAGGGCGGCTACGCCACCCGCCTGCAGGACCAGGCCGTCTGGCAGGCGAGCGACACGATCCTGGAGTCGGTCGTGTTCGCGCTGATCGGGCTGCAGCTCACCGCCGTGGTGCGGGACGCGGGCGCCGGGGCGGCGCTCATCGGCTACGGCCTGGTCGTCACGGCGGCGGCCGTGCTGGCGCGTCCACTGTGGGTGTTCCCGGCCACCTATCTGCCGCGAGCCCTGTTCCGTGGCATCCGGAAGAACGACCCGTACCCGCCCTGGCAGGTGCCGGCGGTGATCTCATGGACGGGGATGCGCGGCGTGGTCACGCTGGCGGCCGCCTTCGCCATCCCGCCGACGGTCCCGCAGCGGGAGACGCTGGTCTTCCTCGCCTTCTTCGTCACCGTCGCCACGCTGCTGCTGCACGGCCTGACGCTGCCCGCCGTGATCCGCTTCCTCGGGGTGCGCGAGACCACGACGACGGCGGACGTCCTCGCCGAGGCCCAGGCCCAGCAGGCGGCGGCGCAGGCCGGCATCGCCCGCCTCGACGAGCTGACCGCGGACCAGCCCGAGGACAGCCCGGCGGGCCACGCCGCGATGAAGCTGCGCCACATCACGCAGATGCGGGCCAACAGCGCGTGGGAGCAGCTGGGACGGCCGGAGGCCGAGACCGGGGAGGCGCCGAGCACGGTCTACCGGCGGCTCCGTCGCGAGATGCTCACGACCACGCGGTCGGAGTTCGTCGCGCGCCGCGACGCGGGTGAGATCGACGACGACGTGCTGCGCCGGGTGATGCGCGAGCTCGACCTCGAGGAGGCCACGCTGGACCGCGATGCCGTCGACTGAGCACCCCGACCCGTTCGCCGAACTGCAGGCCGACTGCGACCGGTGCCGGGCGCTGTGCTGCGTCGGCCCGGCCTTCGCGCGGTCGGCCGACTTCGCCGTCGACAAGCCTGCGGGGCAGCCGTGCCGACACCTGCGGGGGGATGCGCGCTGCGGGATCCACACCGAGCTGCGGCAGCGGGGGTTTCCGGGATGCGTGGCGTACGACTGCTTCGGCGCCGGTCAGCACGTCGTGCAGGTGACCTTCGGCGGACGCGAGCGCGAGGCCGCGATGTTCGGGGTGCTGCCGGTCGTGCGCGCGCTCCACGAGCTGCTCTGGTACCTCGCGGAGGTGCGGGAACGCACCGCAGCCGGCCCCGTCCACGGTGCGGCCCGGGAGGCCTCCGAGCGCGTCGCACGGCTGACGAACGGCGACGTGGAGGCGCTGCGCGCGGTGGACGTCGACGCCGAACGTGCCGCGGTCGACCCGCTGCTCCGGCAGGCGAGCGCGCTGGTGCGGGCGCCCTTCCGGAACCGGCGCCAGGGCCGGGGCGCGTTCCGACCCGGCGCCGCGCTCGCCCGGAGGGATCTCGCGGGAGCCGATCTGCGGAACGTCCGCCTGTCCGGGGCGGATCTCCGGGGCGCCCTGCTGATCGGGGCCGATCTGCGCGGCGCGGACCTGCGGGAGGCCGATCTGATCGGCGCAGACCTGCGGGCCGCGGACCTGCGGGGAGCCGACCTCACCGGCGCGCTGTTCCTGACCCGCGGGCAGGTGCAGGCGGCCGCGGGCGACGCGGCCACGCAGATCCCGCACCGGCTCCCGCAGCCGGCGCACTGGCTGTCAACGAGGCAGGAAGTCGAGCAGCAGTGACGTAGTGGCGGAGGGCCGCTCGGCGTGCGGGAAGTGCCCCGTCGCGGCGAGCACCTCGGTCCGCAGGTGCGGACCGCCCCATCGCTGCGACGTCTCCGCGGTGCTCGTGAACAGGTACGGGTCGTCGGCGCCGTGCACCTGCAGCACCGGCACCGACGGCCGGCGCTCGACGGCCGCGGCGAACCGACGGCCCTCCGCGCGCACCTGCGACCGGACGGCCCAGCGGTAGTACTCGAGCGCGGAGTGCGCGGCGCCCGCCACCTGGATCGCGCGGCGATTGCCCTCGACGCTGACGGTGAAGTCCTCGGTGTCCACCCAGTCGGCCCCGGCCCGCTGCCGCATGAGGCGCTCGACGTGCGCACCGTCGTCCACCCGCAGCAGGTGTTCCGGCCTACGGGGCACCTGCGCGGCGAGCACGTGGCCCCGGCCGGCCAGCACGGCACGACCCTGCCCGCGCGGGTCGCGCACCACGTTGCGCCGCACGGCCAGCGGGTGCGGCGCGCCGAGCACGACGAGCCCGGCGACCAGGCGGGGGTGCAGTGCGGTGACGGTCCAGCCGATCATGCCTCCCCAGCCGTGGCCGACGACCCAGGCCGACGGTTCGCCGAGCGCGCGGATCAGCCCGGCGACGTCCCCCGCGAGCGTCCACAGGTCGTAGCCCCGGGGAGGCTTGTCCGAGTCGCCGTAGCCGCGCAGGTCCACCGCGACGGCGCGGAACCCGGCGTCGGCGATCGCGGGCAGCTGCCGCCGCCAGGTCCACCAGAACTCGGGAAAGCCGTGCAGGAGCACCACCAGCGGTGCTCCCGGGGCACCGCACTCCGCGACGTGCAGGCGGATGCCGTTGGCGGAGATGTCGCGGTGGTGCCACGGACCGGGCAGCCGTACCGACGATGCGTCGGGCGCCCGCCCGGGCCGGCCACGCCGCCGGGCCCGCAGCACCTTCTCCGGGGTTCCGGTCAGCGCGCCGACGCGCTCGGGGCGTCCAGCTCGACCTGGACCTCGGGCCGCCCGCGGTGCTGCAGCACGTGGGCGGACTCGCGGAGGCTCTCGATGGTGCGCTCCGGCTTCCGGATCTTGCGGACCTTCTGGTACCCGAGCAGCCCGAACAGCCCGGCGGCCAGCAGCATCACACCGAAGACGATGGCGAACGCCGCCCACCGGACCAGCCACACGCTCAGCAGCTCGGCGAAGGTGAAGAAGAGGAAGAACAGGCTGAACAGGCCGATCACCGCCGCGACGGTGAAGAACACGCTGCCGGTGACGCCCTTGCGGACCTCGGCGGTGACCTCGGCCTTGGCCAGCTCGACCTCGGCCCGCACGAGATTGCTCAGCTGCGTGGTGACGTCGGTGACCAGAGCGCCGATCGACTTGTCGTCCGCGCGCCTCAACGGCTCGGGTGCGAGCGGGATCGACGGAAGCACGGGCGGAACGTCCGCCCCGCTGGGGCTGGTCGGGCTGGCCACCGCAGTCCTCCTGCACGAACCTGACGTAGATCTTGACGTGGATCGGGCCGCCATCGTGCCACGTCCCCGCCCTGACCGCGCCACCCGCACCACGCGTGTTCCCGCAAGCTACTCGGGCGGGCGGCCGCGTAGGCGCTTGACGGCCCCTCGGCGGGCCTTCGCGTCGAGCCTGCGCCGCTGGGAGCCCCTGGTCGGTCGGGTCGGGCGCCGGGTCGGTGGGTCGGGCGCCAGCGCCGCCCGCAGCATCGCGGCCAGGCGCTCCCGCGCCGCCTCCCGGTTGCGCAGCTGACTGCGGTGCTCCGAGGCGACGACGGTCAGCACCCCGTCGACGAGCCGTCCCGCCAACCGGCCTTCCGCCCGGTCCCGCAGGTGCTCGGGAAACGTGGGCGAGCGGGCGAGGTCGAACGACAGCTCGACGCGGGAGTCGGCCGTGTTCACCCCCTGCCCGCCCGGCCCGGACGAGCGGGAGAACCGCCAGTGCAGCTCGCGGGCGGGCAGCACCAGCGGTCCCCGGACGGGGAGGTCACCCTCGGGCATCGGGGTCGGTCAGTCCTCCGACTTGCCCTTGTTCAGACCGTCCGAGATCAGGTTCATCACCGACGAGTCGGCCAGCGTCGTGACGTCACCGACCTCACGGTTCTCCGCGACGTCCCGCAACAGCCGTCGCATGATCTTGCCGGAACGGGTCTTCGGCAGCTCCTGGACGACCATGATCTGGCGCGGCTTGGCGATCGGCCCGATCTCCTTGGCGACGTGGTCGCGCAGCTCCTTGAGCACCGTTTCGCTCGTGGACTCGTCGTACGCGGCGTTGCCCCGCAGGATCACGAACGCGACGATCGCCTGGCCCGTCGTGGCGTCGGCGGCACCGACGACGGCCGCCTCCGCCACCGTCGGGTGGCTGACCAGTGCCGACTCGACCTCTGTCGTCGAGATCCGGTGCCCGGAGACGTTCATGACGTCGTCCACGCGCCCGAGGAGCCAGATGGCGCCGTCGTCGTCGTACTTCGCGCCGTCGCCCGCGAAGTAGTAGCCCTGATCGGCGAACCGGCTCCAGTAGGTGTCGCGGTAGCGCTCCTCGTCGCCCCAGATACCGCGCAGCATCGCGGGCCACGGCTTGTCGAGGACGAGGTAACCGCCGCCACCCGGGCCGACCGGCTCCGCCTCCTCGGTGACGATCTCCGCGCTGATGCCGGGCAGTGTCCGCATCGCCGAGCCCGGCTTCGCGGCCGTCACCCCCGGCAACGGGGCGATCATGATGGCGCCGGTCTCGGTCTGCCACCAGGTGTCGACGATCGGGCAGTTGTCGTGGCCGATGTTCTCCCGGTACCACATCCAGGCCTCGGGGTTGATCGACTCGCCCACGCTGCCGAGCACCTTCAACGACGACAGGTCGTACTTCTCGGGGATCTCCTTGCCCCACTTCATGAACGTCCGGATCAGCGTCGGCGCGGTGTAGTAGATCGTGACGCCGTACTTCTGGATGATCTCGAAGTGGCGGCCCTCGTGCGGGGTGTTCGGGGTGCCCTCGTACATCACCGACGTCGCCCGGTTGGCCAGCGGCCCGTAGACGATGTAGCTGTGCCCGGTGACCCAGCCGATGTCGGCGGTGCACCAGTACACGCTCTCGCCGGGCTTGTGGTCGAACACCACGTGGTGCGTGTACGCGGCCTGGGTGAGGTAGCCGCCGGACGTGTGCAGGATGCCCTTCGGCGTGCCCGTGGTGCCCGAGGTGTACAGGATGAACAGCGGGTTCTCCGCGTCGAACGCCTCGGCCTCGTGGGTGTCGGGCTGGCGGTCGACAGCCTCGTGCCACCAGACGTCACGGCCCTCGGTCCACGGCACCTCGGTCTCGGTGCGCTTGACCACGAGGACGTGCTCGATGGACGGCGTCTCCGCGATGGCCTGGTCCGTGTTCTCCTTCATGGGCGCGGGCTTGCCGCGGCGGAACTGGCCGTCCGAGGTGATCAGCAGCTTGGCCTCGGCGTCCAGCACGCGGGCCTTGAGGGCACCCGGGGAGAAGCCGCCGAAGACGACACTGTGCGCCGCACCCAGGCGCGCGCAGGCCAGCATGGAGACGACGGCCTCGGGGATCATCGGCAGCTGGATCGCGACCCGGTCGCCGGCGCGTACGCCCAGCTCCGTCAGCGCGTTCGCCGCCTTGCACACGTCGCGCTGCAGCTCGGCGTACGTGACCGTCCGCGTGTCGCCGGGCTCACCCTCCCAGTGGAACGCGACCTGCTCGCCGTGGCCGGCCTCGACGTGGCGGTCGACGCAGTTGTAGGCGACGTTGAGCTTGCCGCCGACGAACCACTTGGCGAACGGAGGCTGCCAGTCGAGCACCTGGTCCCAGCGCTCCGCCCACGCGAGCCGGTCGGCCTGCTCGGCCCAGAACGCCTCGCGGTCAGCGTCGGCGCGGTCGTACCAGTCGGCCGTCGCGTTGGCCTGATCGGCGAACCCCTCCGGCGGCGGGAAGCTGCGGCTCTCGGTGGACAGGTTATCCAGCGTGGCACCCGACATCTTCTGTTGCCCTCCTCGTCGTGGGCTGGGCAGCATCGCCCGGCCTCGCCGTGTGAGGACTGACCGTAGTGCGCGGAGGGGCCCCTGCGCACTGTCGGTCCGGGCAGATTCGGGCCCGATTTGCGACCATGCCCGCGTGGCCCTGACGACCGATCCGCTCGCCCCGATCGTCGCGCTGCCGGGCATCGCCGCGGCGGTCGACAGGGCTCGCGACGCCCTCGTCGGCCTGCACAACCACCCGACCAACCGCCGCGGCTGGCCGGCGACCGCCGCGGAGGCGGGGCTGCGGGCGGCTCGGGCCTCGGCGGTTCTCGACGGCGCGCCGCTGGACCGGACCGACGACGCCGTGGCCGGCCCGGTGCTGGCGGGAGCGGTGCGCGTCGCGGAGGAACAGGGCCGGCTGCTGGGCGTCTGGCGGACCTCACCGTTGCAGGCACTGGCCCGGCTGCACATGCTCGCGGCGGCCGATCTCGTCGCCGAGCCGGGGCTGGGCAGGCCTCGGCCGGACGCGGACGTGTCCGCGCGGCTCGCTCTGCTCGCGGAGCTGGTCACCGGCGGGACGGCGGCCCCGGCTCCCGTGGTCGTCGCGGTCGTCCACGGCGAGTTGCTCGCTCTGGCGCCCTTCGGCTCCGCGGACGGCGTGGTGGCCCGGGCAGCGGCCCGGTTGACGGCGGTGGCCACCGGGCTGGACCCGAAGGGGCTCGCGGTACCGGAGGTCGGACACCTGCGGCGCCGGCCGGAATACCGGGCGGCGGCGGCGGGGTTCGCGACCGGAACCGCCGACGGGGTGGCCGCCTGGGTGCGGCACTGCTGTGCACAGTGGGAGGCCGGTGCGCGCGAGGGGCTGTCGATCACGGAGGCCCGCGCCTGACGCGATGACCCGGACATGAGTCGGGCGGCGCCCCGGAAGGCGCCGCCCGACTACGTGCGAGGTGCCCGGGATCCAGCGTGCACTACGTGCCGTGTTGGTGGCCTCGGCGTTCGGCGTCCCGATACGCAGGCCCACGACGACATGCCTCCCGCGGCGTGCCGCGCGTGGAGGGCCCGGTCCTCGCACACGGAGCCCGAGTCGGGGAGGACGGGTGCTTCTCTGCCGCACCGCCCCTGGCCGACCAGGAGTCCGTGACCACTTTGTAATCGCCTTCCCCGCGCAGGGCAAGACCGCTCGGCGGGTGCACCGGTTCAGCTCAGAAGAATTACGCTCGGTGACGACTCGTAGCGGCTCAGCGATGGGAGCGCCGGAGCCCGTACCAGCCGGCACCGACCAACGCGGCCGCGCCCAGCCCGGCACCCGCGAACGCGGCGGCTGTGCCGGGTCGGATCCGTGGCCGCAGGGCGACCGGGACCGCGAAGGTGAGGATCGGCCAGCCGCGTTCCTCGGCCACCCTGCGCAGCGCACGGTCCGGGTTGACGACGGTGGGGTGGCCGACCGCCTCCAGCAGCGGCAGGTCGGTGATCGAGTCGGAGTACGCGCGGCAGTCCGCCAACCGGTACCCGCGGGCCGCGGCGATGTCGCGGGCGGCCTCGGCCTTCTGCTCGCCGTACAGATAGAGATCGATCTCGCCGGTGTAGCGACCGTTGCGGATCGCCATGCGGGTGGCCTGACAACGGTCCGCGCCGACCAGCGCCGCGATCGGCTCGACGACCTCCAACCCGGACGCCGAGAGCACCACCACCTCGTCGCCGTTCGCCCGGTGCTCGGCGATGAGTTCGGTGGCCTCGGCGTAGACGAGCGGCTCGACGATCTCGTGCAGCGTCTCGGCCACGATCGCGCGGATCTGCGCGACCTCCCATCCGGTGCACAACGCGGTGATCCGCCGCCGCAGCGCCTCGACCGTGGCGGCGTCGGCTCCCGACAGCATGATCAGCAGCTGGGCGTAGCCGCTGCGCAGCGCCGCCCGGCGGGTGATCAGGCCCTGCCGGCGGAAGGGCCTGCTGAACGCGAGCGCACTCGAGCCCGCGATGATCGTCTTGTCCAGGTCGAAGAACGCCGCGGCGGCGGGCGTGCTCGATGACGGGCCGGACACGTCGAGCGAGCTTGCCAGATCAGTGGACAGTGGCGGGCACGGGAGTCGCGCAGGGATCCGCAGGTGGACGGCACAACCGCTCGGCGCAATCATGGACGGACGTCGCGGGCAAGTGCCCGATCGAGCTACAGTTGGCTGCCCGGCTCGGCCGGGTGAGGTTCAGCTCAACCCCCCGGAGCTGAACCACCGGCGGCCCCCGTCAATCCCCCTGACGGGGGCCGTCCGATTGGCACCCCCGCGCAGGATGGTGCCCCACCAGCTGCACGGAACGGCGTCGCCTTCCGCGGGAACCACCGAGTTGTCCACATCCGACTCGGACCATCCACAGCAGACCAGGTCGTCGCTCCAGAGACCCCTCATTGCCCCACGCTCGACATGCGGCCCGCACGGGCCACACATCGGGGGGTGGGCGCAGATGAGCGGACGACAGAACGGCGCGCAGGCGCATGACGGCGCAGGGCAGGCCGAGGGCCGGCGCGGTCTCGTCATGGTCTCCGACACGGACCTGCTCGACGCCGTGCTGCGGACGGCCGCGGCGGCCGGATGCGAGGTCGTCCGCGCTCTCGACCCCACCGAGGCCCGCCGGACCTGGCCGGGTGCGCCGGTCGTGGTGCTCGACCCGGGCGCCGCACGTGCGTGTGCCGACAGCGGTCTGCCGCGGCGGCGGGGCGTGGTCGTCGCGGTGTCCGGCGAGCCACCGCCGGAGGCGTGGAAACACGCGGTGGCGGTCGGCGCGGATCACGTGATCTCCCTGCCGGAGGCGGAGCCCTGGCTCGTGGCGGCGCTCGCGCAGGCCGTCGAGGGCGCGGGCGGCGACGGCGCCGTGCTGGCCGTCGTCGGAGGCCGGGGTGGTGCCGGTGCATCCGTGTTCGCCGCGGCGACGGCCGTTCGCGCGGCGCGCGACGGGAGCAGGGTGCTGCTCGTCGACTGCGATCCCCTGGGTGGCGGGGTGGACCTCGTCCTCGGCGCCGAGGACGTCGGCGGTCTGCGCTGGCCCGGGGTCGGCACGGGAGTCGGCCGGGTGCCGGCGAATGCACTGCACGCCGCGCTCCCGGCACCGGAGCTGGACGGCACGGGTGGGCTGGCCGTGCTGTCGTGCGACCGGTCGCCGCACGGCCCCTCCCCGGCAGCGGTCGGCACGGTCCTGGACGCCGGCCGGCGCGCGGGCGACACGGTGATCTGCGACGTCCCGCGCTACCCCACCGAGGCGGCCGTCGCGGCGCTCGAGGCCGCCGACCTGACCGTCCTGGTGGTCCCGGCGGACGTGCGGTCCTGCGCCGCCGCGGCACGGGTCGCGGCCGTCGTCGCCGAGCACAGTTGTCCATCCGTCGGGCTGGTCGTGCGCGGGCCCGCACCGGGTGGCATCTCCCCGGACGAGGTCGCCAGGGCGCTCGGCCTGCCCCTCGTGGCGGCGATGCGTGCACAGCGCGGGCTGGGCCGCGCGTTGGAACGCGGCGACGCTCCGGGCCGGGCCCATGGCCCGCTCTCGGATGCGGCCGCCACCGTGCTCGAGGCCTTGCGCGTGGCCGCGGGGCGGGCCGCCTCGTGACCCGCCCGGCCACGGCCGACCGGCACCGGGTCGACGGCCCGCCCGCGCAACCGCGCGGTGTGGATCCGCTGCTCGTCGAGCGGGTCCGCACCCGGCTCGCGGCGGCAGGTGGTCAGCCGACGTCGACCGCCGTCGCGGCCGCCGTCCGGGCGGAGACCGGCGGTGTCGTCACCGATCTCGACGTCCTGGCCGCGCTGCGGGTGGTCCGGCAGGAGTTCGTCGGCGCCGGTCCTCTCGACGAGTTGCTGCGCGATCCGCGCACCACGGACGTCCTCGTCGGCGGTGGCGGCATGGTGTGGGTGGACCGGGGCGCAGGGCTGGAACGGGCGGCGGTCCGCATCCCGGACGAGGCGGGGGTGCGGCGGTTGGCCCAGCGGCTCGCACTGGCGGCCGGTCGCCGCCTCGACGACGCGAGCCCGTGCGTCGACGGCTGGCTCACCGACTCGGGGGTCCGCCTGCACGCAGTTCTCGCCCCGGTCGCCGCGGACGGCACTTGTCTGTCGCTGCGCGTGCTGCGGCCGGCTGCCCACGACCTCGGCAGCCTGCGCGCCGGTGGCGCTCTCGACGCCACCGCCGAGGCGCTCCTGCGGTCGGTCCTCGCCGCCCGGCTGGCGCTCCTGATCTCCGGTGGCACCGGAACCGGGAAGACGACGCTGCTCAACGCCCTCCTCGGTGAGGTGGAGCCGCGGGAGCGGATCATCCTGGTGGAAGACAGCGAGGAACTGCGTCCCCGGCATCCGCACGTCGTCCGGCTCGTCGCGCGGGCCGCGAACGTCGAGGGAGCGGGCGGTGTGCCGCTGCGCGACCTGGTCCGCCACGCCCTCCGGATGCGGCCGGACCGGCTGGTCGTCGGCGAGGTTCGTGGTGCCGAGGTCTGCGATCTGCTCTCGGCGCTCAACACCGGCCATGAGGGCGGCGCCGGCACAGTGCACGCCAACTCGGCACGGGAGGTTCCCGCGCGGTTGGAGGCTCTCGCCGCGACGGGTGGGCTGTCCCGCTCGGCGCTGCACAGCCACTTCGCGGCCGCGGTCCAGGTCGTCCTGCACATGCGGCGGCTCCGGGGCGGGGCTCGCGTGCTGGACGTCGTCGGGGTCCCGGTACGCGCAGACGGCATGGTCGAGGTGCGCCCCGCGTGGACGCGCACCGGCGGGTGGGCCGAGGGGCGGACGGCGCTCGGCGCCGTCCTCGCCGAGCGGGAGGTGCCGCTCCCGTGGTGAATCCGGCTCCAGCCTTGGCCTGCGGTGTGCTCGCACTGGCCGTCCTCGTCCTGCCCGGTCCCGCGGCGCCGCTCCGGCTGGCGACGCTGCAGCGCAGCTCGGGCCGATCCACTGCGGCGAGGGTCCTGCCGGCGACGGCCGTGACGGCATCAGGTGCGCTCGCCGGGCTGCTGGCACTCGGTCCGGCGGGTGCGCTGGTCGGCGGGGCCGCAGCGGTGCTGTGGCGTCGCCGGCAGGAGCGCGCCCGGCATGACCGCGCCGCGGCTGCCACCACGGCGGCCCTCGCCGACGCGCTCGACCGCATCACCGAGGAGTTGCGGGCGGGCGCCCATCCCGCCACGGCGCTGCGTGGGGTGGCCGCAGACGCGGAACCGGCCCGGGCCGTGCTGGGACCGGCGGCCACGGCAGCGTCGCTCGGCGAGGGCGTGGGTGCAGCGATCGCTGCGGAGGCGGCACGCCGACCGGAGGTCGACCGCCCTCTGCGGCAGGTGGCGGGCGCATGGTCGCTCGCCGAGCAGCACGGTGTCCCGCTGGCGGATCTCCTTGCCGGGGTGCATGCCGACCTGCGCTGGCGGCTCGCCTACGCAGGCCGCGTCGGCGCCGCCCTGGCCGGTCCGCGAGCCACGGCAGCGGTCCTGTCCGGCCTGCCCGTGCTCGGCATCCTCCTCGGCGAGTTGGTCGGCGCCGCTCCGCTGCAGGTGCTGCGCGGCGGTGTGTTGGGCCAGGTGCTCGTGGTGTGCGGTGTCGGGTTGGCTGCGGCCGGCGCGGCCTGGGCAGGAGCCATCCTGCGGTCGGCGGTGCCGCGATGACCAGCACAGCCGAGCCTCTCGCCGCCCTGGCGCTCGCCGCTGCGCTGCTGACGTCCGGGCACAGGCACGGATCGGTGCGCCTGCACGACATGGTCTCCGGCCCGGCCCCGACGACCGGCGCAGCCCAGATCCGTCGGGGCGTATCGAGCGTCGGCGTCGGTCTGCTGGTCTGGGCGCTCACGGGCGCAGCGACGGCAGGCGTTCTGGCTGCGACGATCGGCGTCGGCCTGCCGATCGTCCTCCGCCGGCTCGCCGCACGCCCCACCCGCACGGACGACGCCGTCGACGTGGCCGCCGCCTGGGCAGAGCTGGCGGTCTGTCTCGAAGCGGGGCTGCCGGTGGCGGCAGCGGTCGCTGCGGCAGCCGAGCCACTCGGCGGCTCCACCGGTGTCGTCCTGCGACGGGTCGCGGGACTTCTCGAACTGGGCGCGGATCCCACCGACGCATGGCGCACCGCGGCGGACGATCCCTCGGCAGCCCCGTTCGCCCGGGCCGCGGCCCGCTCCGCGGCCACGGGTGCTGCGCTGGCACGCACCGCCCGCGCCGAAAGCACCCGCGTGCGCGCCGCCCTCACGGACGCCGCCGAGGCGCGGGCACAGCGTGCGGGTGTCCTGATCGCCGCCCCGCTGGGGCTGTGCTTCCTCCCGGCCTTCCTCGTGCTCGGCGTCGTGCCGGTCGTGATCGGCCTCGCCGGAGAGGTGCTCCCGCAATGGTGACCAGCCCGACCGTCGATCGCACCACCACCAGGAGGAACTCATGTCCCGGTCCACCCTGCCCCGCAGCCGCACCCGTCGCGCCCTTGCCGGACGGTCCGACCCCACCCCGGTCGGCCTCCCCGCGGCCCGTTCCGGGATCCGGCGGCGGTTCTGCCGGCTACTGCGCGACGACGCCGGGATGTCGACGGTCGAGTACGCCATCGGGTGCGTCGCCGCCGCGGGGTTCGCGGCCCTGCTCTACAGCGTCGTCACCGGCGATTCGGTCACGGCCGCCCTCACCCAGCTCGTGCAGCGGGCGCTCACAACCGGCTTCTGACGCCGGCCTGCCACCCCGGCGGACGCCAACGGGGATGCGGTGGACCGACCGCGGTGCGGTCACGGTCGAGGCGGCGCTCGCGCTGTGCAGCCTGACCGTCGCGGCCGCGCTGGCGGTCGGCGGGATCGGCGCCGCGGCGGCGTCGGTCCGGTGCACGGACGCGGCCCGCGAGCTGGTCCGTCTCGCCGCCCGCGGCGAGCCCGACCGTGGGCGTGCGGTGGCGGCACGCCTGGCTCCCTCGGGTGCCCGCATCGAGCTCGAGGTGCGCGGCGACGAGGCGATCGGCGAGGTGACGGCCGCGCCCCTGCGTCTGCTGCCGGTCCACGTCTCGGGCCGGGCCGTGGCGGTGCTCGAGCCGGGTGCGGCACTCGGTCAGGTCACCGGCGGTGGGCCATGAGACGCCGGCGTGCGGACGACTGCGGCATGGCGACCGTATGGGCGGCGATCACGGTCGCCGCGCTGGTCGCGCTGTCGACCGCAGTGCTCGGGCTCGTCGCGGCCGTCGGCGGGCGGCACCGCGCCGCGGCCGCCGCGGATCTGGCCGCGCTCGCCGCGGCCGGGCAGGCGGTGCGCGGCGAGGAGGTGGCGTGCCGGCGCGCGGGCGACGTCGCCGCGGGCACGGGCGGCCGGATCGTGCTGTGTCGCGTGCGCGGCGGGGAGGCCCTCATCGAGGTCGAGGTGGCGTTGCACGTCGCGGTGCTCGGCGCGGTCACCGCGCGTGGCCGGGCGCGTGCCGGCCCCGCAGAGTCACCGTTGGTACCGGCGCCGGGTCCGCTCGGCGACGCCGGCGGCGTGCCGCAGATCACGCCGAGCGGTCGTTCTCGACAGCCGAACGGACGGCGGTCGAGACGGGCGGGGCCCCAGCTGGAGACGATCTCGAGTCGTCCCGCCTCTGCCCCGACACCGCGCGTTCACCGTCGCCACCAGTCCGATCGGCGACCGCCGCTGGCATGCGGGCCCGTCACGGCGCCTACTGGAACCTGCTCGACGGTCCGGCTCACGCCGGATCTGCGACTCACGATGTCGCTCCCCAGTCTGCGGTGGGGTCGGCGCGTCTTCGGACGCTCCACCCCCGACCGGCTCCACCGCGCCGCGGCCGCCGCCGGCCGGTTCGGCCCCCGACGGGCCGGCCGGCGACGGCCGGAGCCGTCACCGACAGTGCGGATCTCAGGTCGCCACGGCGCGGAGCACGACATCGAGCACGGTCACCGCACCGGCCTTGTCGAGCGGAGCATTGCCGTTGCCGCACTTGGGCGACTGGACGCACGACGGGCAGCCCGCCCGGCACTCGCAGTCGACGATCGCGGCGCGGGTCGCGGCGAGCCAGGGCGCGAGCACCGCGTGGCCGCGCTCGGCGAAACCGGCCCCGCCGGGATGGCCGTCGTGGACGAAGACGGTCGGGCAGCCCGTGTGCGGGTGCGCGACCGTCGACATCCCACCGATGTCCCACCGGTCGCAGGTCGCGAACAGCGGCAGCAACCCGATCGCTGCGTGCTCGGCGGCGTGCAGTGCCCCGGGGATGCGGGCTGCCGGCAGGCCCGCGGCGAGCAGGGCGTCGTCGTCGACGTCGTACCAGACCCCGCGGGTGGCGAGCGTCTGTGCAGGCATGTCCAGCGGGACGGTCTCCAGCACGACGCCGTCCGGTGTACGGCGCTGGTAGGCGGTCACCTGCGTGGTCACGGTGACCTCGCCGAACGACACGCGTACGGCGCCGTGGTCGCGATGTTCGGCGACCCGCACCACCGCGACGTCCGCGGTCGAGCGGGCATCGGTCCGCCATTCCGGCGCCGCGGCGTGCACCAGGGCGAGCCCGGCGTCCAGGTCGAGATCGTCGACGACGTAGCTCTCGCCCCGGTGCAGGTAGACCGCACCCGGATGGACACTCGCCGGTGCGGCGGCCCCCTCGACCGTGCCCAGCATCCGGCCGGTGTCGACCTCGACCACCGCCACCTGCCCCTGCCCGGCCCCGCGCAGGTCCACCGTCTCGGTGGGCCGGTGCGCCGACGACGGCCAGTACCACCCCGTCGGCCTGCGGCGCAGCACCCCGTCGGCCACCAGATCGGCCAGCACCGCCCCGGCCGCAGCCCCGCCGAACGCATCGACGTCGGCCTCGGTCAGGGGCAGCTCGGCGGCGGCGCAGGCGAGGTGTGGGCCCAGCACGTACGGGTTGGTGGGATCGAGCACGCACCCCTCCACCGGCGTACCGAGCAGGGCGTCGGGGTGGTGGACGAGGTAGGTGTCGAGCGGGTCGTCGCGCGCCACGAGCACGACCAGCGCCTCGTCGCAGCCCCGCCCGGCGCGGCCCGCCTGCTGCCAGAAGGAGGCCCGCGTGCCGGGGAAGCCCGCCACCACCACGGCGTCCAGCCCCGCGATGTCGACGCCGAGCTCCAGCGCGTTCGTGGTGGCGACGCCGAGGAGATGACCGCGGACCAGCGCGGCTTCCAGTGCCCGCCGCTCCTCCGGGAGGTAACCGCCGCGGTAGGCCGACACGCGGGCCACGAGATCCTGGTCGACCTCGGCGAGCACCCGTTGCGCGCCGAGTGCCGTCAGCTCCGCACCTCGCCGGGACCGGACGAAGGCCAGCGTCCGCGCGCCCTCGAGCACGAGGTCGGCGAGCATCCGGGCCGACTCCGCGCCTGCAGAGCGCCGCACCGGCGCACCGTTCTCCCCCGTCAGCTCGTCGAGCAGCGGGGGTTCCCAGAGCGCCACGGTGCGGCCCGCAGCGGGCGACCCGTCGGTACACACGGCTGCCACCTCCCGGCCCGTGAGCCGTGCCGCGAAGGCCGCCGGGTCCGCGACCGTCGCCGACGCGAGGACGATCGTGGGCCGCGCCCCGTAGCGGGCGCAGATCCGCAGCAGGCGGCGCAGCAGCAGCGCCACGTGCGACCCGAACAGCCCGCGGTAGGTGTGGCACTCGTCGAGCACGATGTAGCGCAGGCGGCGCAGGTAGCCGGCCCAGCGGCCGTGCTGCGGCAGCAGCGAGCGGTGCAGCATGTCCGGGTTGCTGAACAGCCACCGGCCGTGGTGGCGGGCCCAGTCGCGCTCGGCGAGCGGGGTGTCGCCGTCGAAGGGCGCGGCCCGCACCTCCGGAAGGTCGAGCGCGGCAAGCGCCCGGAGCTGGTCGGCGGCCAGCGCCTTCGTGGGCGAGAGGTAGAGCGCCGTCGCCCGCCGGTCGGCGGCGAAGGCCGTCAACACCGGCAGCTGGTATGCCAGCGACTTCCCCGAGGCCGTCCCGGTGGCCACCACCACGTCGTGGCCACCGTGCGCCAGCTCGGCCGCGCGCGCCTGATGGCTCCACGGCTGCCGCACGCCCCGGTTGACGAACGCCGTTCGGACGGCGGGCGGCACCCAGTCCGGCCAGTCGACCGCGCAACCGTCGCGGGGCGGCAGGTGGACGGCGTGCCGGAGCGGACTGTCGACCTCACCGGCAGGAGAGGGTCCGCTGCCGGCGAGCACACGGCCCAGCAGCCGCTGCCCCCGGCCCGAGCCGGCCGGAACCTGCGGCGCTTCCGCCTCCCACACCCGTCCGGTCATCCCGTCGAGGTTCGCACACACCACCGACAAGAGGCGTCAGCGCAGCGCCGCGACCGCCTTCGTCGCGATCCCGGTCTGTTCCGACCGGGCCGCCGGCCAGCCCTTCGTCCGCGGCTGGCGGGTGAGCAGCACCACGACGAAGCGGTTCTCCGGCCCCAGCACGCCCGCACTGTGCAGGTAGTACCGGCCGGAGAAGCAGCACATCCAGCCCTGTTTGGCCACCGCGCCCGCCCCGTCGCCGCGGATCTCGGACGACAGGAGCCCGAAGCCCTGGTCGAAGCCGTCCTTCGCGGTCGACGGCGCCGCAGCCATGTCCGTGGTCAGCAGTTCGCGATCCGCGGCGGGCATGTCGTCGAGCACGTACTTCCAGAGCGTGGCGTAGTCGGCTGCCGTCACCTCGACCTCGCCCCACTGGCCGAACCGCTTCGGCGCCGCCGTGCCCTCCAGGCCGAGCCGCGCACTCACGCGGGCCGGCGCCCCGGGCCCGTCGAACTTCTCCCACAGCGCGCTCATCGCGCTGTCGTCGCTCGGTCCGAGCGCCCGCTCGAACAGCTTGAGGTCCGCGTCGGTCACCTTCAGACCCTCGGTCCGGCGGCGGTCGAGCACGTCCACGATGACGATCAGCTTGGCCAGCGACGCGGTGTAGAACCGCTCGTGGCCGCGGTCGCCGACGGCCAGCTCGCCAGTGGTCCGGTCCAGCACCGCGACACCCAGCTGCGTCGCCGACGCGGCCTGCTCCTGTGCCGCGTTCACCGCAGCCTGCGCGAGCCCGCGCTCCACGGGCGGCGCCTCGGGTGTGTCGGGGGGAGCGGCCGGAGCCGGCGCGGCCTCGGTCAGGGGCGCCGCGGAGACGCGGTCGAGGGTCTGCGCGAGCGGGGCGCCGTCGGTCGCCAGGAGAGACATCCCGGCGACCAGCGCGACGAGCGCGCCCAGCGCCGGACCCCACCACGTACGCCGCCCGTGTCTGCCCGTCACGTTGTCCTCACGTACGCGACACCGTCCGAGTTCGCCTCTCTTCCGTACTCGTACGATTCTGCACGGACCCACGATCCGAGGTGTGACGGACGTCCCCCGGCAGCTTCGCCGAGCAGGGCATTTACACTGCACGCGCCCTCGCCGCATTCTGACGTGCGGCTTAGGGGGCGTAAGACGCCAGGGGTGCCGTCATGTCACGTTCCCTGGGCGCAGTGTTCCCATGAACCAGGAGGACGGATGTCCCTATCCGCCACAGTCGCGCCGGGCCTCGAGCTCGCCGCGGGTGACCGCATCGTCGTCGGTGTGGTCGCGGTGGTGGCCCTCGCCGCTCTGGCCATCGGCTTCGTCCTGCTCCGGGAGGTGCTGGCCGCCGGCCAGGGCACCGCCAAGATGCAGGAGATCGGCCGAGCGGTCCAGGAAGGCGCCACTGCTTATCTCAATCGCCAGTTCCGAACGCTCAGCATCTTCGTCGTCATCGTATTCGTGCTGCTGTTCGCGTTGCCCGCCGACGACATCGGCGAGCGGATCGGCCGGTCGATCTTCTTCGTCATCGGCGCGGTGTTCTCCGCGTCGATCGGATACCTCGGCATGTGGCTGGCCACCCGCGCGAACATCCGCGTCGCCGCTGCGGCCCGCGAGGAGGGGGGCCGAGACAAGGCCACCCGCATCGCCTTCCGCACCGGTGGCGTCGTCGGCATGTTCACCGTCGGCCTCGGCCTCTTCGGCGCAGCCGTCGTCGTGCTCGTGTACGCCGGGCAGGCGCCCCGCGTGCTCGAGGGCTTCGGCTTCGGCGCGGCGCTGCTCGCGATGTTCATGCGTGTCGGCGGTGGCATCTTCACCAAGGCCGCGGACGTCGGCGCCGACCTCGTCGGCAAGGTCGAGCAGGGCATCCCGGAAGACGACCCCCGCAACGCCGCGACCATCGCGGACAACGTCGGCGACAACGTCGGCGACTGTGCGGGCATGGCCGCCGACCTGTTCGAGTCCTACGCCGTCACGCTCGTCGCCGCGCTCATCCTCGGCACCGCGGCGTTCGGCCTGCAGGGTCTGCTCTTCCCGCTGATCGTGCCGGCGATCGGCGTGCTGACCGCCGTGATCGGCGTCTACATCACCCGCACCCGCGAGGGCGAGGGCAGCCTCAAGGCGATCAACCGCAGCTTCTACATCTCCGCGGTGATCTCCGCGGTGCTGTGCGTGGCCGCGGCGTTCCTCTACCTCCCGTCGAGCTTCGCGGACCTGGTCAACCCCAGCGACGAGACCGTAGCCACCCTCACCGCGGACCCGCGGGTCATCGCCTCGGTCGCGGTGATCATCGGCATCGTGCTCGCCGGCGTGATCCTGTGGCTGACCGGCTACTTCACCGGCACCGAGCACAAGCCGGTCAAGGACGTCGGCGAGTCGTCGCGCACCGGCGCCGCCACGGTCATCCTCTCGGGCATCTCGATCGGCTTCGAGTCGGCCGTCTACACGGCGCTGGTGATCGCCGCCGCCGTCTACGGGGCGTTCCTGCTCTCGGGCTCGATCGTCGTGTCGCTGTTCGCGGTGGCGCTGGCCGGTACCGGCCTGCTCACCACCGTCGGCGTCATCGTCGCGATGGACACCTTCGGCCCGGTCAGCGACAACGCGCAGGGCATCGCGGAGATGTCGGGCGACGTCACCGGCCCGGGCGTGGAGATCCTCACCGAGCTCGACGCGGTCGGGAACACCACCAAGGCGATCACCAAGGGCATCGCGATCGCGACGGCCGTTCTGGCCGCCACGGCGCTGTTCGGCTCGTACCGCGACGCCATCAACACCGCGCTGCGGACGGCGGGCGTCCGGATCGAGGACGCCGGCTCGGGGTTCTTCTACGAGGTG
The DNA here is from genome assembly GCF_031845345.1 of Pseudonocardia charpentierae. Taxonomy (NCBI): domain Bacteria; kingdom Bacillati; phylum Actinomycetota; class Actinomycetes; order Pseudonocardiales; family Pseudonocardiaceae; genus Pseudonocardia; species Pseudonocardia charpentierae. Next base: position 5,283 of record NZ_JAVREJ010000009.1, on the reverse strand, counting down.
TTCAGCCCGAACACGCTGGTCGGCGTCATCATCGGCGCCTCGGTCGTGTTCATGTTCTCGGGTCTGGCGGTCAACGCCGTCACCCGCGCCGCGGGCGCGATCGTGTTCGAGGTGCGCCGCCAGTTCCGGGAGAACCCCGGGATCATGGACTACTCGGTGCGTCCCGACTACAGCCGCGTCGTCGACATCTGCACCCGCGACTCGCTGCGCGAGCTGGCCACCCCCGGCCTGCTGGCGATCTTCGCCCCGATCGCGGTCGGCTTCGGCCTCGGCGTCGGCCCGCTGGCCGGCTACCTGGCGGGCGCCATCGCGACCGGCACCCTGATGGCGGTCTTCCTCGCCAACTCCGGTGGGGCGTGGGACAACGGCAAGAAGCTCATCGAAGACGGGCACCACGGCGGCAAGGGCTCGCCCGCGCACGAGGCCACCATCATCGGTGACACCGTGGGCGACCCGTTCAAGGACACCGCAGGCCCGGCGATCAACCCGCTGATCAAGGTGATGAACCTGGTCTCGGTGCTGATCGCCCCGGCCATCGTGGCGTTCTCGGTCGGCGCCGACGCCAACCCAGCGGTGCGGCTGGCCATCGCGGCCGTCGCCGTGCTGATCATCGTCGCCGCGGTGGTCGTCACCAAGCGGCGCACCACCTCCATCGCCGACACCCCGGCGGTCGACCCCGTCAGCTGACGGACAGCCGCACGTCGACGGCCCCTGCCCTTCCGGGTGGGGGCCGTCGTCGTTTCCGCTCCGGCGCGCCGCAGGCCCGCCGACTGCACCGGTCGGCGGGCCGGGGCACACTACCGGGGATCTGCGTCCTCGACCCCGGAGCGGCTTATGCCCCCCGCGCCCCGCCACCGCCGGCTGGCGCTCGCTGCCGTGCTGAGCGCCGTGCTGCTCGGGACCGGCTGCACGGCCACGGTCTCCGGCACCCCCACCGCGGATCCCGCGCCCGCCCCCACCGAGGGGCCGGGCAGCGACCCGGTGCTGTGGGTGGACCGGGTGTGCGGGTCGCTGCTGACGTTCACCGGCCCGGCGCTGGCCCAACCGCAGTTTGGTGACTCGCCGAACCTGCCCGGCATCAAGCAGAAGCTCACCGACTACCTCAACGGCATCATCACCGGGCTGCAGCAGAGCCGTTCCCAGCTCGGCCAGGTCGGTCGCTCGCCCGTGGGCGGGGGCGACGAGGCCGTCACCCGGATCAACGACGTCCTGACCGAGCTGGAGACCGACATCACGGCCGCGAAGGCGAAGGTCGACTCCGCCGATCCGGACGACCCGCAGGAGTTCCTCGCCACGATCACCGACGCCGAGACGCAGCTCGGGAAGATCAGCGCGCCGGACGCGCTCGCCGACCTCAGCGCATCACCGCGGCTGCAGAAGGCAGCAGCGAAGGCCGCCAACTGCCAGCAACTGTCTGCTCAAAACAGCAGCCCGCCCGGCTGACCGGCCTGTCCGATCTCGAACGCGTGTTCTACGGTGCGCCCCGTGTCCCCCGTGTCACAGCCGTCGCTCTTCTCCGCAGGCGCCCGTGCGCCGCGGCCGGGCGACCTCGCGGGCCTGCTGTGCGGCCCGGGACAGATCGTCCGCTTCGGCTCCGGTGACACCGCACGACTGTCGGTCGTGCTCGCCGACCCCTGCCGGGCGCCGGCCGTCGTCGCCACCTGCGCGGCGGTCGGCATCGACGCGCAGGTGGCCGTCACCGAGAGCGGCGCGACCGCGGTGCGCACCGCGTTCCGCCGCGACCTCGTCGGCCTCGCACAGGCCTGGACGACCGGGGCGGTCAAGACGGTGCCGGCAGGAATGCAGCTCGACGGGGCCGTGTTGCGGGTGTGGATGCTCGCGGCCGGCCGTTGGGACGGTCGCGGTGTCGATCTGCTGCTCGATCCGCACGCCCCGCAGACGCATCTGGCGCTGATCGCCGCAGCCACTCGCGCCGGCATATCCCCAGCTCGCGGTGGTCGCGGCAGCGCGTTGCGGATCACCGGAGCCCGGCGTGTGGGACGCTTCGCCGAGCTGGTCGGTCCATGTCCGCGGGGCGTTGCGCCGGACGAGTGGCCGGAGGCGGGGGTGACACGCTCGGTTGACGACGCGGTTACGCTCCCGTCCGTCCGATCGGCGCCGCGCAGTGTGTGACAGACAGAACACGTGGCGTGCACGACGGGAGGAGCGTCCCCGTCCGTGGATACTGGCGAACACGGGGACGACGCAGAAGTGCCGCACGCGGCGGACGATGGAGTGGTTACGACGTGACGACCGGAACGAGCCCGAAGCCCGACACCGAGCCGGCAGCGCCTGCGCGCAAGGCGGGCGCGGGCCGTCGTTCCACCACGCCTCCCGCCACCGTCGTGGGGCGCCCGACGCGCCGTCTGGTGATCGTCGAGTCGCCGACCAAGGCCAAGAAGATCGCGCCGTACCTCGGTAGCAACTACATCGTCGAGTCGTCGGTCGGTCACATCCGCGACCTTCCCCGCGGGGCAGCGGACGTCCCGGCCAAGTACAAGGGCGAGTCGTGGGCCCGCCTCGGCGTGGACGTCAACAACGAGTTCCAGCCGCTCTACATCGTGACGCCGGAGAAGAAGGGCAAGGTCTCCGAGCTCCGCGACGCGCTCAAGAGCGTCGACGAGCTGCTGCTCGCCACGGACCCCGACCGTGAGGGCGAGGCCATCGCCTGGCACCTGCTCGACACGCTCAAGCCCAAGGTGCCGGTCCGGCGGATGGTCTTCCACGAGATCACCGAGCCGGCGATTCGCGCGGCCGCGGCCAATCTCCGCGACCTCGACCAGGACCTCGTCGACGCCCAGGAGACCCGCCGAATCCTCGACCGCCTGTACGGCTACGAGGTCTCCCCCGTGCTGTGGAAGAAGGTCATGCCGCGGCTGTCGGCGGGCCGTGTGCAGTCGGTGGCCACGCGGATCATCGTGCAGCGCGAGCGCGAGCGGATGGCCTTCGTCGCCGCGGGCTACTGGGACATCGCCGCGACGCTGGACGCGGGCGCCGAGGCGACCCCCCGCACGTTCGGAGCCCGGCTCCTCACCGTCGACGGCGACCGCGTCGCGACGGGCCGCGACTTCGGCCCGAACGGACAGCTGCGCAGCTCAGGAGATTCGGCTGCCCGCGTGCTCGACGAGGGCAGCGCCCGCCGTCTCGCGGAGGCGCTGCACGGCCGCGACCTCGCCGTCACCTCGGTCGAGTCGAAGCCCTACACGCGCAAGCCGTACGCACCGTTCATGACCTCGACACTGCAGCAGGAGGCCGGCCGCAAGCTGCGCTTCTCGGCGGAGCGGACCATGCGCTCGGCCCAGCGGCTGTACGAGAACGGCTACATCACCTACATGCGTACCGACTCGACCACGCTGTCCGAGTCGGCGATCACCGCCGCCCGCACCCAGGCCCGCGAGCTCTACGGCGAGGCGTACGTCTCCCCGAGCCCGCGGCAGTACACCCGCAAGGTCAAGAACGCGCAGGAGGCCCACGAGGCCATCCGACCGTCCGGCGAGACGTTCCGGACTCCTGGCCAGGTGGCCCGCGAGGTCGACGGCGACGACTTCCGGCTCTACGAGCTGATCTGGCAGCGGACCGTCGCCTCCCAGATGGCCGACGCCCGGGGCACCACCGTCAGCGTCCGGATCACCGGGACCGCCGGCACCGGCGAGGAGTGCGTCTTCGCCGCGTCCGGGCGCACGATCACGTTCGCGGGCTTCCTCAAGGCCTACGTCGAGACCGTCGACGACCAGGCCGGCGGCGAGGCGGACGACGCCGAGTCGCGCCTGCCGGAGCTGACCCAGGGCCAGGCACTGACCGCCGTCGAGCTGCGGCCGGACGGCCACACGACCAACCCGCCCGCCCGCTACACCGAGGCGAGCCTGGTCAAGATGCTCGAGGAGCTCGGAATCGGGCGCCCGTCGACGTACGCGTCGATCATCAAGACGATCCAGGACCGGGGCTACGTCTGGAAGAAGGGCAGCGCCCTGGTGCCGTCCTGGATCGCCTTCGCGGTGATCGGACTGCTCGAGCACCACTTCGGGCGCCTCGTCGACTACGACTTCACCGCCGCGATGGAAGACGAGCTCGACTCGATCGCGTCGGGCACGGACTCGCGCACGGCCTGGCTCAACGGCTTCTACTTCGGCGGCGCGCAGGGCAGCGAGGGCTCCGTGGCGCGCGCGGGCGGGCTGAAGAAGCTAGTCGGGCTGAACCTCGAGGAGATCGACGCCCGCGAGATCAACTCGATCCCGATGTTCGACGACGTCGTGGTGCGGGTCGGGCGCTACGGGCCGTACCTGGAGCGGATCCGCGACGGGGTCTCCCAGCGCGCGAACCTTCCCGACGACCTGCCGCCGGACGAGCTGACGGCCGAGGTCGCCGAGCAGCTGTTCTCGGTGCCGCAGGAGGGCCGCTCGTTGGGCGTCGACGCGCTGACGGGGCACGAGATCGTCGCCAAGGAGGGCCGGTACGGGCCCTACGTGACGGAGATCCTCCCCGAGCCCGCTGCCCCGGCCGAGGGTGCGACGAAGAAGAAGGCCCCGGCGAAGGCCAAGCCGCGCACGAGCTCGCTGTTCAAGGACATGTCGGTGGAGACGGTGACGCTGGAGCAGGCCGTCCAGCTGCTGTCGCTGCCGCGGGTGGTGGGCACGGACCCCGACGGCGGCGAGGAGATCACCGCGCAGAACGGGCGCTACGGGCCCTACCTCAAGAAGGGCACCGACTCGCGGTCGCTGACGAGCGAAGACCAGCTGTTCACCGTCACCCTGGACGAGGCGCTGGAGATCTACCGGCAGCCCAAGCAGCGTGGCCGTCGCTCGGCGGCGGCGACCCCGCCGCTGCGTGAGCTTGGCGTCGACACCGCCACGAAGAAGCCCATGGTGATCAAGGACGGCCGGTTCGGGCCGTACGTCACCGACGGCGAGACGAACGCGTCGCTGCGCAAGGGCGACAGCGTCGAGGAGATCACGGACGAGCGCGCCTCGGAGCTGCTGGCCGAGCGTCGGGCGAAGGCCCCGGCGCCGAAGAAGCCGGCAGCGCGCAAGCCCGCCGCCAGGAAGCCCGCGGCGAAGGCGCCGGCGCGCAAGAAGACGCCGACCCCGAAGTAGCGCGCTCGCACACAAGAAGCCGGGCTCGCACAGGGGTTGTGACCTGTGTACGAGCCCGGCTTTCTGCCCGGACTCAACCGGTCCTCGCAACACCGGCTTGTTGAGCTGAGCGTAGGTGTCCGTCGAGGGCTTCGGCGGGGGTCATCCAGCCGAGTGTCTTGCGGGGTCGGCCGTTGAGCGCCGCGGCGACGGC